>NZ_JBHRSW010000005.1:0-488981 GCF_042646125.1 Agaribacter flavus
GAATATGCTTACACCTTTACTGAGCCCGATACTAACTGGATAAAATAGCCACTTCGTTTTGAATAAGACAGATGAAGGTTAATCGATGAATGTCTAGTGACCCAGTTGTATCTATGGAAGGATTAAAACTGGCTGCGGCAATAGCTGCACAAGAGATCCTCTATATGTGTTTGACGTAAGCTATACGCTTAACATCGACCATGACAGACGAAGTAAACAGATCCGAAAAAGGTAGTAGATTGATCTTGAAAAAATGATCAAGGGATTAGTTTTATCTATTGACAGCCCCGAGGCTCATATGTGTTATACGCAAAATGACTCTAATACAACCTCTTTACAAGAGCTACCAACATACCTAGCGTTTTTAAGCTTGTCATCACCCCTATACCTTTTTAATTTGCAGGTTCGATCTACACGGACAATTACCACCTGATTATCTGAGTTGAAATAAGCACTAAAGTAAGAGTTGTGAATGTGGTCTTTAGGCTTAACTTTTAATTTACTGGCTTTTGACAGAGCAAGCATGATGGCTTTATGTATGGGCTTAGTTGATAAATTTTCACTGAGGGAAAATATCGCTAGTTCCTCTTCTGGAACCAAGTCAAATAATGGAAATCCGTTCTTAAATTCGCCTTCAATATTCTCCATCCTAACCGCTAGACGGCTATCATCATACTGCTTCAAATTAAGGTCTTTCACTGCTCGAACAGCATCACCAAATCGTAAAGGGAAAAAACGATTTTTCTTAGGCTTGGATTTTAAATCTTTATTAAAACTCACGATGCAAATTCCATCAGCGTATAACACTCGCCTATGCGGCGCACGATTTGTTGGGGAATTTGTTGTTGGGGAATTTGCAAAAATGTAGCGCAGCTAAATGCAAATTGCACAACAAATTGGGTGTCCGAAGTCGCGCCAGCGACTGCCATGAGGCGCTTGTTAGTTCCCATGCTATTCATATTTGAAGTCTAATTGAACGGTTTGGTTGGTTTGCCTAACAGGTGTACCATTTTGAATCTTAGGCCTATATTTCCATTGCAATAGGGAACAAATCGCCGCATCGTCGAATATGTTTGCATGAGAAGAATCTATAACTTCTATGTTATCAGTATTGCCTATTTCGGTGATATCGAAAGATAGCCGAACCCAGCCTTGAACACCATGACTCATAGCTCTGTCCATAAGGAGCGAGCAAGGAGAATCGGTGTGTTGTGAAGAGTTGCTTATCGAATTACAAGCAGCGACAAAAATAGCCACGATTAAAATTAAAAATTCCTTTCTCATAAACTTTCCTAGCGGGAACTAATAACCAAGATACGGGGCGAAATGCCGTTTAGGTATTTTGTCCCCGTCATCAGCTTGTTCTTGGGAGACAACCTCTTCTCTACTCATGTTTCTCCGATGCTCAGCTTATGCAGTGACGATCTTTGCATGTTACCTCGTCGCCCCACGGGCTTCTATCATAGTTTGATGCCTCACTTTTAGCGGCTGAGTTGTCCGACAGCAAAACGACTGTTTTTCTGCGTGCATCAAGATATTGTGACGACAATTCGAGAAAAATGTCAACACAGCCGCCTATTTTAGTGCGCATAACGACTAAAAAATAATTATACCTAAAAGCCATAGCGCGAATTCTCGGTTTCCACATACTCATAAAAATCAATTTGTTATCATGCAAATTGCAGATAATTAAATTACAAACCGAGAATCGAAGCTAATAACACTTCAGGGATGAGAGATATTGCAGTGTATTGAATCCGTAAGCTATGGATTCCGCGCATTGCGCTATAGCGATAACGCGAATTTAGCGAGCGGGTGCCAATATCACGTAAGCTTGCAGAATATGGTATGTGAAAGGCGCTGCCTTTCATTTTTACGTTTGTTTTTGTTCACTGCTGCGTGAGTCTTGTACCCTTATTTTTTGTTGATATTCGGTCGGTGACACACCGGTCTGCTTTTTAAATACCGTCGTAAAATATGAAGGATTGCTAAACCCGACGTCCAAGGCAGTTTCAGTTACACCATGATCTTTCAATAGTACTTTAGCTTTATCAATTCTGACTTTGGTGAGGTATTGATTGATCGTTAGCTGCGTGAGCTTTTTAAATACCTTTGTCGCTTTCGCCCTGCTCGCTCCCACCTCTTCCGCGATTTGGTCAAGGTTGATATTTTTATGGTAGTTAGACAATAGATATTGAATGATGTGATCAACCAGTAATTGATCAGGTGACTCTTTTGATTTTGCGGGTGAATTGTATGACAGATTGTTCGCACAGCTGAGTATAGTTTCATCTACTTGCTCTATTGATCCTAAGTTATTGATATCTGCACTCACTGAATTCAATAAACTAAGTAATTCGCTAGGTATTTTCCCTCGTTTAATTGCTTCTTCTACCATGAGATAAATGGTTTCTTTCATACACACTTTATATGCACTCAGCTCATGTTGTGTGAAAGTAGTCAATGCCTCACGATAAGCAGAAAAGCTATCAATCGTATCTTCTTCTTGACCCTCATAAACAGTATCGATAAATTGCTTCCGCAAACGAAAAGGAAATGATTGACTAAGTTGACCTTGGGGATAGCCTTCATAGTCATCCGCATTGTTCGAGCTAAAGTGTCGTTTAGCGAGTTCAATTTGGTGCATATGTCGCTGATTGAGCGCCAATTGTTGGTGGTAAACACCTTGATAAATTGCCCATGCCCATATTAAGGCAGAAATACTCGCACCACCGTAGTACATGCCCCATTGTTGCAGTAACAAGCCTAAACACATGCATAGGCTCAGCCATAACGTTCCCATACATATCCATCTTAAACGCCGTTTATGCGCTGGCTGATACACTTTGTGTTTAGAGTTAAATAAAACCACAAGGGTCGGCAAGGCTAAAGCAAAAACAATTATGAATGCTTGAGCCTGATATATATTTGACGGCGCTATATCAAGAAATGCCCAGCTAAACTGATCATTGACAATATATCGTAAAGGAGGTGACAAAATAAAATAGGCACTCCATACCCACCCCAACGCGAATACGAGCAGCTTGTACCGCCGCTTTATTTGCACTTCAGCAAACGTACCCAAACCTATAGTAAGTGCAGGAATACCAACAGAAAACAGTAACAAGTTGCGAAATATATCAAAGTAACGATGCGCACTTTCAAAAGGCAATAAGTTGATCACAGGACCAATTAAAAAAAATGAAAAGCTCAATATAAAAGTAAAAAAGTACGCGTATCCCTGCACCTTGTGTCTGACCAAAGTAAAATATACAAGTGTGAGTAAATAAATAACTGCTGCTATTAGAGGTAAAATTGCCCGAACAAATTCACTCCACGGTAAAGTTACGTCGCTCATAAATAACCTGTTTTGTTTCGAGCGCGTATGTTAACGAGTATTGATGATAAGCTCACCCTAAAATTGCCTAGTAAAAACAAATCATGTAAAAATAGCCGATTTTTATAAACTCACATCCTATTTTTTAAGTAGGTTTATAAAATATTCGGTAGTCTTGTAATTAATTTCGGCGGTATACCAAATTTGAAAAAAGAGGTAAGTTTGAACACAGAATTACTAAGGCAAGGTGTATTACTACGGCAGGGTGCAAAGCTAAGCTCAATGTTTTGCGCCATGACATTGATGTTGATGAGTATATTTTATACTCATGCGCAAGAAGAGAATAACCAGCCACAAAAACCGAACATCATTCTTATTCTCGCAGATGACGCTGGTTATCATGATTTTGGTTTTCAAGGCAGCAAAACGATGATTACACCTAATTTGGATGCACTAGCCAATGAAGGTATTGTCTTTTCGCAGGCTTATGTGACAGCAGCCGTATGCGGTCCATCAAGGGCGGGGATTTTAAGTGGGCAATATCAACAAAAATTTGGGTACGAAGAAAACAACGTGCCAGGCTATATGAGTCAGTCGGGTATTACTGGAGATGATATGGGTTTGCCGCTTGACGTGCCGATAATGCCGCAATTCTTAAAAGAAAAAGGCTATACCACCGCACTAATCGGTAAGTGGCACCAAGGCAATAAAGATGCCTTTCACCCATTAAAAAGAGGGTTCGACTACTTTTATGGGTTTAGAGGAGGAGCAAGAAGCTACTTCCCCTTCAACGAGCAAAACCCTAACCCCCGTCAAGAAGATTATTTAGAGGAGGGTTTCCGCCACTTTGCCGAGTCACCTGAATATCTTACTGATGCTTTGGTAAACAAAACCATCGAATTCATCGAAGAAAACCGAGCCGCGCCATTTTTTACCTTTTTATCACTCACTGCCGTGCATGCGCCAATGCAGGCAGAGCGACAAGATTTAGAGGCATTTCCAAATATCAATGGTACGCGCAAAACACTGGCTGCAATGACCTTATCTATGGACAGAGCAATAGGTCGTTTGAACGAACGTTTAGAAGCCTTAAATTTACGCGAAAACACGATTTTAGTATTTACCAATGACAATGGTGGGCCAAGTGATCAGAATGCGTCAAACAATGCACCGCTAAGTGGCACAAAAGCCAATCATTTAGAAGGGGGTATCCGCGTACCTTTTATTATGTCTTGGCCAGCCAAATTACCGCAAAAAATTAAATATGACTACCCAATTAGTACACTTGATTTACTTCCCACATTTTATGCTGCGGCAGGCGGTGCGCCCAAAGACCTAGCAGCGGCAGACGGAAAAAACTTGCTTCCCTATATATCGAAGAGAAACAGCCAACGACCTCACCAAACGCTATATTGGAAAAAGGAAAACCGAGGTGCTATCAGAGACGGTGATTGGAAAATGCTGCGTTTTCCGGACAGGCCTGCAGAACTGTACAATTTAGCCCTTGACCAAGCTGAGCAAAACAATTTGGCAAATAAACACCCCGAAAAACTGAAATCCTTGTATAAAAAATTATTTGCATGGGAACTAACACTTGAGCGTCCATTATGGCAGTTAAAACGGGAATACGAGGGGCAAGCGATGGAACGCATGGATAAATATAGAAATCACGTAAAAGATTAAGGTTTAGTAGTATGAAATATTGTTCGTCCAAAAAGCTAACAAATAGACTCATGTGGCTGTTCAGCTTGTTGTCTCTTTCAGTTGTCAATGTATATGCCGATGAAAGACCCAATATTATGGTCATTCTTGCCGATGATCTCGGATACCGAGATTTAGGTTACACCGGCGCTGAGGACATAAAAACGCCCAATATCGATGCCTTGGCGCATAACGGCGTAGTATTTAAAAATGGCTATGTCACCCACCCTTATTGTGGCCCATCCAGAGCCGGTTTATTAACTGGTCGCTATCAAGCAAGGTTTGGTATGGAAAACAATGTTTCTTACTCGCCTGACGACAAACATATGGGCTTACCATTGTCAGAAAAAACCTTTGCTAAACGTTTGCAAGAAGTTGGTTACAACACTGCCATTTTTGGTAAGTGGCACTTAGGGGGCGCACCACGTTTTCAACCGACTAAACGCGGCTTTGATTATTTCTATGGCTTTCTAGACGGTGGTCATAACTATATGCCTGGTGAGGTGCATGTCGGTGCGGGGGGGTATCTGCTTCCTATAATGAGAAATACGACAGTCGCCGAATTTGACGAATATCTGACCACAGCACTAAGTAAAGACGCAGTAAAATACATTCAAAAGCAAACTGACAAGCCGTTCATGATTTACATGTCATACAACGCCCCACATACACCTTTGCAAGCGCCGGCCGAAACAATTGAAAAATACAGCCATATTGAGGACATGGAGCGCAGAGTCTACGCCGCCATGATCGATGAAATGGATCAGGGTATCGGGCTTATCATTGATGCTTTAAAGCGGACAAAGAAACTAGATAATACGCTTATTTTTTTCCTGTCTGACAATGGCGGCGTTTATCCCGAAGAATGGCTGCCCACTCTAGATTGGTCGGACAATTCACCTTACAGAAGAGGAAAAGTAGCGCTTTTAGAAGGCGGAATTAAAGTCCCCTTCCTTGCACATTGGCCAAACAAAATTAAACAAGGCTTTGCTTTTGACGGATTGGTTTCGGCACTCGATATCGCTGCCACATCCGTCGCAATATCGGGCGCCAGTGACCCAGAAGGTTTGCTAGAGGGAGTCAATTTACTGCCGTACTTCACCAAAGAAAAAACAGATTCGCCCCACCCTGCTCTATTTTGGCGACTGGAAGAAGCCGATCACATTTATGCGGTAAGAACACCAGAAGCAAAATACATGCGCCAACCGCTCCCCAATGTTGGTCGCGCATTTTTTGATATGATCAACGACCCAAGTGAACAAAATAACATTGTTGACCAAATGCCACAAAAACAGGCCGAACTGGCCGAATTATGGAATACATGGAACAGTAAAAATATGAATAATATCTTGTACCAGTCTTGGGAATACAAAAAAGCGAAAGACGATTTTTATAATGGTTTGTTTGAAAAGAATAAACAAGAAGCCAAAGAGCGCGAACCCTATACGATAGAATAATTTAGATACTTCGACTTCTTTCTAAACTTATCTCTTTTTACACTGGTACCGTTTTAACGGCGGTACCACTAATACTCACCATTAGCATACTGCCATTTTGGCCTACCACTTCATAATCTAGGTCGACACCAACGATCGCATTGGCACCCAACATGTACGCTTCTCGTTCGATTTCCGCAAATGCTATTTTTCTCGCTTTTGTGAGTTCTTCTTCATAGGCACCTGAGCGTCCGCCAACTATGTCTCTAATTGATGCAAAAAGATCTTTAAAGACATTTGCCCCCATAATGGCTTCGCCAATAACTACGCCGTGGTACTGCTCGATTTTTTGTCTTTCAATTGCATTAGTGGTAGTAATTATCATCGTATTCTCCTACTTTAAATAATAATTTGCTTTCTTAAAGCTCGCACGGAATAACCGTTAACAGCGCACGTTGCCCGAGCGCAACCTGCGCATTTGGGAACACAATGGCTTCGCCATCATACTCAGCGCAGTATTCAGCACCTGATTCACTCGCCAACACCTCCCCTTTCTTGAAGGCAGTAAAATTTGCCGCATCGTCAGAAAAATGTAATGAAAAATCATCTTTCGTCTTATTGATGACTTGATTTACAGTAAAAATTTCCAAGGGGCAGTCTTCATATTTACTGATACGCACTGCTTCTTTCTTGATTAGCTGGGCTAGCATATGTGTCACAGCTGTAAACGATGCCATGTCATTTTCTCCGAAGGGTTTCACTTTACCCAACTCTACCGTGAAAGCATGTGCACCAAATTTACGCGACGAATAATAGCTAAATGTTGTCGCGGGTGTTTGAGATAGTAATATAGTATTCACACCGCAATCAGATAAAAATTGTAACTGTTCTTTGCAATAAGGCCTGCCATGCAAATACGGATACACCGCAAATTTTTCATTTTTAGAAGGGCGAATAGCCGTATGTAAATCGTAGTGTATGAGCTGTTGTTCAGAGCTTGCGTTCGAAAAAAAGTTATCGACGGCGTGCTTTAAAACTAACGCACGATGCTCTTCGAGATTCAGCATATCTTGATTGGCTTCTTCTTCGAGTAAACCAGATAAAGTTGACGCTTCTGGATCAAACAAACGATTGAGGTTTTCATCAACAAAGCGCTTGGCTATTTGCATAGCGGGTAAATTACCAAAAACAAACATTAGTTCGTGTTGGCAAGAAAGCTTTTCTTCATAAATGTCGCGTATTAAGGCATTGCAAATTTCGATAGGTGCTGTCTCGTTTCCATGAATACCGCAAGAGAGTATGATGCGCTTGCAAGGTGTTTGCTCAGCAATCGGTGTTATCAAAAGTACGCCAGGTACTTCACTTTTAAATGCTATGGCAGAGCCAATAGTGCCAGAAAACGCTTTCCATTGCGTATAGTGTTGTAGTGAGTACGAGAGATAGTCACTGAGTGGAGAATTCATATTAATGTGCTTACTAACTTAAATAGCAGAGCATGCTAGCACATAAATCAAAGATAGAGCACCGAGTTCGGTTTAATCGCTCCTCGAAAGTACAATTAACTCCCCTTACGCTACCCCAGAGGATGTATCGTCATACAAGACTTGAGAAAAGTCGCCTTTTTTAATTTGCTCTAGGAACTTTGCAATAGGAACGGCAGGAGAAAACAAAAAGCCTTGGCCCTTAGAAATTCCCATAGACTGCAAAATAGCCAACTGCTGTAAAGTCTCTATTCCTTCTGCGAACGTTTCACAACCTTTTGCATCACAAATCACTTTTGTCGCTTGAATAATAGCTGAATTTACGGGGGATTCTGATAATTCAAAAACAAAGGCTTTATCAATTTTGATGGCATCCAAATCAAGATCCCTGACAAAAGACAAGTTTGAATATCCTTTCCCAAAGTCGTCCATGGATAGGGCAATTCCCAACGATTTAATTTCGCTTAATTGTCGCTTAACTAGTAACGAGTTTGTAAGCATCACATCTTCAGTTAACTCAATCTCAATGAGGTTTGCTTCTATTTGATAGTCCCGAATAAATTTCCTCAATATTGGTAATAAGCGAGGATCGTACAACTGCGTTGGAGATAGATTAACTGAAATAGGTATTTCACAACCTTCCTGCCTTAACAAAGCCAAGCTTCTAAATGCATTTTCTAAAGTCCAATAGCCTAATTCATTCATCATATTGTAAGATTCGGCTGCTTGTAATAAAGTACCTGGGAAGACCACACCATCTAAGGGATGATTCCATCTTAGCAAGCACTCTCCGCCAATAATTTTATACGATTGCAAGTCAACTTTTGGTTGAAAGTACAATTCTAATTCGTCGTTATTTAGAGCGCGAGTAAGATCCGCTTTCAGTGCTAAACCTTTACCGTGATTTTCATTGGTCTCATCAGTTAACAGCGTAAAATTGACATGACGATTAGATTTAGATTTTCTGAGTGCACTTTCCGCGAGAGAAATAATGGTATTAACATCTGAGCCTTCCGTCTTTTTGATAGCCGCCCCCACATTAAAGTCAGCGATAAAAGCGGTATTATTGACGCTAAGTGGTGTTTTAAAATGAGAGATTAAGCGTGCGTGCTCATTTCTGATGTCTTTGTCTGTAACGGCATCATCAAACACCACGCCAAATATATCACCACTTAAGCGCCCTACCGCACAAGCATTGGTGAATATAGCGCAGATATGATTGACGATTTGCAGTAGAACTTCATCACCTGATTTATGGTCAAAGGCCGCTGACACATCTGAAAAACGCATGACATCCATAAACATAACGCTGAACCGACTTTTTTTTGCAGCGGTTTCTTCGATTAACTCGATGAAATGATATCGGTTGGGAATTTCATTTAAATGCTTATGTATGCTTCTAATCATAAAGTCCACTGTGTAACAAATTAGCGGGTTGCCTTTATCCAAAAAAACAAACGGACTCCCGCGTACTCATTTTGTTATCGTAAACCTGCGGATTTTCTTTATAAAAAAACCGGTTTAAAACCGGCTTTTTATTCTTTTGTCTAGAGGCTGTTGTTACTGGCTTACAATTTGTGCAAATCCAATTTATGTATTAGACCATCAGAAACTGCCTATTCCGGGCTGATTACCTTTATTTCACTTGGCAACTATCAAGCTTCCAAATGCGTTCTACATAATCTTTGATTGAACGATCAGAGGTAAACTTACCCATTTTAGCTGTATTTAAAATAGCCATTTTAGCCCACTTAGACTTATCTCTATAGGCTAAATCAAGTGCCAGATTCGCCTTACAATAATCCTCAAAATCAGCGAGAACTAAATACGGATCACCGCCTTCAAGCAAACTATGTTTAAGTGAAGATAGCGCATGAGGGTTACCTGGAGTGAAATAATCGCTATCTAACCAGTCTATGGTCGCCTTTAATTCTTCGTTGCTATAGTAATAATCATAGGGGTTGTAGCCCGCACTTAGCGTTTCGTTGACTTCATCAACAGTTAAGCCAAATATAAATATATTGTCTTCACCTACTTCTTCAGCGATTTCAATATTGGCGCCATCAAGTGTACCTATTGTAATGGCACCATTTAGAGCCAGTTTCATATTCCCTGTGCCTGATGCTTCTTTACCTGCAGTAGAAATTTGCTGTGACACGTCTGCAGCAGGGATCATTTTTTCCGCTAACGATACTCGGTAGTTTGGCAAAAACACTACTTTTAGCTTCTCATTGACACGACTATCATTATTGATCTTATCCGCTACCACATTGATGGCGTAAATAATGGTCTTCGCTAATGCATAACCTGGTGCGGCTTTTGCGCCAAAAATGAATACGCGAGGGTGCATATCATAATCGGGGTCTTGCAGTAGCCGGCGATACAGAGCCAGAATATGCAGTAAATTCAGATGCTGACGTTTGTATTCGTGCAAACGTTTGATTTGTATATCGAATATCGCTTTCGGATCAACAATAATACCTGTTAATTTCTTAATCTCTTCCGCAAGAGCTAGCTTATTTTGCTGTTTAACCTTCATGAATTGGTTTTGGAAGGTTTTGTTGCTGGCAAAAGCAGACAAATCATCCAGCTTATCAAGATTGAGTATCCAATCACCCCCAATCTTTTTAGTAATCAATGCAGATAAACTAGGATTACACGCCTTTAACCAACGTCTTGGCGTAATACCATTTGTCACATTGGTGAGCTTACCAGGATATAACTCGTTAAATTCGGGGAATAATTGACTTTTAACCAAAGCAGAGTGTATTTCGGCCACACCATTTACAGCAAACGAGCCAACAACAGACAAATTGCCCATTCGCACCATTTTTTCGTTGCTTTCTTCAATAATTGATAGTTTTGCTTTTATCTCATTGTTGCCTGGCCATTTTGCGTCGACTTCAGCCATAAAACGATGATTTATTTCGTAAATTATTTCTAAATGACGCGGTAGTATTTTTCCGATCATACGAACTGGCCATTTTTCCAACGCTTCCGGTAGTAAAGTATGATTAGTGTAAGCGAATGTTTGCGTACATATCTCCCACGCGACGTTCCAAGAGAGTTCGGCTCTATCCACAAGTATACGCATCAATTCGGGTATTGCGATTGCTGGGTGAGTGTCATTAAGTTGAATCACCACTTGCTCAGCAAAGCGGCTCCAATCATCCCCATGTACGCGCTTATAACGGCGAATGATGTCCTTAAGTGAGCATGCACTAAAAAAGTATTGCTGAATCAAGCGAAGCTCTTTTCCTGCTTCCGTTTCATCGTTCGGGTACAACACTTTAGAGATTGTCTCTGACTCTACATTCTCGCGTTGAGCGTCAACATAGCCGCCTGCATTAAACACATCCCAGTTAAAATATTCTGAAGATTGGCTTTGCCATAAGCGCAGCACATTTACGGTCTTTCCGCCATAGCCGACAATAGGAATATCCCAAGGCACGCCAGTCACAATTGAGCCCGGATGCCACTCTTTGTGAATCTTGCCGTCTTCGTCATATTTCGTTTCAACATAACCGTACAAACTAATTTGCTGTATAGATTCAGGACGACATATTTCCCAAGGGTTGCCGTAGTCTCGCCAGCTATCGGGTCTTTCAATTTGTGCACCGTTTCTGATTTCTTGACGAAACAGGCCGTGCTCGTAATGAATACCATAGCCAATTGCCGGAAATTCCATGGTTGCCAGAGAATCAATGAAGCATGCTGCAAGCCTCCCTAAACCACCATTACCCAATGCCATATCTGGCTCTTCTTCAAGCATATCGACAAGGTCAACGCCTAACTCTTTTAGAGCGCGTTTTGCCGTGTCAAAAAGCTCAAAATTGTGCATATTGTTTGATAGCAAGCGCCCCATTAAGAACTCGGCAGAAAAGTAGTGTACCGCACGCGTATCATTCAGATAATGCGTCTTTTGTGTCGTTCTCAAACGCTCAAATACCAACTCTTGCATTGCCGCACTCGTCGCCTTCCACCACGCATGCTTGTTGGCCTTGTTTTCATCCGTCCCCAAGGTACGGTGAAGATTTCTTATCACCGCTTGTTTGAAGTCGTCTTTGTCCAATTGAATAGAGACAGAAGTGGCAGCGCCCTGCCCCTTAGTTTTTGCTTTTGAAGTGTTGCTGGTAGTTTTTGCGGCAGTTTTTGTCGTTACTTTCTTTTGTGCAGGCATAAACACTTTTCCCGTGGAGTCGAATCAACGGGAAAAGTGTAGTACATGTTTTTTATCAAAACTACAGGAAATATGTGGGTTTTAGCGCTCATATGTTACCAAAACGTTAAAGATTTTTAAAAATTGACTTGCTTGCCTATTTTTTGCACTAATTGCAACATATTAATAACATTTACCCTGATACGTCACTTTCCTTTCTCTTACTTCAAGGTCTCCGATACGAGAGATTGGGCTTCATTTAAAAGCGTTTGTAAATGCGCTTCATCCCGAAAGCTTTCAGCATAAATTTTATACACATCTTCTGTGCCTGATGGGCGCGCTGCAAACCATCCATTTTCAGTGGATACTTTTAATCCGCCGATTTTTGCGTCGTTGCCAGGGGCTTTACTTTGAACATTTACAATTTCTTCTCCCGCAATTTCAGTTGCCGTTATTGCCGAACTATCGACAGAGGACAAGCGCTGCTTTTCCTCAAGGGAAGTAGCAACATCAATCCGCTGATAAACCGGCTCACCAAACGATTGGGTCAATTGCTTATAATGCTCTCCTGGGTCTTTGCTCGTCACAGCAGTAATCTCAGCGGCTAATAAACTTAAAATAAAACCGTCTTTATCTGTTGCCCATGTTTTACCATCACGCTGCAAGAAAATACCGCCAGCAGACTCCTCACCCGCAAAACCAATAGTTTGCTTTGACAAGCCTTCAACAAACCACTTAAAGCCCACGGGCATTTCGACTAAGTCACGACCCAGCTTATGCGCCACTCGGTCAATCATAGAGCTCGATACCAGCGTTTTACCGACAGATAATAAAGATGACCAATCGCTTCTGTGTTGATACAAGTAATTAATGGCCACTGAGAGATAGTGGTTAGGGTTCATTAAACCAGCAGAGGGGGTCACAATTCCGTGACGGTCGAAGTCAGGGTCATTACCAAAAGCAATGTCATAGTTGTCCTTCAATTTGATCAAGCCTGACATGGCAAAAGGAGAGCTGCAATCCATGCGAATTTTCCCATCATGGTCGCAAGGCATAAAAGCAAAACGTTGATCTAAACTAGGGTTAACCACATCAATACTTAAACCATAATGCTCAGCAATCTTGTCCCAATAGGCTAACCCCGAGCCACCCAATGGATCAGTGCCAAGTTTGATGCCAGCATTGGCAATAGCCTGCATATCAATGACCTTGGATAAGGATTCGATGTAATCGTCAGAAAAATCGATTTCTTTCACTAAGGCAGAACCAAAGCAACGCTTGATATCCATGCGTTTAACGGCTTTTGACTGACTAGATATTATTTCATTTGCACGCTGTTGAATTTCAGTCGTAGCTTGACTGTCGGCAGGCCCACCATGTAATTGATTGTACTTGAAACCACCATCAGTGGGAGGGTTGTGAGAAGGAGTAATCACAACGCCATCAGCAAAACCGCTTTTGCGCTCTCGGTTGTAACTGACAATGCGCTGTGAAATAACAGGCGTGGGTGTAAATCCATTGTCAAGCTGCACATAAACAGTGATGCCATTTGCGCATAATACTTCGATCGCGGTCACCATTGCGGGTTCCGAAAGTGCATGGGTATCCTTACCCACGAACATTGGACCAGTGATATCATGTTTTACGCGGTACTCCGCTAATGCTTGGCTGATAGCAGCAATATGCGTATCGTTAAAAGAACAATTGGAAGAGGTGCCTCGGTGCCCTGATGTACCAAAGCTCACAGCTTGTGTAGGCTCATTTGGATCGGGTACGAATCGATAGTAATCCGTGACCAATTTAGCGACGTTTATCAATTGTGCTTGTGCAGGTAGTTTTCCCGCCATAGAGTGTGGAGGCATAAAATAGTCTTTCCCAGAAAAGTGTAGCGCTTTTTGTCGCTTCGCTAATAGTGATGAATGAATGTAAGGGCTTCAAAGGAAAGGCATCGACAATCACAAAATGTATTTTTCATGGAAGAAAAATATAAGCGTACATGGATGTACTTGCAGCGTTTTTGTGATTGTCGATGCCTTTCCTTTGAAGCCCTTACATTCATGCAAACTGTCAATAGAGCATATCATCACACTAAAAACTCATACCTCGGTATTCAGAATGATAATTGCTTGTTAAATTTAATCCTCTAGTATTGTAAAGTTGATATTCGCTCAAAACAATAAGACTCTTACCATGCGCTCTGATATTCGCCAATGTATAGATAAAATAGGTAACATTGTACGAGGAAAACATACTCAAATTGAGTTAAGTTTGATCTGTATTTTAGCTAATGGCCACCTACTACTGGAAGACTTGCCAGGAATGGGGAAAACGACCCTGTCTCAAGCACTTGCTGCCACTCTCGGTTTAAATTACTCGCGTATTCAGTTCACCTCTGATTTATTGCCTGCGGATATGTTGGGCGTGAATATTTATGATCAGAAAAACAATGCCTTTAGTTTTCATCCTGGACCAATATTTCATCAACTGGTACTTGCCGACGAAATAAACCGTGCTAGCCCTAAAACCCAAAGTGCATTACTCGAAGCAATGGCTGAGCGTCAAGTGACCATTGATGGCGAAAGCTACAAACTGCCCGAACCATTTTTCGTCATTGCCTCGCAAAACCCCTTACACCAATCAGGTACTCACCCCTTACCAGAATCACAACTTGACCGTTTTCAAATGCAAATTTCCTTGGGCTATCCAGATTTTGAATCTGAAAAACACATGTTGCTAAATCAAGATTCACCGCTCATCCTCGATACTTTGTTACCTATTGAAACACTCAGTGTCATGCAACAAACCGTCACCAAAGTCGTTGTTAGTGATGCAGTACTCAATTATTTGTTAAAACTAGTGCGCCTAAGTAGAGAGAGCAGTGATTTCCCTAATGCTTTATCACCACGCGCCACAAAAGCGATTTTTCGATGCGCTCAAGCTTGTGCGTTTATTAACAGACGTGATTTTGTTACCCCTGAAGATATTCAATTTGTCTTTCCCTCCGTAACTGAACATCGTTTGCGCGGTCAGTTATATAGTCAAACTGGCTCAAGTTACAGCGAACATTTGTTACAGCAAGTCGACCCACTTGCGGCATGATTTTATCCTTAAAGAAGCGCTATTGGGCTTTACACTATGAATGGGTGGTAAAACGGGCAGATGCGCGTCAAGCAAAGGGCTTTGGCTTACACAACACCTTTATTTTACCCACTAGTTTTGGCTGGTCTACTATCGCAGTCGCGATATGCTTATTCGTTTTAGGCACCAATTACCAAAACAATATTGTACTGAGCCTCAGTTATTTTATTATTGCCTTAAATTTGTTGTCTTTGTTTCACAACTATTTCTTTTTTACTCAGTACAAAATCACAGTCTGTCCTCCTATACCTGATTATGCGAACAGAAAACCACACATAAGACTGCAAATTAGCTCCAGTGGGCAATACCTTGGTGGAGAACTCAATTTTATAATTGAAGGTAAGTCTTACCACTTCCCAAATGAAACATCGCATGACAACACAGAAGTAAGTTTTGATATTCGCTTGCCTAAGCAAAAAAGAGGCTTACATGATTTGGGTAAAGTTACTGTCAACGGTATATATGGTTTTGGTTTGTTCAAGTGCTGGAGTTATATAGTTCCCAAATGCCCATTAATTGTTTATCCGGCTGTCGAAAAAAGGGCTATCGTGTTGCATCACATGCATGACGAAAACTTAGTCGACAAAAGCTCAGACTCTCAACTGTCTATTTCTGACAACCTCCAAGGTATTCGGCAATATCAAAAAACCGACCCTCTGCACCATGTATCATGGAAGCACTTAGCTAAAGGACTAGGATTATTAAGCAAAGATTTTAACGAAAGTAAGGGTGTAAGTGGCTGGCTAAGACTTAAAGATCACGCTGATTTGCCGCTTGAACGAGCCTTAAGCGTATTGTGTTTTCAGGTACAAGAATTGAGTCGAGACAAAGTCAGTTTCGGTTTAGATCTTGGCGATCATAAAATACTCCCCAACCTCGGAGAAAAACATTTACAGGAATGTTTATTGAGTCTAGCGAAGTACCCGTCTAACGAAGGCCAGGCAGAAACGCGTGAAGCGTTTTCTCAAGTGGGGAACGCAGTTAACAAATGAGCCAGTATATCAACCCCTCTAAACTCCCTGCACTTATTTCGGTTATGTGCTTTTGCTATATAGTGATGCCACTGGCTTCGCCCATTATGGTATGGGTTTGGGTATTGTTCATCTGTGCCGTCAGTATTGCCGGTGCCCGTGCTTTTTATTTTATTCCCGCGTTAAAAAACAAAACCTTAAATATTTTTGCCATTTTTTGCCTAGCACTTTTGGTCTTGTTTTCTGACGACTATGGACTGCTCTCAACAATGGTTAATTTGCTGGTTGTGGCCTGCTGTCTAAAGTTTATGATGCTGCATAAAAAATCTGATTTACATACCATTTTAGTTGTCCAGCTGTTTCTGATTGCATGCGGTTTTATCTATCACCAAGGTGTGGGTTTTGCTATTTACTACGCTATAGCTATCGTGAATTTAATGTATGTGGCATTTTTACTCAATGCCGGTAAATTAATTACGCGGCACAGTTTTCTACAAACCAATAAACTGCTATTGCAAACCCTGCCTATTGCGCTCGCTTTGTTTTTAATCGTGCCTCGCCTTCCCCCTTTTTGGCAGACACCGACCGAACGCACAACGCAAACAGGTTTGAGCGAAAGTGTCACACCTGGCGATATTGCAAATTTAGCGCAATCTGCAAACTTAGTATTTAGAGCTGAATTTAGCGATGCCATTCCCGCCCCCTCAGAGCGTTATTGGCGCTCAATTGTGCTTGACTATTTTGACGGCGCAACATGGTCAATTGCGGCGGAGTCAGTGGGCAATCAAATGTCGAGCAACTTACCTTATCAAGGAGAAAGCTTTCTATACTTGATTATGGCCGAACCCACTCATACAAAATGGCTGTTTTCGCTCGACGTACCACAGGTTATCAATGTGATGAGTGCACAAGATATATATGTGAATCAAAATTATCAACTGCATACACAGCAAGCGTCGGTGCAACCTAGCCTTTATATATTGGCAGCGTATCCATCGATGAAACTCAATCATTTTAAAAATACGCTTAACTTTGAAAAATATTTGCAGACGCCCTCAGAGACAAACCCAAGAACAATAGAATGGGTAAATACTCTCAATTTATCCAACAAAAATACTCTGGAGATCATTCAAGCGCTCAACGCTAAATTTACCGAGGAGGCGTTTTCATACACCCTCAAACCACCGCTAATGCAACAAGCGTCTGTTGATCAGTTTCTCTTTGACTATCAACGCGGCTTTTGTTCACATTATGCGTCTGCACTTACCTTTATGTTGCGTGTTGCGGGTGTTCCGGCAAGAATTGTAACTGGATATCAAGGTGGTCAATTGCAGGGCGAGAACATTATCACAGTGAGGCAGTATGATGCTCATGCTTGGGTTGAAGCGTGGGATGATAACGCTGGCTGGATCAGAATCGATCCTACCGCTTTAGTTGCCCCCAACCGTTTGTTATCAGGTTTGTTGTCTTCTCTTGAAGAGGATGAAAGCGAGCTTGTTGAAGGTAGTGACTTGTTTAGAAATATGGCAAGTCTATGGGGGTTTAAACAGCTCAACGACCTCCTTACCGTTGCAAACCACAATTGGTCGCAGTTTGTGCTCGACTTTGATCAGGACAGTCAGCGCAATATACTCGAATGGTTATTCGGAAAAGCAAGCGCTAAAAACCTCATTACCTTTCTTATTGCTAGTTTTGCAGCGATAGCGATATTTATTTGCATATTATTTGTGCCATGGAAGCGATGGCTACGCGCCAGTCACATTTCACCCGACTTAGTGCTCGTCGAAGCCCTAGAGAACAAAGGCCATAAAAAAGAAATTCACGAAACACTAAAGCAATTTACACAACGCATATCACCGTCTTTTGACAAAGCGCAGCGTGATGCTTTGCATAACTTTGTAGAACACTTCTATGATTACCAATACTCTGATGACAAAGGCAATAACAAGCAAATAGAACAATCGTTGATGACATGTTTAAATAACCTAAAATCGAAATAAGCAAACAACTAAAGCAAAAGAACAAAAAAAACCCCAACACATTGTCGGGGTTTGTTTATTTGCTAAGAAGTGATTTATTTGGCTTCTTTTCTTGCTTTTGTCTCTTCAATGACTTTTTCAGCTACATTTTGTGGACAAGGGTTGTAGTGAGAAAATTCCATAGAGAACTGACCACGACCAGAGGTCATCGTACGTAAGTGACCGATATAACCAAACATTTCAGACAGCGGCACATCAGCTTTAATACGTACGCCTGTTACACCAGCTTCTTGGTCTTTGATCATACCACGGCGACGGTTAAGGTCACCGATGACATCACCTACGTGATCTTCAGGCGTGAACACGTCAACCTTCATGATTGGCTCAATTAACTGAGGACCGGCTTTTGGCATAGACTGACGGAATGCACCTTTAGCTGCAATCTCGAACGCTACTGCCGATGAGTCAACTGCGTGGAAACCACCGTCAAACAGCTCGACTTCAACATCAAGTACTGGGAAGCCCGCAAGTACACCTTCGTTCATCATACCCTTAAAGCCCTTCTCAATCGCTGGGAAGAATTCCTTAGGTACATTACCACCTACAACTGTTGAGGTGAAAACGAATCCGCTATTTGGCTCACCTGGGCGGATCTTATAGTCGATCTTACCAAACTGACCAGAACCACCAGACTGCTTCTTGTGTGTGTAAGAATCTTCAACAGGCATAGTGATTGTCTCACGGTAAGCAACCTGAGGCTGACCTACTTCTAACTCAACACCATAAGTACGCTTTAAGATATCAACTTTGATATCTAAGTGAAGCTCACCCATTCCTTTAAGTATGGTTTCACCAGAGTCTTCGTCTGTTTCAACTTGGAAAGAAGGATCTTCTGCAACCATTTTACCAATTGCGATACCCATTTTCTCAGTAGAACCTTTGTCTTTTGGCGCAACTGCAATAGAAATTACCGGCTCAGGGAAAATCATAGGCTCAAGCGTACAAGGGTTCTTTTGATCACACAGTGTATGACCCGTTTGTACATTTTTCATACCTACGATAGCAATGATGTCACCTGCTTGGGCAGAATTGAGTTCCGTACGGTCATTCGCGTGCATTTCTACCATTCGGCCGATACGCTCAGTTTTACCTGTCGCTGAGTTAAGAATGGTATCACCTTTGTTCAACACACCTGAGTAGATACGGACAAAGGTCAATGCGCCAAAGCGATCATCCATAATTTTGAACGCTAGCGCACGGAAAGGCTCATCAACAGAAACAGTTGCCACTTCACCTGTAGGCTCACCGGTTTCTTCATCAGTCAATGGCTGAGGATCAACTTCAGTTGGGCTAGGTAAGTAATCAACAACAGCATCAAGTACGTTCTGAACACCTTTGTTTTTAAAAGCTGAACCACAGTAAGTGGGGAAGAAATCTAGTTTACGCGTACCTTCGCGAATGCAGCGTTTGATGTCTGCGATAGAAGGTTCTTCCCCATCCATGTAAGCCATCATTAGGTCATCGTCCTGTTCAACAGCCGTCTCTATCAACTGTTCGTGGTACTCATTGACTTTGTCTACCATATCCGCAGGAACATCTTGGACTTCGTAGTTTTCAGGAAGACCACTGTCGTCCCAAACGTATGCTTTTTTCTCAAGAACATCTACGATGCCAACAAAATCGTCTTCGATACCGATAGGCAAAGCCATAACAAGTGGGTTAGCACCTAATACATCTTTAACTTGCTTAACAACGCGGTAGAAGTCTGCACCCATGCGGTCAAGTTTATTTACAAAGATAATACGCGCAACTTCTGATTCGTTAGCATAACGCCAGTTAGTTTCGGATTGTGGCTCAACACCACCAGACCCACAGAATACACCTACACCACCATCAAGGACTTTAAGCGAACGATATACTTCAACAGTAAAATCAACGTGTCCAGGGGTATCGATGATATTCATACGATGGTCTTTCCAGAAACATGTCGTTGCAGCAGACTGGATTGTAATTCCACGCTCTGCTTCTTGCTCCATGAAGTCAGTAGTTGATTCACCGTCATGTACCTCACCAGTTTTATGAATTTTACCGGTAAGTTTAAGAATACGTTCTGTAGTGGTAGTTTTACCCGCGTCTACGTGGGCAAAGATACCAATATTTCGATAATGCGATAGGTCTGCCATAGTTCCACTTATATAATTGGTTCGAAAAAATTTGCTGGCGGATTATATAGATTATTGGACTATATTTACACCCTTTTTCGCGAATAATTATGGCGAGAAACATTTGAACTCATTTAAAGAATAAAATACCTGTGTGCAAAGGCTATTTTTTGATCCGCGACGCTCTCCTTCAGTAGAAAGCGGGATAAGGCATAGAGGTTCAACTTTGTTTGCCGCAAAATCGCTGCGAGTATATCCATATACGCTTTGATTTTTTATGCAGCCTTTTAAGTTAAACGTCAAAAAGTGAGCTGTTCTTAATAACACTCACCGTTACCTCGTCTCTATTGTGGTAAAGATGCTTTGCTTGGATTTGCATCGCCGACAAACCACCCAGTTCCTCAGCAATCTGTTTCAACAATACATCAACAGTCTGAAAACGCTTTTTCATCGGAAGTTTCAGATTAAAAATAGCGGCACTGGCCCAATTATTTTTTAACCAATTGACCATCAACGATGCGACCTTGTCAGGTTTTTCTATCATGTCACACACCAACCAATCAACGTGGCCGTCAAGCGGCTGATACACAAAACCGTCTACAGCAAAGTGTTTAACCATGCCAGTTTTCATTAATGAATCAGCAATAGCACCATTGTCAATAGCTTCAACTTTCACTCCTCTTTTGACAAGCTGATACGTCCACCCTCCTGGACAAGCACCAAGATCGACGGCGGTCATCCCTTTTTTGAAAAGTAGTGATTGTTGTGCAGGGGTATAAAAAAACGTAATGGCCTCTTCCAATTTTAAGGTCGATCGAGATGGGGCATCTTGTGGGAATTTTAGTCGCCGTATGCCTAAGTATTCATCAGAACGATCATTTGCCTTTGATACTGCCACAATACACGCATCACTGCTTTCAAAAAAAAGATGTAGTCTGGGTTTATTGTTATTTTGTTTAGCCGTAAGGAAGACATTTTTACGTAGCGCTGCGCGCAGAGGAACAGTAAACTTTTTACAAAATTTGGCGATGGTTCGGCCTGATTCAGTATCGGCATATTCGAGCATGACATCGCCAAATAGCATGCTATTTTGATTACCTAATACATCAATGAGTTTGGTAATGCGATCCAGCGTGTCATCAAACGCAACATTGGCTACTATCTCTAGTTTTTGACGTGCAAAGATCAAGTCGCTCAAACGGGGAAAGCCACTATCAGATTGCACTGTGTAGTGCAGGTATCCACTATTTTTAACTAGCTTTGCGTAACCATAGCCATGCAATAACGCTAGCTTACTATCAATTTCCGAAGCTAGATCAGATTCGTACCCTGCCCGACAATAGAGTAAATACTTAGACATGGGTATTCGCCTTTAGCACCGAAAAAATTAATGAAACCCATGCCAGTATCAATAGCATGCCACCAATGGGCGTGATATAGGCAAACCACCTTAACTCGGTAATTGCAAGCAAATATAAGCTGCCGCTAAACAACACAATGCCTGCTGTGAAGCAGGCTTGCGTCATATAAAGTCTAATGTTTAGCTGCTTACTCACCAACGAAACCAAAATGATGGCGAGAGCATGATACATCTGATAGCGCGCACCGGTATCGATGATGTTAAGCGCGTAGTCAGACAATGTAGCTTTTAATGCATGTGCGGCAAAGGCGCCCATCACAACGCTAGTCAATGCAAGCAAAGCGCCTACACAAATCCAAGTTTTAACGTTCAAGCCCCCTCTCCCACCAAGCTAAGCATCCAATCACTGAATATCCTAATTTTGCTTTTATCAGCGTGTTCTTCTCTACAAACCACATAATAACTGAGTTTACTCTCAATTTTTTCTTCAAACGGACAAACCAAACGACCACTATCAATATCTGGTTTTGCCAACACGGTATCCGATAATGCCACGCCTTGCCCAATGGACGCCGCCTGCAAAACCAGCATAGTATGACTAAAAATAGGTCCTTGGTTGACATTTACGCCGCGCACGTCAAACGCTTTTAGCCAGTTTTTCCATGCACTTCTGGTGTTGTCGTGCAGCAAGACATGGTGTTTTAAGTCATCGAGTGTTGATAAGGGTTTGCCCGACTGCAATAAAAAAAATGGCGAACACATTGGTGTGAGATATTCGGTAAGCAGCTTAGTGGCATGTAAGCCAGGCCAAGTTCCCTTACCGTGATAAACAGCCACATCTACCGAATCATCGAGAAAGCCATCATCGAGATCGACAGCCTTTATACGTACATCAATTTCAGGGTGTTGGGATGAAAACTCGTGGATCTTAGGCACCAACCATTGACTGGCAAAGCTAGGAGGTGTAGCCACGGTAATCGCACCTTTTGCGCCCATTGCCAACAATCGCTCTGTTGCGTCTTGGATTTGAATAAAGATATCTCTTAAATCATGAAAATAAGCCTGCCCTTCTTCGGTTAATAGGAGTGCGCGGTTTTTTCGGTGAAAAAGCTTAGTTGATAAATGACTTTCTAGCGATTTAATTTGATGGCTCACCGCCGCCTGAGTCACAAATAATTCGTCAGCAGCTTTGGTAAAACTGAGTTGCCTTGCAGCGGACTCAAATGCTTTAAGTGCATTGAGAGGGGGAAGTCGTTTGGACATATTTAATCGCAATCATACATAAACCGAAACATACATTAATTTTTCTAATCCGAAAAATCAAATTTTATCGTTTAAGAATTTTTCATTTTAGCCGTAATATCCACTCGAAAATAAAATTATTTCTTTATTTATCATAATGTTAAGTATTTTTTAAATTTGTTAAATATAATAACATTAAAAATAACTGTTAATCCATAAATTAATAAAAGGATATAAATCATGAAAAATATTTCAGTCTTATTGTTAGCTGCGGCTCTCTTTGGCACTAATGCACAAGCAGAAATCAAGTCTAACATCGACAAAGACTTGCTAACGGTGAAAATCAAAAATGAAATTCAACAAGAGTTGGAAAATATTCAAAGCGTAGAATTAAACCAATCAGAAAAGAGCTTCAGTGTAAAACTGGTAAAAACTAAGAAAAGTAAATTAAACACAGCATCACGCGTTCGTACCACTGCAAACGCAGAAGATGAGTAGTGAGCTTTCGGTAAGCGCCCAGTTAAACAAATTGCCGTGTATTCTATATACACACTCGCCATCTGCCAGCGCTTACCGAATAACATATCAGCAACAATTATTTGTACTAATCAGTAGACAAATCAGCCAATACTTCTATCGGATGTTTAGGCCTAAAGCCTTCAAGCCTTTTCACCTGACTTCTACATGAATATCCAGTCACCAGCACCTGTGTTTTTGCGACCTGCGCCAATTGCTGTTGCCAACTTAAATTGTATATTTTCTTAGAATTATCTAGGTGCTCGCTCTCGTGGCCATAAGTACCTGCCATGCCGCAACAACCTACTGATACGCTCTCTAGACTCAGTCCACTAGCTGCGAATATCTTAGCCCACTGTTCTTCACTTTTTGGCAAGGCTGTTTTTTCAGTGCAATGCGCTAAAAGCTTATAACAAACATCACTCTTGAGGCTCAATGAAAACGATTGTTTAGAGAGGTATTCAGTTAGCGTATGGACGGTAAAGCTAATCCTACTTTTATCAAGTATCTTAGTATATTCATCACGATAGCAAAGTACTAATGAGGTATCTACGCCAAGCATAGGAATATTCAAGCGAGCGACTGTATTTAAGAAATCGCTGGTCAATGTTGCTGTTTTTTCAAACGCATGCAGAAAGCCTTTGACATGCTGAGGTTTGCCATTGGGTGAAAAAGGCAGTAGTACAGGATGCTTTCCGATGGCTTGCAAAAACTTAATAGACTTTTCCACCAATTCAGCATCATAAAAACTCGTGAATGGATCTTGGACGATCAGCACATAATCACGCTTTTGTTCGTCAGACAATTGCTCTAATGCAAGATAACTGTAATCACAATTCAGTGATTTTATGCGTTTATGTATAGAAGGTGATGACACCAAGGGGGCATCTACGTAGCCTATCCAGCGATCCAAAACCCATTTTGTAGGCTTAGCAGACAGGAAAAAGTTAAAAAAAGCAGGGGCTTTGGCCATGACTGGCGCAAGTCGTTCAACGTTTGCGACAAAAAAGTCCTTAATCGGTCGTTTGTACTTTGCATAATAAATCGCTAAAAACTTAGCTCTAAAATCTGGCACATCGACATTAATAGGACATTGATTAGAACACGATTTACACGCTAAGCAGCCGTTCATAGCATCAAATACTTCATGAGAAAAGTCATCATCTTTTCGTGCTTTGCCAAACAAACTGGGCTTAAAGGATTTGAAGTGCAAGTCACCCGTTTTAAACCCTGCTCTCTGCAGTTGAAACAGCCACTCCCTTATCAGGCCAGCGCGCCCTTTTGGACTGTGCCGTCGATCACTGGTAACTTTGCTCGATGGGCACATAGGCGAACTAGTATCATAGTTAAAACACAAACCATTGCCGTTGCAGCTCATCGCTGAACTAAATGTCTCTTTAAAAGCAATCGGGATTTCGCGATCAAAACTCGCACGTTTAGGATCTGTCACTTTAACAAGCTCAGCATCAGAGCCATACGGTGTGCAGATTTTACCTGGATTCATTTGATTTAAAGGGTCAAACGCCGCTTTTATTTTACATATCTCGTCGTACAAACTTTTCCCAAAAAAGGCAGGCGCATATTCGCTGCGGTAACCCTTACCGTGTTCGCCCCACATCAAACCACCATATTTTGCAACTAATTCTACTACCTGATCCGATATAGTTTTTAGCAATTTTTCTTGCTCGGGATCACTCAAATCTAACGCAGGTCTGACGTGCAAAACCCCCGCGTCTACATGACCAAACATACCGTATTGCAATCCATGTTCGTCGAGCAGCGCTCTAAATTCCATAATGAAATCGGCTAAGTTTTCGGGTGGAACGGCGGTGTCTTCGGCAAAAGCTAGAGGTTTTTTATTCCCTTTGGTTTTACCCAATAGACCCACTGCTTTCTTACGCATTGCATATATCTTTTTGATTTCAGCTTTGTCGTAGGTAACTTGATAGCCAATAACACCGGTTTCTTGGCTCGCTATCTCTTGGTCTAATCGCTCTGATAGTGCGGCTATTTTTGCCGTGATTTCAACTTCATTTTCACTGTTGTATTCCACCATATTTAAACCGTCCATGGTTTTATCGGGCACGTTTTGAATCAAATCTGATACGCTGTGCCAGATAATGTCAGAACGAGCCAAATTCAATACTTTACTGTCAACAGTCTCGACAGATGTCGCGTTAGCCGCAATCATAGACGGCGCGTGTCGTAAAGCAGATTCAAAATTGTCGTATTTAACGTTAACTAAAGCCGTATGCTTAGGAATAGGGGTAATATTTAACTTGGCTTCTGCAATAAAGCCTAAGGATCCCTCTGCTCCAGCAACTAAGCGCCCTAAATCAATGGTTTGAGACTTGTCATCGTAAGCATGTTCTAAGTCGTAGCCGGTCAAAAATCGATTCAAGCGTGGAAATTTTTCAATAATGGCCTGACGCTTGTCCACACAGCTAGCTAATACCTGTTTGTATATTTTACCGCTTACCGAATTTTCTTTCGCATTTTTCTGCGCGTGCGCAACAGGTAGTGGTTCTGTTCGAACTACCTCGCCGCCAGCCAATACCACCGTAACCGACAACAAATGATCACTTGTTTTTCCGTATACAAGTGAACCCTGGCCTGAGGCATCTGTGCTGATCATGCCACCCACTGTCGCACGATTACTTGTAGATAAGTCTGGCGAAAAGAAAAAACCATAAGGACGCAAAAAATCATTCAGCGCATCCTTCACCACACCTGATTGTACTCTTACCCAACGCTCTTCTGTATTGATCTCTAAGATTTGTTTCATGTGTCGAGAGGTATCCACTACGATACCTGGGGTAAGTGATTGCCCGTTGGTTCCTGTACCACCACCGCGCGCACTAAAGCTTATTTCTGGCTTATTTGCCGCAAGAGATGCGATTATAGTGAGATCGTCTAGTCGTTTGGGGTGTAAAACTGCTTGTGGTATCTTTTGATATATCGAATTGTCCGTTGCCACAGCCATGCGACTGGCATAACTAATTTCGATGTCGCCAGAGTACTGACTTTTAGCCAATGAGTCTAAGTACAACTTAACATCTTGGGAAACCGTATTTTCAGGTGATAATTTAGGTAAAACAGTCAACGAACACTCCGATACTAATAACTCAGATTGGTTAATGCCTTAAAATATTTCAGCCACGCAATGGTCTTAATTTATTGATTAACATGCAAGTAAATATACAGTGGTTTTTGTTATAAGGTGTAAAGTTTGTAATTTTTCGAAATATTTAGCATTGGCTTAAATGAAGGGGTAGCTTTAAATCCAATGCTTACTTGTGTGTAAGCATAGATAAACAAAAAAATGCGGATTCGCTGATAAACAGGCATAAAAAAAGCGCTCTTTGAGCGCTTTTGGACAAGATATATGTAGCTTATCGACGTAAGCCTAAGCGTTTAATCAGATCTTGATAACGAGTAAGATCTTTGCGCTTTAAATAGTCTAGCATTTTACGACGCTGAGATACCATTCTCAATAGACCACGACGTGAATGGTGATCTTTTTTGTGAGCCTTGAAGTGCCCTTGAAGCTTGTTAATGTTAGTAGTTAACAAAGCAACTTGTACTTCAGGTGAACCAGTATCGCCTTCACCGCGACCGTATTCAGCAACAATTGTTGCTGTTTCTTGTGTACTTAGTGACATATTTTTCTCCAATAGAGTAAATGAAAAATGACCCGATCACTAATTCAGTGTCATTCGAAGAGCGCGTAGTATAGCGATCATTTCCAAAACTTCAAGGCTTAGCAAAGAATTAAGCGACTTTTGTTAAAACTGAAGGGAATTATACTACTAGTCGCTTAGGTTGCAGAATATCAGAGCCGACAACCGTCGCGATGCCAAGGAATGAGCGTGTCTGTCTGTCATTCGCTTGAGCACATTCTGAACTTCTATAAACTCGCACACTATCGCCGCTCGTTAATGTCCTGCTCATTGTGGCTATGTTCAGCGCCATACCATGTTGAAACTTCTTAACTTGTTCGTCGTTTAACTCAATTTCCGCCAAACTTTGTACCTGTATATCCATGGGCAACAACTGCTCGTCAAGCCAACTAAACTCTTCTTCATTACAGCCGTTTTGTAGGGCTAACTCTCTCAAACTTTCCGTAGTTTGCATTGGCAGACCAACAAAGCTAGCAATACTCGTACGCCGCAGTACTTTGACATGTGCACCGCATGACAGTACTTGCCCTAAATCGTCGACGATAGTCCTAATATACGTACCTTTAGAGCAGTGCACTTGCAAACTTAGCTCATCGCCCTCAAGTGCTAAAATTTCTATATTGTAAACATTTATAGTGCGAGTGGGACGAGGCACCTCTATGCCGCTGCGCGCATAGTAATATAAGGGCTTACCTTGGTACTTTAGTGCAGAATAGATAGAAGGGGTTTGCTGTATCTCACCGCGAAATTGTTCCAATGCCTCTTCGATTTGTTCAAGACTGACATTAACAGAATTGCGCTCGATAATTTCTCCATCAGCATCAGAGGTATCCGTTCTTTCCCCCAGTTTTGCCACAACTTCATAAGTTTTATCAGCATCAAGTAAATATTGAGAAAACTTAGTTGCCTCCCCCAAACATACGGGTAACATGCCGGTTGCTAAGGGATCTAATGCACCAGTATGACCCGCTTTCTGAGCTTTATATAAACGCTTTACTTGTTGAACAATATGATTCGATGATTCGCCTTGATGCTTATCGATCAGTATCACCCCGTTAACAGGGCGTCCCTTACGTCTTCGAGCCATAACTACTAATTATCTTTCTTCTGTTCGTCACTTCTGATTACTTGATCAACTAATGAGCTAATCCTCACCCCTTCTGTGATCGAGGTATCTCTAACAAAATGTATAGATGGCGTGTTACGCATCCTGACTCGCTTGGACAATAACCCTCGCATAAAGCTTGCGCCTTCTTTCAATGCTTTCAAATCCACTTTATTCTTATCTTCATCATCGGAATAAAATGTCACATATACTTTTGCATGTCCGAGATCTTTTGAAACCTCCACATCAGATACCGTGATCAAGCCCAGATCAGGAACTCGATGCTTAAACTCTTGCTGTAAAATGCTGGCGATTTCTTTGTGTATTTGTTGGCCTACACGATCAGTTCTAGAAAACTCTCTTGCCATCGACCTTCCCATTCATATAAAAATTGAGGTAGCTGTTGGCCTTTATACCAAGTAACTACTTGCGCTTTGGACAAAAATGGAGGCATTACGCCTCCATTTTTTATTCGACCATAGCGCGATTATATCTCGCGTTGTACTTCTACAATTTCAAAGACTTCGATTTGATCGCCGACTTTAACATCATTGTAATTTTTAACGCCGATACCACATTCGATGCCCTTTTTCACTTCTTGAACATCATCTTTAAAGCGTCTAAGTGACTCGAGCTCACCTTCGTAAATCACAACGTTATCACGGAGTACGCGAATTGGATTGTTACGCTTAATGATACCCTCGGTTACCATCGATCCTGCAATAGCACCAATTTTCGGTGACTTAAAGACATCGCGTACTTCAGCTAGTCCGATGATTTCCTGCTTAAACTCTGGTGCTAGCATACCGCTCATGGCTTGCTTAACCTCGTCTATCAGCTCATAGATGATGCTGTAGTAACGCAGGTCAATTTCTTCTGCTTCGACCATACGACGAGCAGTCGCATCGGCACGAACATTAAAGCCCACAATAATGGCGCTAGAGGCGGCAGCAAGAGAGGCATCGGTTTCTGTAATACCGCCTACGCCACTACCCACAATGTTTACTTTCACTTCATCTGTAGAAAGCTTAATTAAACTGTCCGCAATGGCCTCAATTGAACCTTGAACGTCAGCTTTAAGCACTATGTTAAGCTCACTTACGTCACCGCTTTCCATATTGGCAAACATATTCTCAAGCTTAGCTTTTTGCTGCTTCGCTAACTTAAGTTCGCGTTGTTTAGTGTGACGCTTAGACGCGACTTCTTTTGCCTTGCGCTCATCTTTAACGACTAATGCATCTTCACCGGCAATTGGCACACCTGACAGCCCCAATATTTCTACTGGTGTAGATGGGCCAGCGGCCTTAACATTTGCGCCATTTTCATCACGCATCGCGCGCACACGGCCATACTCTTCGCCACACAATAATATGTCGCCAGGTTTGAGTTTACCTTCTTGCACTAGAATAGAAGCAACTGGACCACGCCCTTTATCTAAGCGAGACTCAATCACAATACCTTTCGCTGGACCATCGTCTACAGCGGTGAGTTCAAGAACTTCAGCATGCAGCGATATCGCTTCTAATAATTCGTCAACGCCTTGACCCGTCTTCGCTGAAAGATTAATAAACTGATGCTCTCCACCCCACTCTTCTGGGATAACCTCAAGCTGAGATAATTCCGTTTTAACTCGTTCTGGATCGGCCGCTTCCTTATCAATTTTGTTGACTGCAACAATAAGTGGCACATCGGCAGCTTTTGCGTGCTGAATGGCCTCTTTAGTTTGTGGCATCACACCGTCATCAGCGGCAACAACAATAATAACAATATCCGTTGCCGTTGCACCACGCGCCCGCATTGCAGTAAACGCGGCGTGTCCTGGTGTATCAAGAAAAGCAATGCGACCATTGTCTGTTTCTACGCTGTAAGCACCAATGTGTTGCGTAATACCGCCAGCTTCACCCGCAGCAACTTTTGTGCTGCGAATGTAATCGAGCAATGAGGTTTTTCCGTGGTCAACATGCCCCATGATCGTCACTACTGGCGCTCGTGTTACAGCATCACCGTTAGCTACATTTGCAATCAACTCTTCTTCAAGGGCATTTTCATTGACAATCTCGTACTTATGCCCCATTTCTTCAATCACAAGTACGGCCGTTTCTTGATCCAACACTTGATTAATTGTTGCCATCTCACCCATTTTCATCATAGTTTTGATGACTTCGGTGCCTTTTACAGACATACGGCTTGCCAATTCACCTACAGCAATCGTTTCGCCAAGTTTAACGACTTTTTCGACAGGTGCGACAGGCTTATTAAATCCTTGTTTCAAATGCTCACCCGCATTTTTCTTGGACTTCTTGCGACGTCTGCTACCGCGTTCAACTTGCATGTCTTCTTCGTCTTCCGCTTCTTGCGCATAGCGATTCGAATGCAAGTGCACTTCTTTCGCTTCTTCGCGCTTACGACGTTCCTCTTCTTCTTTCCAACGACGTTCGTTTTCTTGAGCAAGTTTACGTGCTTCATCCGCCGCTTTTTTGGCTTCTTCTTCTAGCTTGCGTTGTGCCTCTTCTTCCTGCTGCTTTTTAATTCTTTCGGCTTCAGCTCTGGCTTCTTCTTGCTCTTTGCGCTCTTCATCCGACATTTTAGGTTCAGACTTGCGGCGCTCCTCGGCTTCTTTCTTCGCTTTTTCAGCTTCAGCCTTACGTTCAGCTTCTTTCGCTTTGCGTGCTTCATCAGCAATACGCGCTTTTTCTTCCGCCGCTTTTTTAGCTTCTTCAGCTGCTTTTTGCTCTGCTAAACGCTGCGCCTTCGCCTCTTCTTCTTTGCGTTTTGCCTCTTCTTCTGCCAAACGCTGTTCTTCAATTTCACTGCGCTTCACATATGTCCGCTTCTTGCGAACTTCGACTTTTACCGAACGCGCCTTACCTTGACTGATAGTGCTAGTTGTTTTGCGCTGAAGCGTCATTTTCTTAGGCGGCTGCGCGCCGGCACCACCGTGTTGCTTACTCAAAAAATCTAGTAGTTTCTGTTTTTCTATTTCCGAAACAGGATCCCCAGACTTTTTATCTATTCCACAATCTTTAAATTGCTTGACTAGCTTGTCAACGGAAGTGCCAATATCGGTGGCAAGTTTTTCTATGGATACTTCTGACATATTAATGTTGTCTCCCCTTGACTTATGCGTCTTCGTTAAACCAAACAAGATTACGCGCCGCCATAATTAGGGCACCGGCTTGTTCTTCGCTTAACTCTTCTATATCACTTATTTCATCGGTACCTTGTTCAGCTAAAGCTTCAAGGTTTGTAATGCCTCGGCTGGCTAAGACATAGGCGAGATGTCGACTCATCCCATCCAAATCTAATAGTTCCTGCTCTGGCTCAGCATCTTCTAGGGACTCTTCGGTCGCCAATGCCTGTGTTGTCAACGCTGCTTTAGCGCGTGAGCGCAATTCTTCGACCATCTCTTCATCGAGACCGTCAATATCAAGTAACTCGGCAACGGGTACATAGGCAATTTCTTCTAGCGAAGTAAAACCTTCATCTACTAGTACAGATGCGAAATCTTCATCAATGTCTAAATTTTCGGTGAACAAGCTGAGTACCTGCTCATTTTCCGCTTGGTGTTTTGCATTCATGTCTTCTACTGTCATGACATTCAACTCCCAACCGGTTAGCTGGCTAGCTAGGCGAACATTTTGTCCACTTCGACCAATCGCTTGTGCTAAATTGTCGCTTTCTACGGCTACATCCATGGACTCGGCATCTTCATCAACAATGATAGACGCAACCTCAGCCGGCGCCATTGCATTTATGACGTATTGTGCAGGGTTTTCGTCCCAGAGCACAATATCTACCCGCTCACCACCAAGCTCGGTTGATACGGCTTGTACACGTGAACCACGCATACCAACACAAGCACCTACAGGATCCAAGCGTTTGTCATTAGTTTTAACAGCAATTTTTGCTCGTGCACCAGGATCGCGCGCCGCTGATTTAATTTCTAAGGTTTCTTCTGCAATTTCTGGTACTTCTAGTCTAAATAACTCAACTAGCATGTCTGGGTGAGTACGGCTAATGAATAGCTGTGCACCTCTAGCTTCTGGTCGAATAACGTAAAGCAAACCTCTCACTCTATCACCAGGGCGGAACGTTTCTCTCGGTAGCATGTCATCACGATAAATCACACCTTCCGCGTTATTTCCTAAGTCAATGATGACGTTATCGCGGTTAACTTTTTTAACCGTACCCGTAACCAATTCACCCACATTGTCTTCGTACTCAGCAATCATTTGAGCACGTTCTGCTTCGCGCACTTTTTGCACAATGACTTGTTTTGCAGTTTGTGTAGTAATCCGGTCAAACTTGATTGATTCGATTTGTTCCTCAACGTAATCACCGAGCTGAATATCAGGCTCGTCAATTTGGGCAGCCGAGAGTGTAATTTCGGCGAAAGGATTTTCTTGAGGCTGATCGTCTTCTATAACTAACCAACGTCTAAACGTGTCAAAATCACCTGTCTCGCGGTCGATAGAGATTCGCACTTCTATCGCACCTTCGTTTTTCTTTTTAGTCGCACTGGCTAAGGCAAACTCTAGTGCTTCAAAAATCTTTTCGCGTGGTACTTGCTTTTCATTTGAAACAGCTTCTGCTACCAGTAAAATTTCTTTGTTCATCGTATCCTCATACCTTTATAGGCAAGTATTCGTTTGCTATGTCAAGTCAGCAACCAAATTCGCTTTATTAATATTGTTGTATGCTAAGGTAAAAGTTTGTTTATCTACCTCTACCTCAATGTCAATTTCTGTCGCGTTTACTAATTTTCCTTTAAAATTACGTCGCCCTTGTTGCGGCATGTTAGTCTTGATAGACACTATCTCTCCGACAATATTTTTATAGTGGCTCGGCTTGAACAAGGGGCGATCCATACCGGGTGACGACACTTCCAAATTGTATTCTGTCGATATTGGATCTTCGACATCCAACACTGCACTGACTTGATGACTCACCTCTGCACAATCATCGACATCAATGCCATTCTCATGGTCGATATACAATCGCAAAGTACTGTGCTTTCCAGCCCTTACAAATTCGCAACCTAGCAATTCAAAGCCCAAGGCTTCAACCGCGGGGGCCAACATGTCAGTCAATCGTTTTTCCAATTGAGACAATATACTTTCTCCAAATCTCACATATAAAAAAAGGGCTGAAAGCCCAATTTAATAACCTTTAATGACGTAAAAATAAATCAAAGGAAATAAAAAAGCCCCGAACCAAGCGGAGCCTTTCTTAGAAATCTTATCACCAATACTTGGTGGACATTAGCCATCATACAACAGAAAATGCCGCTGGTTTTCACTACTGTGCAGTCAGGGAGTAATGAAATCAATAAAGTAAGTATACTCCTTAGCTCTTATAAGCGCAAACGTATTTACTGTTTAATTTTTAAGGGCTTTATTTAGAGTATAAGACAAATTAACACAGTACACTACCCATGCGTACAGGGGTCTTTGGGGATAGGTTTGAGGTTTTAGAGCGGAAGATTAAGTGTTTTTTTGGAGAAAGTCAGCCAGTAGTGCTTTGCATTGCCCGTCCCTTGGTATTGTCAGTATCAACTCCACGCACATTTAGCCCTACCCTGCATAAGTGAGCATAAATGACAATGCGGGTATCTCGTATCCTGTTGAGAGAGACAATAGCTCGCCAACAATCACGCGCCAAAATCAAAATCGCGCTGGACGGTTAGCTTACAGCTAACGTCATTCTTGTGCTCTCCTTTAAGTTGCGCTCTTAGCGGAGGCAATGGGCTGGTTTGCTCTAATACAGGATTGGTTTTGTCCAAGTGCGCCAGTACTTTTTAGATCACAATCGTGTCTGTGATGCAGACTATGATTGTCACTTTAGGTTTTTGGCAACGCTCGCTCTCGCTTATATCAATGTTAAACACGCGCTTGAGACGCTGAGCCCACGACATCGCCTTCGCATGATAAGATTTATCTGACGAGATAATGTCTTTGTCAGTCAATTAAGGACGGTTTTTCCACGCTGTGATGCAGTGACCTGCGCTCTTAAGTGACTGTTGGGAACAAAGACACCAAAAAAACGAGTAAGGTGGAATCTGGGCGACGGGACAAGTGCCGCTAATTTACCGATAAAGTCAGGGGAGTCGAAAAACACATGCGTGGTACCATCGCGATAGAGGGTTTTCAATTCGTAGCCGACTTTTTCATGTCGCGTCATACTCAAGCGCTGCTCGCTGATAGCCGGTCGACTGATGACTTTCTGACTAATCCGGATGACAATCACCAAGGTTCAGCTTTTGACAAAAGTAGCAGCGGCAACACCGACAGGTTTATTCACCTTTACGTGAAGTCATAAGCAACGTAGTACTAGTGTCACTCCCACGACAGTGGGAGCCACGAAAGCGGAGAAGACTATTTACTCTTATCAATTAGCCGTTGCAAATATTCATTATCTACGTGATACACAGTCGCACCCTGAGAAGCATTGCTCAAGATATTTTCAGCAGATGTACCATCCTTGTTTACCCGAAAGATATCGTAAAATCCAAGCACGTTCTGCGATGAAAAATAGACTTTTGAACCATCTGGCGACCATGCTGGATCCCATTCCTGTATATCATTTTTAGTCAGTCGCATTTGATTAGAGCCGTCGAGATCCATCACATATACTTCCTGATTGCCGTCGCGGTTAGACAGGTATGCGATTTGTTTACCATCAGGAGAAATTTTAGGAGACATGTTGTTTGTCTCATCATCGGTAAGCTGGATCACATTGCTGCCATCGATATTGGCAATACTGATTTGGCTCGGGCTGGCTTTTGATTGAAACAACAAACGTCCGTCTTGCATAAACTCAGGAGAACGCCCTTGAAGAGCTTTTATCTGTCGCTTGTTATTCCCATCTGGATCCATCAGCCAGATTTCTTCATGCCAATTACCGTCGGAGTCTTTGTATTCTCTGGCAAACGCGATACTGCGTCCGTCAGGAGACCAGACAGGCGCACTGTCCCATACGTGTTTTACATGGGTTAAGCGCTTTACATTTTTGCCGTCTATATCTACCGTATGAATTGACCAAGTGCGGTAGTCATCGTATTTGCCGTAAAAAGCGATGCGTTCTCCCGAGGGAGACATGGCAGGATATCCGTCACTGAGGGTTGCTCCTACCACTTTGTAGCGTTTTTTTCCTTGCGCATCGGAGAGGTAAATAGCCTTGTTCTTTCCCTTTTCTTTATAACCATAAAGAATAGAAGGCTTCAGATCGTTACTATCTGCAGCAAGGCTCGAATTAGAGAGGCTCAGAGAAGTAAACAACAGCAATAATATCTCGACGCCCATACATCTTTTAACGTTCATTAGGTTAGTCCTGTTAACAGCTGGAGTTTGAGACTAATTTAGACGACCAGCCCCCAAAAGCATGAAATAAGACTGATTTTTTGCTGATTCTGATTCGTTCAGAGTGGTTCAACTGAAAATTCAATCAACTTAACTCAATATCATTGTGAAATTCCTTGAAAGCTCGCCTACCGGCGGTCAATCACTCCCCAATCGAAATCATAAAAAAGTCACGACCAAGTCAGTAGTTTTGCGCTGCCTTTACATAGCCTACCCCTTGTTCGTTTTGAGTATAAGACAAATTAACACTATACACTACCCATGTGTACAGGGGTTTCTAGTGATAGGTTTGAATTTTTAGAGAGGAAGATTAAGTGTTATTTTGAGGTAAAGCAGCCAGTAGTGCTTTGCATTGCCCGTCCCTTGGTATTGTTAATGTCTACACCACATACAATTAGCCTGATTTGCGATAAGTTTGCTAGTAGTGAATCGACAGGCGCTTTCCGGTGAAATAGCCAAATTTTGTGAGCTCTTGATCAGCGCAGTACAAAGTGTGCCACCGCTTTATTTAAAGCCTCCACTTGCCGGTATATTTTATTCATTGCCATGTTAGATTGCTTGAATTGCCGCTTGCTGCCGCCTTCACTCCTTAAAAAAATATTGAAACTGCTGCTTGCTCACACTTGTACGAAGATGGCCTTTGTTGAAAAAGATTTACTTGTTTCTCGGGAGACAGCAAGCAGATATTTAGATGCTTTGAATGAGAGTAAGATTTTGAGTAAGCATAAACTCGGACGAGAAAGTTACTATGTGGACGACGCATTGGTAAATTTACTTATTAATTTACCGTCAATTGGTAAATAACCTGAACTCGGGATAAGCAACTCCGTCCAGCAGCGCCCTAAATCCCGATCTCTGCATTACTCAAGCTTGAAATAACTCGTTATTCCTTCACTTGAGCACCTTGATATCGAGCTTTAGGTCACTACTGGATAGTGGATTAAACGAAAGAACAATAAATTCAAGAGTTTACAGAATTGATTATCCCGAGTTCAGGTTAACTAGCCTTTCTTCGTCCCAGATTCAACAAGGGATTGTCTATCCAAAAAAATAGGCGCTATTGTAAGCGCCTATTTTTATTACCAATAATTTGGTTGCGGGAGCAGGATTTGAACCTACGACCTTCGGGTTATGAGCCCGACGAGCTACCAGACTGCTCCATCCCGCGTCTGAACTTGTAATTTTCTGCGTGTCCGTTGAAAGTGATGCGTATTATACATATCGACTTTACTCACGCAAGTTAAAAAACAACAAAAATTACTAAATTCGCACTGTTCGAGCATTTATCATACAAAGCGTTTTAATTTTAGCCAAAAATCGTCAATCACATGGCTTATTGACGGTTATACAACTCCATTTTTGCCGCCAATTGAAAATCAAGCATACTTATTCCGCCCACATCGTGAGTAATGAGATCAACAGTGACTTTATTATAAACGTTAAACCACTCGGGGTGATGCTTAAGCTTTTCTGACCAAATAGCCGCTTGACTCATCCAGCCAAAAGCCCAAACAAAGCTTTTAAACTTAAATGTTTTGTGCACTTTACCATCTTTTATGACCCAAGGATTTCCATGTGCATTTTCATTTAATTTATGCAATTGCTCTTCAATTTCGTGTTGTGCCAGTTTTTCAACCATTCTATTCCCTCGCAACTAACTTTGAATAACAAACCCTCACAAACCATTTTAAAAAGGATTTATTATTATGACCTGAAAAACAGTCAAAATATTTTATTGTTTTACCCATCAGGGCATTTACAGTGCGGATTGATATTGTGTTGAATAGGGGCGACTAAAATCAAAAACGCAGCAAGTATTTCCATATACGCTTTAGTTTCTCATCCGTGAGAAACAAATTTTAATTTCAGTCACGTCTATTCAACACAAGAGCATCCCGCCCTATGAGTATTTAACCTCAACGCAAGAGATTAATGAGCATGTTTTTATGGATTTTGATTCTATCTATTAACTGCTAAACTCTATTTACATTAATGTTATGTACAACAACTCATAATATAGCCGTTACGACAGATCATACGAGATGAATTTACACAGGATTGACCTTAATTTATTTGCAGTTTTTGACGCCATTTACACAGCAGGGAGCTTAACAAAGGCGGCAGATGTACTTTGCATTACCCAACCTGCAGTCAGTAACTCTTTGGCTCGCTTGCGGGAGATGTTAAACGATCCCTTATTTGTCCGAACGGGGCACTCTATGACCCCTACTCCTGTCGCACAGAATATTATTGGCCCTGCGCGTGAAGCACTTACGCTATTGAGGACAAGCGTTCAGCAAAGTCATGTATTTGATGCGGCCAACTCTTCAAAGTCATTCAATTTTGCCAGTCGAGACTTGCTCGAAGTCAGTATCATGCCTCGTTTAATCGCAAAACTTCAAACTATTGCGCCTAATGTATCTGTGACTAATTTTGAAGTTAGTCGGCATGAAGTTGTATCTGCACTGGCTAGTGGCAGTTTAGACTTTTTTGTTGATGCTTCTACATTTTCAGACCCTCATTTGAACAAGCAAAAAATAGCCTCCGATCGCTTTGTCGTGGTGTCTCGTAAAAATCACCCTGCCTTGCAAGACGGTATGAATATGGAGACCTTTTTGTCACTGGGGCACGTGAACGTCGCGCATCGAAAATCTGGTACAGGCCCGATAGACTTTGAATTAGATAAACTAGGAGAAAAACGGAGAGTCGTGATGCGTGGTCAACATTTTTTGACCGTACCAAGTACGTTGGTTAAGACTGATTTAATTGCATGCATTCCTTTTCATTTAGCCAAACATTACGATCTGGCCATGTATGAGTTACCGATAAATATCCCGATTGTCGATTATTGCTTATATTGGCATGTAAGTGCTGATCTGGATGCGGCACACCAGTGGATGCGCGAACAAATTATTGAAGTAGCGAAAATATATAACCCAAGTGAGTAGCTCTTATATGGGAGTTCTACGCGCCGCTAATACACCTAACGACCTTTTCGTTTAGAGTATAAGGCTCTACAAAGCCACCAAAGCTTAAATTTTTTAACTTTTCCCCAAAAAATACGAACAGAATGCAGGTAAAACTTTAGGTATTTTTTATTATACGAAATTATCTCTACCAGCATTGTAAAAAAAGCGGCACTCATTACACTGTCTCCTTGGCAATATCACATTGCCAAATACTACATTTAAGGAGTTTATTATGAAGGGAAAAACACTCACCCTAGCCAGTATCTTTTGCATTACCACTTCTTTTAGTTTTTCTGCTAGCGCAAGCATCGAAGATGCCCTCGCTAACATTTGTACCATTGTAAAAACAGACGATAAGTCTGAGCTTCGCAAAAAAATGAAGAACGTTAGAAACAGTTTTGCTTTGAAACTCGGCGACTATTACGACGGCATTAGTTGCAACGGCAATAGCTTGATCCGCACGGCTATGCTCAACGAAGCCCTACAAACAGGCACTTTACTTGTCAAGAAAATGCCGAAGTCACAATTAAACAAGCCAGAGAACGATGGCGTTAAGCTGAGTGACTGGATCGCTCAAAATGGCTTAAGTGATAATCCTATCGCTCAAGTAGTTAACGAGCGGTTGTAGACAAGTTTTGATTGCACACATACTCACGCTACTTTCAAACATTTGGCACTAAGAACTCACTTAACAGTAACAATATACATGTAAAGTTGTTTTTAGTGCTTTCTTTTCAAAAATTGTGAAATTTGCACCTCAAATTAGAGGTCTAAACAACAAAGCACATCGAAAAATAAATATCATGTTTTGTAATAAAAAATTGATAAAAAGAACAACACTGAAAACTATAAACATTTGTATTTACTAGTTATTTATCCATTTTTATATTAGGCATTGTTCGCAAAAAATGCTGACATTAATTTGGTATATAATACAATACCCTAGTATCAACATGCTATCTGTGAAAGTTTTTGCACGCCTTTACACTTGTCCTAGTTGAAATTGAACACGTATGAGGTATGTATCATGTTGAGAAAAGTACTAGCACCTTCGATTATCACATTGGCTATAAGTTTTTCTGGAAGTGCAAATGCAGAGCTAGCAAGTGCCCTAGCAAACATTTGTGAAATTGTTAAGACAGATGACAAAGGCGAATTGCGCAAAAAGATGAAAAATATTAGAGGCTCTTTTAACTTGCAGTTGAAAGATTATTACAGCGGTGTGACTTGCGGTGGAAAATCACTCATTAAACTCGCGATTGAAAGCAACGCGACCGAAGCCGGCACACTTTTGGTGAAAAAAATGCCAAAAAAGCTTTTAGCGCAACCGGAACATGATGGCGAAGTTTTGCTTACGTGGATAACCGCACAAGGCTTAGCCGACAATCCAGTATCTGTAGCGTTACAAGAACGTCTATAGCCTGAATTGTATTGAAAGAAAACGAATATCACTAGTTGAAAAACAGTTCAACATGGTAGGCAAAGGCATCTTTGCCATTTTGTGGCCCCTCCCCGGGGTCACTTTTTTATGTGCTTTACCCCTTGTTTTAACTCTCAGGGTCTGTTGAGCTTTGGTGTACAGACCCTAGACAACAAATGCCCAAGAGTTTATTCAAGATCAAATAAATGTAAATGATTCTGCTTCATACTTAGGCCTTTCTCCATCAAGAGCTAAAGGTACAATGAGGAAAAATATAAACCCAAACCCATATCATTGTTTATCCAAAGTCGACGATAACATCGATCGTCAAACCAGCATTGAAGATTATTTTGACAAAGCGGTATTGACTAAATACAACGTTGCAGGGCCTCGCTATACATCCTATCCTACCGCTGTATCGTTTCATCCGAATATACGAGATGAAGATATTGATAGTGCTATTTCTAACTTGGCTCACTCAAGCTCAGTAAACAAAAATCTAGCTATCTACGTTCATATACCCTTTTGTCACGAGCTTTGCTACTACTGTGGTTGCAACAAAATTGTCACCCGTCACCAAGAAAAAGCGGAGCTGTACCTTCAATACTTAAAAAAAGAAATGCACTTGGTTGCGCATAAATACAAAGCGCTAACAATATCAGAGCTGCATTTGGGGGGAGGCACACCCAACTTTTTAACCATAGCTCAACTAACAACACTGGTAGATAGCTTAAAAACCGCATTTAACTTCAGGCACGATGCTCAACTCAGCATTGAAATAGACCCGCGTACCGTCGACAAAACGTACATTATTCAAGCCTCAAACATTGGATTTAATCGCCTGAGTATAGGTGTACAAGACACAGATAAGCGGGTACAAAAACAAATTAACCGTGTACAAAGCACCATTCATATCGCCGATCTTATTGACTGCGCGCGGCAAAATAAGTTTAGGTCTATCAACCTTGATCTTATCTATGGTTTACCCATGCAAACAAGGGAGACGTTTTTTAATACCTTAGAGGCCGCGAAAACGATGGATCCCGACCGTATTTCATTGTTTTCCTATGCCCATCTTCCCAATATATTTGCGGCTCAAAGAAAAATAAAAGAGGAGTACTTACCATCAAGTACAGAGAAATTTGCTCTTTTTCGCCAAGCCATAGATGTTCTCACAAAAGCGGGCTACGACTTCATCGGCATGGATCATTTCGCAAAGAAAAGCGATGAACTCAGCCTTGCCAGTAAAAACAAAGTATTAGGGCGAAATTTTCAGGGCTATACAAGCTCATCAAATACGGCTTGTTTAGGGCTGGGAGTGTCTTCTATCAGTAATATCGACAATGTGTACACACAAAACGAAAAGAAGCTATCTGACTATTACAAACGCCTTGATTTAAAGCAGTCACCCGTTATAAAAGGCTTGGTACTTGCCCAAGATGATGAAATTAGGCGAGATCTCATTCACCAACTCATGTGTAACTTTGAGATAAACAAAACTGATTTTTCTCAAAAACATCAAATCAATTTTGACGTCTACTTTGCCCACAGCCGAAATAAGCTGACGGAGTTTATAGAAGATGGACTCCTAAGTGACACAAAAGAGTACTTAACAATACATCCAAGAGGAAGATTAATTGTGCGAAATATATGCATGAGTTTCGACGAATATCTGTCTCAACCCATGCATCAAATGCGTTACAGCCGTGTAATTTAAGTAATAAGTTAAACGACAATCTAGCAGTTAGCAGTGCTTAAATTGGCGATCCCGGTGGCATTGGTTTTACACTGACTTCCATTGGGAACTGCCCCGTCTCCCAAAAGGTATCGAGATGCCTCAATAGTACTTTGGCTTTTGCATTCTTTCGTTGTTTCTTCAGGTTGTCACCATATGCAAGTAACTCTGCCTTGATAAGCAAGGCAAGCTCAGGAGCGAGCTCTTTTTGCTCAAGCAAATCAAATGTTGCGCGCAATCCTATTAAGCCCACCCGAGCTTCTAAACCAGAGGATGTTGCCTTTGAAACTAGCTCAGTAAACACGCTTTGTATCAGAAACTCAACTGATGGAACACTATCATCGAGCTTACTTTGGTAGTCTAAACGATTCACGCGTTCAGCGGTGAGTAACTTATAAATTGTCGAGGCCGCTGCAGACTCTGCTAAAGCAATCGGATCAAAATTACGCCCCATACGTGATGCGCTGCTCTCTCTGGTGCGCTCGGTGCCATATGTTTTTGGTGGAATTAAGGCCACGATATTTTCAGGTAAACGCAAAAACTCTGCACTGGCGCTCTTTAGCGCTAATGACAGGGCTTGCTTTTGAGTTTCTCCCGCCACAAAACGTACTTGAGGATTGTTGCCATGACGCTCTTTTAAAGCATATTGATAATTTATCCCCCCCACTTGCTTTATTAACGCGTCCAACTGATAGCGATGCGAATAATAAATGGGCACTAAGCGTTCTTCCAAATCAGACCAAGCATGACCAAAAGGCAAGCTTTGTGACCCAAAATTGTCTAGAGCGAAGTCTCTAACGGCTAGCACTCGCTCAAACTCCTTTACTGGGTCAGCACCGTTGTCCCAAAGGTGACCATCTGCAGAGGGACGGTTTGACGAACGCGCATCAGGGTCAGATTTATATTTAAATGTCTGCTGTGCCTCACTCACTAAGGCCGCTAGCGCTTGTGACTCACTTGTTTCATCAAGATAGGTGCTGTAACCATACTTCACAACATATTTGTCCCAATCACCGATCTTGTCGTCATATGCTTGAGATAAGTCGATCCCGCCCTTTTTCAAAGTGATGTACGGATGAGGATAATCCATTACAGACGCGCGATTGTTTTCACTTGCGGCAAAGTTATGCGCGATGCCCAGAGTATGTCCGACTTCATGCGCCGACAATTGCTTGATTCGATTCAGTGCCATTTGCAGCTGCTCTTCTGTACTCGCATTTTTGTCGGCAAATGGGCTGGTCATACCCAAGGCAATCAAAAAGTCCTGTCTAACACGCAGAGAGCCTAAGGTGACATGCCCTTTCAAGATTTCCCCAGTTCTGGGATCAACCACCGAAAAGCCATACGACCAGCCGCGAGTAGCACGGTGAACCCATTGAATAATGTTGTACCTCACATCCATAGGATCAGCGCCATCAGGTAAACGTTTAACCTGAAATGCATTTTTAAATCCAGCGGCTTCAAATGCCTGATTCCACCATAGCGCTCCATCTCTAAGCGCACTGTAAACCGGCTCTGGAATACCTGGATCCAAGTAATATACGATAGGCTCTACGGCCTCGCTCATACTGGCATTCACTTGCTTTTTCTCTAAACGATGACGGCGAATGTATTTTTGCTCCATTTCGGCATCAATCGGTACAGAGTAGTCAAAAAAGCTGTGTTTTGAGTAACCAGAATACGGATGAAACGCACGCGGTGTAAATTTGTCATCGGGTAATTGAATAAACGAGTGATGCATATGAACAGTAACGCTTTGCGGATCAGGCGTCACATCCTTTATAAATTGTCCTTTAGCCTGCCCAGCGAAGGTCACGACAGCCTCTAACTCGGTATTTAGTGGAAAAGCTTTTGTACGGGGCAAATATACCCCGCTTCTCTTCGCATCAGGTTTGAAAGTCCCCTGATTCCGCGCTTTTAGGCGATCCGCCATATTGTGAATATCACTGAACAAGAACTGAGTATAGTCAAACTCAAGGTATGTATCCGTTTCTTCACTAATGATAAAGCCAGCTAGAATCGAATCTGCAAATGCCTCATCGATACTCTCATTTTCGGCCAGATTAACTGAAGATGAACGATATTTTGTGTTCAGTTGATTTAGCATTACCTTGTTGCCAAAACGCACAAACTCAGCAAGGCGCGTGCGCCCTAGTTGGCCGCGATCGAGACCTATATCATTTGATCCCACCCCGTGAGGTAAGCTACTTTGAAAGATAAAATCTTGGTCGAGCATCGATTTTTTTACACGTAAAAAAACCTTATCCTTTGACTCATCATAGCGAATGTCAACAAAACCAGTCTGTACATCAGCATTTGCTGAAAAAGCCAGTCCCAAATAAGCACTCAACACTAAGCCGACAATAAACTTAAAGGAGATGCCTTGCTTTTTCAGTATTTGATTATTATTTACACCTAAATAACGGCGATTCACATAGTGAGTTATTCTACTTAAAGCCTTCAACAACCTTCTCCTTGCACAAGGGTTTGCGGATCAACCTTATAATCGATTGATCCATGTCAGTATTATTAATAGAGATAAGCGTATATTGATTAGCACGCAGCTCACTGGAATGTGTGCTGACGTAAATCAGAATTAATTGTGTTTCCGAACATGCCCCCACAAACGCTGAGGTGAATAACCATGCAGGAGTTAAAAATATACGATAATGTTATCGCTTATTCCAGCAAATTTGACACTGTCATCACCTTACTTGTAGACGAACATACCAACGTTGCGGTCGCTGACAGGCCTATATTTGGCTGTAAAGTAACGATTGATGATAAGCTCTATGAGCATGTGGGCGGTATGCTTGCTGCTGGCTATGTTCTGGGCTGGGTGGACTATATATCTGTCAACAAATTTGCGTGCTTGACCGAGCAAAACCACTACTTAGAAGCAGGTCAGTTTTTTTTAATTGAAGGCAATGCACTCAAGTTAGCTCATCCATCAATGCTGATTAATATATACTCAGATATGACAACAGACAAAAAAATACTAAAATTACGTGTGCACCTGCCCTAGCTTGCTCGCCAACATTCGGGCTATACCACTAGAACGATTAATCTTATTCAGTAAGGCCTGTTTCAACACTTCGTCTTGACTAAATAGTCTTAATCTAGATTTTGCTCTTGTCACTGCCGTATATATCAGTTGTCGTGAAACTAAATTTTCTACCTTATCAGCAAGCAATACATCCACGGCTTCATATTCTGAGCCTTGAGTCTTGTGAATTGTCATCGCGTAGGCATCAGTATGTTGGGGTAAGGTGTAAAGCGAATATTGTCGGAACGCCGTTTGCTTATTCATTTGATCAAACACCGGAAACCAAGCCCATAACTGAAGGCTATCATCTGGCCACACAATCCCAATATCGCCATTAAATAATTGTAAACCATAGTCATTTTTTACAATCATAATAGCTTGACCTTGTAAAAATTTATGCTGTTTTGGCACAACTCGACTCAGCGCAGTTGCGGTTAAAAAATTAATGTTTTCAGTGCCACATACACCTACTCTTTTTGCAGTCAAACAGGCAAAACGGCGTAGCAAGTCCCATGCGTCTTCAATATTTTCCTGTTGCGAGATAGCAGTAAAATGAGGAACTAAGGTATTTGTCACATACTGCAGGATAAACTTTTCATAAAGTTTATAGTCCGGCTTTTCGCTATTATTACCTTGTAGTGATTGGTGGGGTGATGGATAAAGGTATTGATGTACGTTTATATATTGCCACGCGGGTGCAGCTTGCATTTGTTGTTTTTTGGCCTGCTCTCGCAGAGTTTTATAATCGCCACCCAATATCCATTCAGCAAGCTCTGTAATGTCTTTATCACTACGTTTGCTATGACGTAAGCTAACACACATTGACGCACTCTCAAGATCCGCATTATTAAACCTTGTGTTGTCACAACCCTCTATCACTTGATCCGCTTGCATATCTACCAAGTTTGCCAGCGTTTTCGTTTTGGCCGGCGCTAAAGAACTGCCTGCAAACTCAACGAGGTCAAATAAAATACTCCCTGCTTCAACCGAAGGCAGTTGATTGGGATCGCCTATAAGTACAATTTTGCATTGTTTGGGGAGCGCTGAAAACAGCTTATACAGAATAGCCACGTCTAACATCGAGGCCTCGTCAATGATCACAAAACTGGCTCGCAAAGGGTTGTCTTGAGAAAACTTGGTTTGACCATCCATTGGGTTAATCTTCAGTAATCTGTGTAAGGTTTGGGCTTGGATAGTATTCAAATGCTGATAAAACAATGGAGCTTGCGCAATCGCTTGAATACTTTGTAGCTCCGTCTGTATAGATTCTTGTAAACGATTTGCCGCTTTCCCCGTCGGTGCCAAAAGCAAGATTTCATCACTGGGGATCGACAAACAAGACGAAGCCAAAAACAGCAATCGCGCTACGGAATAGGTTTTTCCTGTGCCAGCTGCGCCGGTGATAATTGCAAAATTATGACTAAGAGCATTCAATACGGCCAAAGCTTGGAAACTCAGTTGACTGTCTCGTTCGCCAAAACATAAAGGCCAAAGCGTTTTGAGTTGCTTGATGCTCTGTTTATTTACTGCATTTTGCTCATCTTTGAGTCTACTACTAATACTTTCACTTAGTACACGTTCATAATGAAAGAATCGCTGCGTATATAAAAGCGGCCATTCAAAATGCAGTGCTTCGATACGTGTCAATGCTGGTGTTAGAACTTTGAAAATGCGGAATAACTCAGGCGTGGTTGCAAAATGATAGCCATTCCCCTCTGCTGGGGACGATGAATTTATCCAAAGGGTTGTGTCGGCAAGTGCGTCTATATATAAACAACTATCCCCCATGCGTTGTCGATAGAGCAAGGCCAACAACACATGAAACACTTCACACCACAGCGCTAACGCCTTGTCGTCAGTTTGACTAGATGCAAATTCAGACTCACTTGTTAAATCATCGTTTTCGCACTCATGCTCGCTTTGTGCATCATTGGCATACTGTTTAAGCTTATTGACAAGCAAATTCGCAGTATACACGTCACTGTATTCGATGCCATGTAGTCTATCTAAGCAAACTTGAGTGCTAGCATATGGATTTCCGAATGCACAAAACAGGCTATTTATCGAATAATTGACTGGGTCCACTTAGTTTCCGAATTGTCGCTAACCGTTATCTAAAACCAGAGGCAAAGTCATTCAATAAATCTTGCGTGTCTTCAATGCCGACAGATAGACGTATCAAATTTTCTGATATTCCCATCGCTTTCCGTTGTTCTGCACCGTTCTCATAAAAAATTGTGCTTGAAACTGGCAGAGCCAAGGTGCGAGTATCTCCAAGGTGAGTCGCATTAATCACCAATGCTAGCTTGTTCAAGTACTCTCGAAAATCAATGCCATCCGCCAATTCGAAACTTAAAATCGCGCCATAACCTCCATCAAATAATTGGCTTGCTCTTTGATGGTGCGGATGTGTGTCTAAGCCGGGGTAATGTACCGTTTTAAACTTATCTGAGGCATGCATGTATCTGGCAATTGCCAATGCGTTCTCACAAGATCTTTGCATTCTAAGCTTTAGTGTTTCTAAACCCACCGAAATAGGGTGAGCAGAGCTTGGTGCAAGCGTGGCGCCAATGTCTCTTAAGCCTCGTTTGCGAATTTGCGTCATTCCCCACAAATTTGCGTCAGCACCTTTGTATTTTTCCAAAATATTGGGGTATTTACGCCAGTCAAATAGACCCGTATCCACAACAACACCACCCAATACGCTGCCGTGTCCAGCAATATATTTGGTCAGCGAAGTGATAACCAAGCTAGATTTCACCGCTTTAGAATCGAACATAACAAAGGGTGTCATTGTGTTATCAACTACTAAAATAATATTTTCTTGGGCACAAATTTCACCAATTTCTTGCAAGGCGGCTACTTGTGTTACAGGGTTGGCGATAGTTTCGCAAAACACCATTTTAGTGTTATCCGTTATGGACTGACTCACTTGCTCGCTGTCGCTAATGTCTACAAAACTGATTTGCACACCAAAGTCTTCCAGTGCTTGCATAAAACTACGAGTGTTACCAAATAAAAACTGACTAACCACAATATGATCACCTGTGCGCAATAAACTAAAAAGTGTTGCACTAATCGCGGCCATACCGGTAGAAAAAACAGTCGCTGCAACTCCTCCCTCAAGGTCGTTGAGCAAATTTTGTAAGGCAACAGCGGAGCCAGAAGATGAACGAGAATACACATGCCCTGTTTTTTTACCTTGAAATACCGCTTCTAAATCACTTACATCCTCAAACTCGAATAGCACAGAATTAGACGTGGGAGTATGCACAGCGCCGTCTTCGGGAGAATTGAGTAATCTGTCTGTGTGAACAAGATGCGTATCTAGAGCGTAGGGCTTCACTTAAAAAATCCTGTGGTGATAAAATTGTGATAAAAATTTGATTTGATGTTAGCCGAACTAATCCTTATTGTATACCCAGCCAAAAGACATATCTTATTGTAAATAACCAACGTAAATCTAATGTGTATATTGTTTATAGCCGTACAACAACACCCTGACTATCCCCTAATTATTGCAGCAAACCGCGACGAATTTCATCAACGACCGACTTTGAAATCATCGTTTTGGGAACCCGAAGCACAACTTCTTGCTGGTAAAGATGTAACGGCTAATGGCAGTTGGATGGGAATTACTCGGTCGGGAAAGCTCGCGGCTCTAACAAATATTCGCGCACCTGGTAGAGACAGAGCAGACGCAACCACTCGGGGCGAGCTCGTTATTGACTATCTGCAACAAGACTATTCTAGTGACAGCTATTTGCAAAAAATTGCGAGTAACAAAGACAATTACAACGGCTTTAATTTGTTGTACGGCGAGTTAGACAACCTACATGTTTACAACAACTATGAAGATCACCATGAGACCCTCAAAAAAGGTGTCTACGGTCTATCAAATGCTATGCTCAATACACCTTGGCCAAAAATCGATAAGGGAAGGCAAGCCCTCGCGGATTATTGTTCTGCCCCCAGCCACCTAAACATCGAACACCTGTTTGAACTGCTAAAAAATGACAGCCCAGCAGATGACAGCATTTTGCCCAAAACTGGGGTACCGATTGAACGCGAGCGTTTGCTTTCTTCCATATTTATTAAATCTCCAGACTATGGCACTCGGTCAAGTACAGTATTGTTAATTGACAATACTCATTCTGTATACTGGGAAGAACGGTCTTTTGATCCCGACGGCAATGAAACTCAACGATGTGATTTCAAGTTTACGATATAAATAAACAGCGGCTTTATGTCCGCAATATGTTGATAAACAGCCTCTAAAATGACGGACAATAAAAACCCTCGAATTATTTTGCTATTCAGGCATAATATGCGACGCTTTTTATTAACCTCATTTAGGAAGGACAGACAACAGTGTTCGAGACATTATCTCCTCTAGCTCCAGACCCAATACTTGGATTATCAGCGGCTTTTAAGCAAGACAGTAATCCACATAAAATCGACTTAGGCGTGGGTGTCTACAAGGATGAAAATGGCAATACACCTATTTTAGAGTCTGTCAAAGCCGCACAAGCAGTACTGCAAGAGAAAGAAAACTCAAAAGTGTACATTACACCTCAAGGTCATCAAGGGTTTATCGATGGCATGCTCACATTACTTTTGGGTACATCAAGTGCAATCATCAATGATCAAAGAGTAGCCGCGGTGCAAGCACCAGGTGGTTGCGGAGCACTGCGTATTCTCGCTGAGCTATTTATGCGTTGCAACAAAGACACGGTTGTATGGGTGAGTGATCCAACATGGGCAAATCATATCCCCCTTCTAGGCAACGCAGGCTTAAGCTTAAAAACCTATCCATACTTTGATAAAAGTACTGCCAGCATTAAATTTGACGAAATGATGGATTGTCTATCAGAAGTTAAAGCTGGAGATGTGGTCTTACTTCACGGTTGCTGCCACAACCCAACTGGCGCGGATCTCACAAAAGCACAATGGCAAAGTGTGGCGGAGTTAGCGCAAAAAACCGGCTTTATCCCTTTTGTTGATATTGCCTATCAAGGTTTTGGTGAGGGTATTGAAGAAGACGCTTTTGGTTTGCGTTTACTCGCTGAATCCGTCGAAGAAATGGTTATTGCGGCATCATGCAGCAAAAACTTTGGTTTGTATCGCGAGCGCGTCGGTCTAGCTGCGATCATCACCAAAGATGCAACAACAAAAGCCATTGCTCAATCGCAAATACAGTCTGTTGCCCGTGGTATCTATTCTATGCCCCCTTCATATGGTGGCGCATTAGTCGATATTATTTTAAATACACCAACGCTTTATTCGCAATGGAACGCAGAAGTGACTGAAATGCGCGAACGCATGATAACGCTGCGAGAACTACTGGTATCCAATCTATCCGCTCAAGGTGTGCAGCGTGACTTCGGCTTTATTAACCAACAAAAAGGGATGTTCTCTTTCTTGTGTATTGCGCCTGAACAAGTTCAAGCATTGCGCAATGACAAGAGTGTTTACTTTGTTGACTCTAGCCGTATCAATATCGCGGGAATTAACAAACAAAATGTCGAAGCACTCGCACAAGCGATAGCCAGCGTTTTGTAAGCCTAAATCAGCGCCCTTTTAGGGCGTGATGGTGCTTTACTCAGTTAAACGTAGCATTACGCCCTGCACTTTTCTCTTTGAAATAGCCCTTCCCCACTCTCGTCTGTAGTCCATTGTCATATTAGCTTCACTAATTGATCAACAATCTGTCACTTTATTCTTCTACGATTTGCGCACAATTGGCGCAAGTTCGAGGTGAATAAAATGCTAAACACTCAACAGGTCATCCAGCAACACTTTCCTAAAGTCGCACAAAACAAGCTATTGAGTAAGCCAACAGCGGCTGTACTGAAGCGTTTATTGTGCGAAAAAGAAATCAATGAATTCACCGAGCAATATCCACACTTTGTCGGTTTTGATTTTGTAGAGCAAGTGCTCGAATATTTTAGTTTTGCCTATTCTGTTTCTGACAATCATCGAGAACGCATCCCGCAAACCGGAAGATTGGTGATCATCGCCAATCACCCTATTGGCTCGTTGGATGGGCTTGCACTTATCAAGCTTATCCGCGAAATTCGCGACGATATTAAAGTGATAGCCAACGAAATGCTCATGGCTATCGAGCCGCTTCACAGTATATTGTTGCCGGTGAACAACATGTCAGGCGGTACAAAAAAAGAAAATCTCCACAATATTGACCTACATCTTCAAAATGAAGGGGTAGTCATAATATTTCCCGCAGGAGAAGTGTCGAGATTGCGTCCACAAGGTATTCGCGACACAAAATGGCACTCTGGCTTTTTACGCATTGCCAAAGCGAATCAAAGCCCAATATTGCCCATATTTATCGACGCCAAGAACTCTGCCTTGTTTTATGGCGTGTCTATGCTTTTTAAACCGGCGGCGACAGCTTTACTTGTTAAACAAATGTGGCACCAGAAGGAAAAAAACATCCCGATGAAAATTGGTGAAGTGATCCCTCATGAGGCCTATTCTGGCCTGAAAATTAGTTTAAAAGAACAAGTTAAACTATTTAAGCGTCACTTATACCGAATAGCAAAAAACAAAACACCACTTATGGCAACACAAGCTGCTATCGCTCTTCCCGAAGATAGGCGATTGTTGGTCAAGGCACTAGAACACGAAGCCGAAATGTTGGGGAAAACAGGTGATGGCAAATCTATCTACCTTTTCACTTACAAGCAAGGCTCCGTCATTATGCGCGAGCTAGGTCGACTGCGAGAAATCACCTTTCGAGAAGTGGGGGAAGGTACGAATAAAAGACGTGATATCGACAAGTATGACAAGGACTATTATCACTTAGTATTGTGGGATGAAAAGGATTTAGAAATTGCTGGTGCCTATCGTTTTGGGCATGTCGAAAGTATCACAGAAGTCGACAAATTGTATTCGTCTACTTTATTCGACTACACAGAAAATATGGATAAATACCTATCACAGGGTCTAGAGCTAGGCCGCAGTTTTGTGCAAAAGAAATACTGGGGCAAACGCAGCTTAGACTATTTATGGCAGGGTTTAGGGGCGTTTGTGCGCAGACATCCCGAGTACCGTTATTTGTTTGGTCCAGTTTCTATTAGTAATCGCTACCCTAACGCCGCTATCGAATTGATTGTAGCCTTCTATTTTCACTTTTTTCCTGCCAATACGCTCTTAGCAAAGGCTAAAATCCAATATTCAGTTTCTCAAGAGGTAATGCAGCGTTTTCAAGATATGAGTTACAAAGAAGGGTTTTCTCTGCTAAAAAACGCATTGAGTGAAATGGGCGTGACCGTACCAACCCTGTATAAACAATATGCAGAAACCTACAAACCCGGTGGTGTGAGCTTTTGTGCTTTTAACGTTGATCCAAATTTTGAGTATTGTGTCGACGGCCTTATTGTTGCCGATTTAACGCAACTCACTGACAAAAAACGCAAACGATATTTAGATCCGCAGGATTGAGCTTGTGGCCTAATCCAATTACACTCTAATTCAACAATAACGAAGGCGCACAAGTTTTTCTGCCAAGTTTGCAGTTAAGTGCGGTCTTCTAGAGTGTGGAGTACCCGCCCATTTTTTCAAAAACACGCCTGTCATCGCTTAATACAAATGCACTCTTGTTCAGCATTTGCGTGTTGGTATGGGGCTCGACTTGGATTGCTATCAATTTTCAAATAAAAGAGGCAGCGCTGATGGTGTCCGTCGGTGTTCGCTTTGCGATTGCAGCAGCCATTATTGGCGTGTGGTGTATAGTAAAAAAACGATCATTTCACCTCAGCCTTGAGCAACACAAACTTGTCGCAATGGCAGGCGCTTTCTTATACGCCTTGGATTATTCTTTCTTGTACGCTGCGCAACAGCATATTGTTAGTGCACTGCTGGCAGTCTTAAGTAGTTCTGTTATTTATTTTAATGTCATCTTACGCAGGATAGTATTGAAAAAGCCGGTACGCTCAGAAGTGGTACTTGGCGCTAGTATCGGTTTGCTTGGGATTTTTTTAATTTTTGCCCCCGAATTACAAGTTATGTCAACATCTCAAGGGCTGGCGGCTGGATTAATACTCGCTTTTGGTTCATTCTTATCCGCCGGTATCGGTAACGTTATTTCTGAAAAAGTGCTCGACAAGCACATATCAGTGCTACAAATGAATTTTTGGGCTATGCTTTATGGTGTGTGTTTGACCTTTGTCATTGTATTCGTAACCGACACGCCTCTTACCCTACCGAGTACTAGCAGTTACTACTATGCGCTCTTATATCTAGCCGTGTTTGGTTCAGTAATTGCGTTTGGCGCCTATATGCAATTGGTCAAACAAATGGGCTCCGACAAAGCGGCCTATGTGGTGTTGGTATACCCCATCGTAGCCTTGGCGATATCGACAGTGTTTGAAAACTACGTTTGGACAATATCATCAATGCTCGGCGTGATTGCCGTACTTATCGGCAACGCGATTGCAATGGGTAAGTTAACACTACCCACAACAAAAGCAAATTCAGCATAAGCCAAAAAATTAAACGCAGAAAGGCCTTCCCTGCTATGCAGCAGAGTTTTGTCGTTCACTCTCCAAGCGTCTCTTGCCTTTAAACAGGCGTTTGAAGTCATCGAGAATAAGGTAAAGTGAAGGAACAAGCACTAAAGTAATCACGGTAGCAAACAAAATACCAAAGGCCAATGAAATTGCCATTGGAATAACAATTTGAGCTTGCAAGCTCCGCTCTAGTACAATAGGGACTAAGCCAAAAAATGTAGTTAACGAAGTCAAGACAATTGCCCTAAAACGCTGAGTGCCCGCACTCGTAACAGCATCGAGTAAGGCTTTACCTTCTGCCCTCGCGCGATTAACAAAGTCAACCATGATCAAAGAATCATTCACAACCACGCCCGATAGCGCAATGATCCCCATCAAGGAGAGTACACTCACGTCTTTACCAAAAATGAGATGACCAATGATGGCACCCACCACGCCAAAAGGGATGACAGACATAATAATAATAGGCTGACTATATGATTTTAAGGGAATCGCCATTAAGGCATAGATTGCCAGCATCGCAAAGATAAATCCCTGAAGAAGCGAAACCAAGCCATCTTGTTGTTCTCTCGACGCACCTTGCAGTTTAAAGGTGACTTGGGGGTATTTAGCCAATATCTCTGGGGCAACTTTAGTCATTACCTCTCTTATGATTTCACCAGGCTCCACGATATCGGTATTGAGTTTAGCGGTAACGGATATCGCACGCTCGCCGTCTACCCGTTCTATCGTAGAGTAGCCTTTGGCCAGCGTTACATCGGCCACTTGGCTAAAAGGAATATCGTCACCATTCGGCGCCCTGACTCGCATATTCTCGAGATGCCCAACAGAATTTCGCTCCTCCTTTGGATAGCGGATCATCACTTTGACTTCCTCATCATCGCGCTGTATGCGTTGTGCCTCAGCCCCAAAAAATCCAAATCGAACTTGTTGCGCTAATTGAGATAAAGAAATGCCTAGCGCTTCGGCTTGAGGTTTAAGCGCGAGTTGAATTTCGTCGCTGCCACCACTAAAGCTATCGTTAACTTCAGACACACCGTCGTAAGTTTCTAAATAACGCTTTAATTCTTTACTCACTGCCCTTAAGGCATCCACATCCTTTGAACTGAATTCGAGAGATAAATCATTTCCACCGGGTCCGCCACCCGCCGCTCCAATTGTGAGCGTTCTGACGCCGGCCATTTCTGGCACGTACTTTCGCCATACTTCTTGGATATCGACATCCGTAATATCACGTGTTTCACCTTTGGTAAGCTCAATTAAAATTTGCCCACCCAGCGCGCCTTCATCAAAAGCCAAAACATGTTTGATAACACCACTACCGGTATTTTCCGCCATCTCATCATTCATCTGATCAGCAGCAGCCAATATTGCATGCAAAACCTTATCTCGCTGCGCTAGAGAACTGCCCGCTTCCATCTCTACTCTCGCCGTCATAAAGTCACTGGGTATAGTAGGGAAAAATACAAATCTCACAATTCCCCCGCTAAACAAACCAACTGTGAGAATGATCATGGCGATAAAAGCAGCTAGTGTAGTGTATCGGTTGACAAGCGCGGTCGTTAAAAAAGGCTTGTATTTATTGTGAATAAAGGACTGCAACTTATCGTTAAATCTGATCCGCAATAATTGCAGTTTCGTTTTCTTCTTGTCCTTAGGGGGCATTTTCATATGCGCCAGATGCGCGGGTAATATTAACTTTGATTCAATCAAAGAAAAAATCAAACAAAACACCACAACAATCGCAATCGTTTTCCATATAATGCCAAATGTGCCCGAAACCATTAGCATAGGAGAAAATGCTGCAATGGTAGTAAGTACACCAAATGTTGCTGGCATCGCTACGCGTTTTACCCCGCGCACCACATTATCAGTACTGTGTCCGTGGGCGTTGATTTCAGAATAAGCCGACTCCCCCATTATAATGGCGTCGTCAACGACTATCCCCAATACTAGAATAAAACCAAATAAACTGAGTAAATTAATGGATACATTTATTCCGTCGAGTGGCATTAACATCAATGTGCCTAAAAAGCATACCGGCAATCCAACCATTACCCAAAACGCCAGTTTTAGATTCAAGAAAATAGTTAAAATTATAAACACCAGCAGGGCACCCAAAACCATATTGGACAACATCATATTGAGTCTATCAGCTAGATAAAATGACGAATCTCCCCACGAATCGGCTTGAATATTGGGAGGCAAACTATTTTTTTTGTCATCAAGGTATTGATTCACAGATTTGGATATTTCGAGGGCATTTTGGTCACCCACGGCTTGTACTTCTATCGTTACCGCTGTTTTTCCATTGAAAGACGTAAATTGATCTTGCTCGACAAAACCATCATAGATTTTAGCAATATCACCAATCAACAACCGCGTACCGTCGCTTCGATTGATTAAGGATATTTTCGCAAAGTCGTAAGCGGTGTACGCTTGTCCTTTTGCACGCAGCAAAATATCACCGTTTTCAGATTTGATTGAGCCACCGGGAATATCCACCGAGCTTTGTCTAACGGCGTTCACTACATCGCTAAAAGTAAGATCATAGGCTTGAAGCTCTTGTTCAGCAATTTCAATAGATACTTCGTAATCCCTTGTTCCGTATACATTGACAGTAGAAATGCCAGGAAGATTGGCTATGTCATCACGCAGTTCATTCGCCACTTCCTTGAGCTCTCTTTCGCTAACGTTGCCATAAACAGATAACCAAATGACACTTTGCGGTGCTTTGGCCCTGTATACAACGGGTTTCTCAGTATTTTCGGGGAACGAAGGAATAGCATCCACCTGAACCTTGACTTCATCTAAGAGCGTCTGCACGTCATAATCATCTTCAACTTCTATTGATACAGTACCTAAACCCTCACGCGCACGGGATGTGTACTTTTTGATCCCTTCTAGATCTTTTATGGCTTCTTCAATTTTTAGAATAACGCCTTCTTCGACTTCTTGCGGCGCAGCACCCAAATAAGGCACTTGGATTGAAATTACATTCAAAATAAACTGTGGAAATACCTTTTTTTGTACTTGTAGTATTCCAAATAATCCACCAATGATAATGATGATCATCAACAAATTGGCGGCAACGCTATTTCGGGCAAACCAAGCAATGATGCCTGATTGAGTATCAATGGTAGATGTACTCATAACTCACCTTCATCTATATTTTCATGACCTGGGGACAGTACTTTTGGTGGCGCAACCTTTCTCACCGGCATACCATCGTAAGCCGAGGACACCGCACTTAAGACAATTTCATGCGAGGTATCCAGACCTTTACTAATGTAAACGTTTGTTTCGTCGGTTCGCGTGACTTCCACATCGTTAATACGTAACTTGTTATCTTGGTCAACACTCAACACCGTGCCATCAAGCCGGAGTACGTGGCGAGGCAGTTTAATCACATTTTCCGCGTCTACCCCCGAAATAACAGCACTGACAAATCGCCCAAATCGCAAAGGAGAAGGATGGACATTGCCTTTTAAATTATACGGATCTTGAATTTCTACGACCCCATAACTGACGCGGCGATTTTCATCTAACACCGCTTCATCTCTCACTAATCGCCCTTGCCAAAACACTTGTTTACCGGCTACGCTGGCTTGCATGCTCACATTAGGCTGTTGTTGCTTAATGTTGCCGACAAAAGCGACATCATCATCTGTCAGGGGTAAGCGAACCTCTGCTACTTCTGTCGAGTAAAGTTCGCCGACTTGCCCGCCTAAAGGTAAAAATTGCCCTAAATCAATACTTCGAGATTTTACTAAACCATCGTAAGGCGCCCTTATTTTTGTTCTTTCGAGATTGCGTTTAGCACGTTGTAAATTAGCTTTTGCGGCTTTTAAATTCGCCTCTTCGCGAGCCAATTGCGGTTTGCGTAAACCCAAGGCCGGCGGCGTACCTGAATTGACAGACTGCCATTCTTGTTTAGCAACATTTGCTCTGGCTATTTCCTCATCGAGTGCCGCTTGTGCTCTCGCAAGCTCGGCTTCTTGTAAACGCAAGTCTGTTTCGTAGTCATCACTTTCAAGTGTGACTAGTACATCACCCTTATTGAAAAATCCGCCTTCAACAAAATTGTCAGAGAGTGACACCACCCTACCACTGACCTGCGCGCTCAGCATCGTGCGATGCTTAGGTTGTACTGAGCCTTGTGCGTATACTAAAAACTCTACGTTTTCTAATTCAATTGCTTGAGATTCAACCAAAAATTCGGGAGGCTTGACTTCTTTTTTTTCAGGCTCTGGCTTTGTAGCAATCAAAACGACAGTCACAACCACAGCTACTACTAGGATCAATATTGGAATGCCTACTTTTCTCATTTGAATCTCTTATTGTTATGTTGGCTATATGCCTGTTAAGGGTCTGTCGAGTAAAAAATTATACGTTGATTCTAGCTAGAAAAACTATCAAGCTACGTCAATTGATGGTAATTAATCCTGCATAAATTGTGTCTAAATGTTGCAAAATGAAAACAGATAACAGCTTCAACCCAATCATACTCAACAGTGTCCTACATGGACAAAGTGCTTCTACTAATAAACCAGTGATTGTTCTGATCCATGGCTTGTTTGGTAGCATGGACAATTTGTCCGCATTACGGCGTCATTTTGAACAAGACTATCAAGTAATCAGTGTCGATTTACCCGACCACGGTCAATCCCCTCACCTCTCACAATTTTCTTTTGAAATATATGCAGATGCCGTTATTCATACTGTGCAGGAGCGCACGCAAAACAAAATAATACTAATCGGTCACTCACTTGGTGGAAAGGTAGCGATGCGTATCGCACAAAAAATGTCATCTCAAGTAAAAGCACTGATTGTCTTGGACATCGCCCCCGTCAAATACGCATCACGCCACCAACAAGTTTTTTCAGCCTTGAACAATGTAGAGCTTACGTCTATCACCTCACGAAAAGATGCCCAACAGGCTTTAGCACAGTATCTCGACGAACCCGCCACGCAATCGTTCCTATTGAAAGGCTTATATCAACAAAGCGATAGCAGTTGGGCGTGGCGATATAACGTGACAGGTTTGCACAGAGATTATGCCTTACTGAGTGACTGGCCATACGAAGATGCAAGCTATTCAGGCGCGACACTTTTTGTGAAAGGAACAGAGTCGGATTACATTACCAAAGCTCACCAGTCCACTATTCAGTCTTTGTTTCCCCGCGCCACAGCAAAACTTGTACAAGCAGGCCATTGGCTACATGCAGAAAAACCACAAGTAGTTAACGCGGTAATTACAAACTTTTTACGTGTCAACATAAATTGATCTGTATCACTTTGAAAACATCATGATCGCTTAAAGTTCATCATTGTTTTGTGCTAGTATGCGCCCAGTAATTTTTGAGGTAGTAATATGTCGCCGGAGAAATATCAACAAATCGAATCCATTGCACTCAACTTTGGTTTAGTGGGTTTATTCGCTTTAATGTTTTTCGCCGTGCACGATATTATGAAGAAAAATGATGTACCCATGCTTGGGCGTTGTGTGGCTTATGGCGTATTGGGTCTTGGCGCACTCGGATTTGTTGCTAAGGGCATTATTCAAATATTTTGGATGTCCAGTGGCGTTTAAGAGTTAAAGTTGGAGTAAGTTAAATGGCAAGTGTTGGATTATTTTTTGGCAGTGATACGGGTAATACTGAGCACGTCGCTAAAATGATTCAGAAAGAATTAGGTAAGCAACTCATCGACGTGCACGACATTGCAAAGAGCACCAAAGAACAAATCGCTGAGTTTGATTTATTGATATTTGGTATCCCGACCTGGTACTACGGCGAAGCGCAGTGCGACTGGGATGACTTTTTCCCTGATCTGGAAGAAATCGACTTTGAAGATAAACTCGTGGCTATTTTTGGTTGTGGCGACCAAGAAGACTACGCAGAATACTTCTTAGATGCGATGGGTATGATCCGTGATATCGTTGAGCCAAAAGGGGCAATACTCATTGGTCAATGGCCGACTGAAGGTTATGATTTTGAGGCCTCTAAAGGCTTAGCAGATGACGACCATTTTGTAGGTTTGGGCATTGATGAAGACAGGCAGCCAGAACTTACCGATGATCGTGTAAAAGCTTGGTGTGCACAAATTAAAGAAGAAATGTGTTTAGATCAACTTGGGTAGTAAGCAATTTACTGCCCCACTCCCCTAATATTCGCACACATACTACTTCACTCACGTCCCCTCTCTGCCTAATAAAAAATTCAATTTCCTTCAAAAATTACCAATAAATTCATAGGGTTTAAACCGTTCTTCTTGCTACTTGATAGAAGAAAAAACGTGTGCTTTAATTATCACCACATTGATGCCAGAAGGTTTTTGATTTGAAAAGTGGCAAGGATATTAGAATATTAATCGTTGATGACGTATCTGAAAACATCCAGGTTGCCATGAATATTTTAAAGGAAGAAAGCTATTCATTCTCCTTTGCAACCAATGGTGAAGAAGCAATTGCCTTAGTTACTAAGAACAGCTTCGACCTTATTTTACTCGATATCATGATGCCGAAGATTAGTGGCTTTGATGTATGTAATGCCATCAAAAAAATGGATCACGCTAAAGATATCCCCATTGTATTTTTAACAGCCAAATCGGATGCTGACTCGATATCAAAAGGATTTTCCCTTGGTGGTGTCGACTATATAGTCAAACCCTTTCATGCCGACGAGCTTATCGCCAGAGTCAAAACGCATGTCGAACTTTCTTTAAGCAGACAAGCCATTCAAAAGCGAGCCGACGAATTTGAAAACAAGGCGCACTATCAAGCGATACGGCTAGCTGAGGAAATCGAAAGCAGTCAAGTCGAGCTCATTTTTATCCTGATGGAAATAATGGAATCGACGTCAGACGAAACGGGAAAACACATCAAACGCGTCGCCGAAATGTGTCAACTCATGGCAAGCTATGTACCCTTCTTAAATGAAGAAGACATGAAAACGCTGTTTTTGGCGTCTCCTATGCACGATATAGGTAAGATTGCCATTCCTAAAGAAATTCTTCACAAGCCCGGTAAACTTAGCCCAGAAGAAATGACAATTATGAGAACTCATGCACAAAAGGGGTATGACTTACTCAAAAAATCAAAACGTCGCCTATCGACTGCAGCAGCAATTATTGCTAGAGAGCATCACGAAAAATGGGACGGTACAGGATATCCGCGAGGCCTAAAAGGGGAAGAAATTCATATTTACGGCAGAATAGTCGGCTTGGTAGACGTATTTGATGCCTTAACGCATAAACGACAATACAAAGATGCGTGGCCGATTGACGATGCAATAACGTACATTACCGAACACAGCGGCTCTCATTTTGATCCGAGTTTAGTAGCAATACTCACCGATCATTTAGCCGAGTTTGTCGCGATAATTCATCAGTAATATGCGAATTGTATGCTTGGCCTTAACCCTTTTGTGTTCCATGTGGGTATGGGCGCAAGCGACAAACAATTCAGAATTACTCACGCCGGAAGAACAAAAGTGGTTGAACAACAACCCAAAAATTAGAGTTGGCGCAAGTCTAGACTGGACGCCGTTTAACTTTGTAAATGAAAAAGGGCAATATCAAGGTATTGCCAGAGACTACCTGGATTTAGTCGCAAAATACACGGGGATACAGTACGAATTTGTCGCTGATACTTGGCAAAACAACCTCGCTAGGATCCAAAACAACGAAATTGATCTTTTACCCGCTGTTTATAGAACAAGGGAAAGAGAAGCTTACCTGAATTTTTCTCGCCCCTATTTCGAAGCTCTGGATTACTTCTTTGCCCATCAAGATCTACAACTCAACACATTTGAAGATTTAAATTACAAAAAACTGGCCGTCCCAAAAGCGTATGCACACCGTGAAATCATTAATCAACACTTCCCGAAGATTGAAATTATTGATGCGGAAAGCTTTGGTGATGCCATCGATTTAGTCTTAGAAAGAAAAGCTGACCTGCTTTTTGATACCTATGGTGCCTTAGTGTACACCCTTGAAAAAGAGGGGATCAGTACAATTAAGCCATTCAAATCCACCCGCCACTTGGGAAAAAACCCGATACATGTAGCGACAAACAAGCATAAGCCCATACTCGCGCAAATCATTCAAAAAGGCTTAAATGCAATTAGCGACAACGAGCAAAGGGCTATCCATAACAAATGGTTCAAAACAAAGGCACAGAATAATGAGTATTCGCCCAACTTTGCCGTATCACAAAATTTACTCAAATTAAGCCCCCAAGAATTAGAATGGATTGACGAGCATCCTGTCATAAATGTTGCAGGCGATTATTCTTGGGCACCCTTCGAGTTTAGAAACGATCAAGGCTTACACGATGGACTGGGACAGGATTTACTCACGAATATATCCGATTTAACAGGGTTACAGTTTCATGTGACCACCGACGTTTGGGAAAAATCCTTGCAGCTAGTAAAAGACAAGGAGCGAGACTTACTGGTTGCCGCCTTTAAAACAGAAGAAAGAAAAGACTACTTACTGTTTTCCAATCCCTACGTCAGCGTACTGAATTATTTCTTTATCCGAGACACACTAAGCATTCAAGCGCTAAGTGACCTAAGAGGAAAGCGACTCGCGATTATCAAAGATAGTGCTAGGGAAAAGGAAATTCATCAGCTCATCCCTGATCTAGAAACCGTATATGTCGAATCCCCCGATCAAGCCATTGCTTATCTTGTTGAAATTAAAGCGGATGTTTTGTACGACCCTTACGCAGTCATCAATTACATTTTGCAAAAACAAAACATCTCTGGAATAAAGCCTTTCCAGAGCATCCCTAACTCGCCGGTGAACAATTTACATATCGCCGTGCGAGATGACTTTCACTTGCTAGTGAGCATATTAAATAAAGCACTTGTCTATATCGAAAATAACAACATGCAAGCGCTAACCAACAAGTGGCTGGGTACTGATCAACAATACAGCCCCAGAGCAATGGTATCTATCAGTGAAGAAGAACAAGCTTGGTTAAACGAAAATAACGTATTTACGATCGTGGGTGATCCCGACTGGATGCCTTTTGAAGGCAAAAACGCAAATAATCAACACCAAGGTATTGTCAAAGATTATTTAGATATCTTTACTCATGTACTCGGAGTCGAATTCAATTATTTACCCACGGACAGTTGGCAAGCTAGCAAAGAGTTAGTTTTTGCCGGAAAAGTAAACATGGTATCAGCATTTCCTGACTATCAACCTTTTCAAAATTTGGCCTTTACAGATAGTTACATCAATACCCCTATAGTGTTTGTCACGCAAAACGAAAACAAATACATTGAGGATATATCTCAAGTATTGCACAAACGCATTACGCTCCTAAAAGACTACCCCAGTACAAAAGACTTGATAAACAAGTATCCGAGTATCTCGTTTAGTTTGGTGACAAGCCCTGAACAAGGGCTTGACGATTTGTCTTCAGGCAAGACGGATGTATTTATAGGTTCACTCGCACAAGTCAACTATCAAATTGCTGAAAAAGGCTATGCAGGCCTGCGGGTAGTAGGGAAAACACAATACAATCTTGCTATTAGCTTTGCTATTGACCAAGAGCATGCGCCACTCATTCCCATATTAAACAGAGTGTTAACAAACATAAGCCCTGCTGAAAAACAAAGCATTTTAGACAAATGGGGTAACCGCGATTTAGTGGTGAAAACAGACTATACCTTGGTCTTCGGCATTGTCTTGGTCGCCAGTTTTATCATTGCATTTATCTTTATATGGAACCGGCGACTTCAACAAGAAATTACGCTTAGAACGCAAACTGAACTATCCCTAAAGCAAGTCGAAAAAAACTTGAGGATGGTGATAGAAAACATCCCCATTATTATTTACGTTGCGGAGTACGAAACGAATAAATTATTAATGGCCAATCCCTATGCGACGGACGCACTCAGCATCAAAGACAAAGACGTTAGCACTTTGTCATCAACGCGATTTTACGATAAAAAACTGGGTAATGTGTCTGAAAAACAAGTAGAAATTACTGACTACAATGGCAATAAAATTGATGGCTTACTCTCTATTATTCCCATACGCTTTCAAGGTAAAAAAGCACTGTTGCATATTGTCGTGAACTTGAGTGAGCGCGTGGCTATGGAACGTGCACTAGAAGAAGCCAAAAATAACGCAATCAGTGCCAATAATGCTAAGTCAGAGTTTTTGGCAAACATGAGTCATGAAATTCGCACGCCAATGAATGCGATAATTGGCTTTACCGAATTGCTTCATGAGCAAGTGCAAGATAACAAACTAAAGTCTTTCGTCAAAACGATTAAATCAGCGGGCAACGCCCTACTCCTTTTAATAAACGATATTCTCGACCTGTCTAAAATAGAAGCAGGCAAACTTACCCTATCAAAAGAAGTCTGCAACCCACACAGTATATTTGAAGAAGTAAGCAACATTTTCACGATGAACGTCAGAAGCAAAGGCTTAGACTTTATGCTGGAAGTAGACGAAAAGATACCCAAGGCTCTACTGCTAGACGCAACACGTATTCGGCAAATTTTATTTAATCTTGTTGGCAATGCCGTAAAATTTACCGACAAAGGTATGATTACACTGCGAGCCACAGCGCTTAACGAAGACGACATTCACAGTAAGATTGATTTGCGTATAGACGTAGAAGATACCGGCATTGGTATTCCTGAAGACAAACTCAAGCAGATTTTTGAGAGCTTTCAACAACAAGAAGGTCAAAGTGTCAGAAAGTACGGCGGTACTGGGTTGGGCTTGAGTATCAGTAAACGCCTAACAGAGCTGATGGACGGCACTATATCGGTAAACAGCAAACCGGATCTCGGCTCTTGTTTCTCAGTTTATTTGAACGCTGTGGATATTGCTTCTATTGAACAAACCCGCGTTGATGCTTCTCCCCATGCCCAGCCAGATAAAATAGTGGCATTTAATTGCGGGAAAGTGCTTATCGTTGATGACGTTGCCGACAATCGACGTTTACTAGTTGAAATATTCAAAACGCTTGGAATTGAATATGAAGAAGCAAGCAACGGCAAAGAAGCTGTGCAATTAGCAGATATGAATCACTACGATGCCATTATTATGGATATAAGAATGCCGGAAATGGATGGTTATCAAGCGGCTGAACTAATCAAAACGAGTACACCAAACACGCCAGTTATCGCGCTCACTGCATCAGTGATGCGAGACGACTATGAGCGCAAACGCCGAGAAAACTTCTCAGGTTATTTGAGAAAACCGGTTCTCAAAAAAGAGTTAATTGAAGAGCTAAAAAAATATTTACACCATTCTGAAAATACCCTTACCGAGGCAAACTCCGTTGCCGCTTCGGATATTCCAGACGTGCTCAGAGACATGCTTACAAGCACCTATGCATCTGAATGTGAAGCATTAAAACTAGACAACGATTTAGACCGCATAGCAAATTTTGCTCAGCGCTTGTTAGTCCTGAGTAAACAATACGAGTCTAATACGCTAGAAAACTATGCCAATAGCCTCATAGAGGCAACTGACATATTTGATATTCTTGCAATTAAAGCCACCCTTAGCGAATTTGATACACTTTTGGATAAAGCTTGTTGAGGTATTTTGCGTAACACTCAATTAAGCTAGCTTCCTCAAATGTGATACGCCCCAGAAGTTATTGCTCTTTTCCATAAGTGTCCAGCCCCTTTTTCGCAGTATTCCCCGAACATGCAGATTCATGTATCCATGCCCAAATTGCACGACTGCGCCCTTTGTTTGGGCAAGATTTTCCAAGTTGTTAGAGACCAACAGTGCTCTTTGTTTTGCGTCATCGTATGATTCAAAATTTCCCTTTAACCCCAATATCCATAAGGCACGACAAAGATACACCCATGTCATGGGTTTAAGCTTAAATGGTAGCCTGTAATAAGGGATATCCATTTCGCGATACACGATATCCACTTCATTGGGTAATGTCCCCGTATAGATTTCGGCTGAATGTACGGCGCGGGTAAAATCACTGGAGACAGAGTAATAGCGCTTAAACTCTTCCTCTATGTTTTTAGGTCGGCTATGTATCATCACATCCGATTTATTGTAGCGTCTAAGCCATTTTAGGTAGCCACTTGCACAAAGAGAAGGGCTATCCGCCGAACTTGGTTTTCCGTGCCTGATTAACACTATTTCCAATACTGCATTCCTTAGAGTTGGTTGAGCTTTACTCAGAATGCCTTATTATACAAAAAGTAGCTGCCAAGCCGAGAGAGTATACAATTCAAAATGAAGATAATAATCTTGGACGACCATGCCCTATTTAGGGAAGGTCTACAGTATATTCTTCAAGCCATTGATAGAAATATCGAGGTCTTGCAAGCACCCAGCTTAAAAGACGCGCAATATTTGTTATCGTCACACGCTGAAATAGAGCTTTTGCTCATTGATTTAGATATGCCGGTCAATGACGGCTTTGAAGCATTGGATTTGTTTACAACACTTTATCCAACATTGCCTTGTGTGATCCTGTCAGCATCAACAAAACGAACAGACGTAGAAAAAGCCTTAGAACATGGTGCATTGGGTTATATTTCTAAAGCCTCCAAGGGCGAAATATTGCGCAATGCTTTAAAACTCATTTTGTCGGGCGAAATTTACATTCCCTACGACATTATGCTGAGCGAACGCAGACAAGATAAAAACCTGCGCGTCAAATTAACTGAACGGCAACTAGAAGTCATGGCACTCAGGCCATTTCGTTCATTTTTGAGCCGATAATCTGCAATAATGCAATCAGGGCATATATTTTCATCCTCTATTTTTCGCAGCGCTTCAGCCTGTTCGCGGGCTAAAAGTGTTTGATAGCCCCAACCTTGCAATAAGGCTTGCATACCCTCTAATATGCTTTGTTCGTCATCAATAATTAAGACTGTCCCAAGCCTATGCTCATTGGTATGCGTATTATACGAATCAGATAGAGCATGCGTTGCGGTTTGTGCCTTTGTAACTCTGAGAGAAAACGTACTGCCAATGTTTTCTTTCGATTCTACGCGTATTTCACTGCCAATTAGTTTTGCTACCCGAATTACAATCGACAAACCCAAGCCCAACCCTTTGTTTCTGTCTCTCTCGGGGTTGTGCAACTGGATAAACTCGTTAAAAATACGAGATTGATCTGCTAAGGGTATGCCGATACCCGTATCCTTAACAGCTATCCAGTAAGCATCTTGCTCTTGAACCAAGCTGATGGCAATTTCTCCCTCTTTGGTATACCGAATCGCATTTGATAATAAGTTTCTCAATATCAACGCTAAGAGCGTTGGATCAGTGTAAAAATTTGCACTGACGGTTTCCCAACGCATCGATAGTTTTTTCTCTCTCGCCAATGGCATAAACTCGTTTCGTAACTTATCAAACAGTTCTTGCGCGCTAAAATTCATTTTTTGCGGTGTCAAACTCCCTGCGTCTAGGCGAGAAATATCCAACAATGCATCCAACAACTCCTGCAAGGCCATGACCGACTGGTTAATTTGCTTAGTTAACTTTTTCGCTTTTTCTTTATCGTCGAGGGCATCGTCTAAAGCTGCACTGAATAAACTCAAGGCATGAAGTGGTTGACGCAAATCATGTGAAGCCGCAGCTAAAAACTTAGATTTTGATAAATCCGCCTGCTCCGCTGCTTCTTTTTGTATTTTGAGTTGTTCAATCAACGCTAGGTTTTGATACCGCAAACGGAGTGACTTTAAAATGACTTGATTGCCCTTTTTTGCCGCGCCCACTTGCGTAATCATTACGAGACAAACAGCAAGTGCATTGATGTGAAAATCACTTGGGTAAGCCTCTGCAACCACCCACACTACACATACAAAGTAAGGCAATGAAAACGCGTAAAACACTTTCAAATATACGGCATGAGAGCTAGCAGACGCCGACACCATTACCATAAACATGGCAAACCAAGCCGCTTGTTTAGGGACACTCAAATCTGGAAAAAACAGGAGTGTGGCAATGCCCCAGCCCGCTCCCCAAACAATCATAATTAGAGAGAAAGCGCGAATGTGAATAAGTGCGATATCTGTTTCTGGTATACGATTAAACCAGCTAATAAAAAGATAGCGCAGGCCTAAGATTGAAAATGCCACACCCGCCCATGTAAACACTAGGATCTTATTGCTGGTGTCGAAGCAGATAAACACTGTAAAAGCGATAGTGAGTGCGGCTGCAACAAAAATTTCGATATGCGGTCGACAACACTCTTTGATCTGTGCTTTGACGATCTTGTCATTTAAGGGAGCTGTCTGCATCGCTGTCGAAACGTCCATTTTTTAAATCCGATTATCCACGATAGCCACGCCCGAGTCTGGTTCACCTAGACTAGGTCGACGCGGCGTTTGCTATGCATTCAGCGAGCGCCGAGTCGCCCTATCCTTCTTACGTATATTAAGCTCTCATGTTACTCCACTAGTTGTAAAGGGTAGATACTGTCATTGTAGGTATTTCCGTCACTAGCGGTAAACGATACGGACAACATATAAAAATGACCAGGAGGCAGATCTTTTGTAGCTAACATACCTTCAGTAGAAAACGTCATTTGGCTTTTACCTAGTTCGGTATACAAGGGTTTTTCATCCAATAGAACTACATCTTTAACTGGGAACCATTTGCTTCGAAAATGCCGTAGCCAGAACCTTACACCCCCTTCGTCTGCCCAAATGACCTTTTGACCACTACCCGCATGGTAATCAACCAGAACTTGAAACTCGTCACCGACTTTTAGTTTGCCGCTTTCAAGCTCTGTTTTGTTAGTTATTTTAATAAACGGCGACTGAGCCAGCTGCACAGTGTCGGGATCAAAATCTTGTTGACGTCCTTCGGTTACAGGCTGTGTAGCGATAAGCTGATTCACATCTAGGTCTTGATAGCTCTGGCTTTCGCCATTTCTCCATTTAACCTCGACTGACTCAATTTTTTCACTTTCGCCCAGACCAAAATGTACAATGTTTAACAAACTCTGCGAAAAGACTTCTCCCGCTGATCCCACTCGTTTACTGAGTGACTTGCCCTTTGTTTTTAGAGTAACCACTGCTCCGTAGGGATCAATACCTGCTTCGGGTGAATTGCCCACACGAATTTTAAAATAGTGCCCATTCGACTCAAGACTATTGCTGTATAAATACCATTCACCACGTTCAGCACTATTGAGCAAATCAACTTTTCCATCTAAGTCAAAATCAAATGCCTGCCCCATGTCACCATTGCCAGGTCCGCCGACATCATTTGCGCCATGCATAGTCATCGTTTCAAACTGCCCTTTACCGTTATTTAGGAGCATGTAGTCAGAAATCCGATGCGTAATGTCTCCCCATCGATAAACAAACACATCTTGAAAGCTATCGTTGTTGAAATCGCCAACTGTGACACCTAAAGAATTACTTCCGGAAGGCAATCCCCATTCATCAGTGACATCGACAAACTGTCCATTGTCATTGCGTAAGAGTACGTCCCTATTAAAACGATTTTCTGGAATAAAGTCTGTGTGTGCAGCCTTAACACCAGACAAGCTGAATTGAAAACTCCAAAAAATATTGTCCTTACGCACTAACTCTGCACGCCATTTTCCGTTTCCAAGGTAACCAAAATATACGCCGTTTTCGTCCCTTTTGTCCGGCCACCCTTCGGCTTGTTCAGCAATGAGCGTGCTCTCTTCACCTGTTTTTAAGACAAAAGCATGCTTATCTTTACCCAAAAAAATTGGATAGTCTTTGCCACGAAATACGCCCTGACTCACATAGTTGTAATTAAAGAACCTAATATTTCCTTCAGCTTCAAACTCAAAACGATCAACACCTTTGAAACCTCTGGGTTTGATAGCCAATAGTTTATTGAATGGGTCAAAATCGAAAGAAGGACTTTCACCTTTGCCGCCTTCAAAAGGCTTGCCGGTTGCCAGATACAAGTCTAGATCACCATCGTTATCAATATCTATGTCTGCCATTGCATTGACCGCAGTGATACCAGACACCGCACTCGGAAATTGCTCTGTGATATCAGTAAACGTAAAATCCCCGTTGCCTTGCCAAACGGAAAGCGGCCCGTATAAAACAATATCTGCAATTTGATCTTGATTCAGATCGGTAATAAGCACACGTGAAGGGTGAACGTCTTGAATGCCGTCAACATCCGTTAGGGTAAGCTTGCCCTGACCGTCATTTTCATAAAAGAAATGTTGCGGTTTTTCCCTCGCAAGGCCAGTTTCATTAAACAACAATAAGTCGAGATCCCCATCCATATCCATGTCGAGCCACCTAGCGCCTCGTCCTCTACCACCTTTATGGATACCAACATCACCGGTGTAACGAATGAAGTTACTGTTGTCATTTTTATAAAAATTTGCTGTGGAAGGAAACTTGCCATTGCCCCCGCCTTGCGTTAACACTAAGTCGAGATCACCGTCCTTGTCATAATCCGCTAAAGCCGTTCCGTGCAAATCATGCATAAACCAACGAGCTAAGTTTTTGTAGTGCTTTTTGACCGTTCCATCGCCATTGTTCCAATAAATTTTGCTGCTCTCAGCGTTGTGATTATTCACAATAAAGTCATAGTCGCCATCGTTGTCAATATCCGCAATACTTGGTCCGCCGTACTTAATAGAACTAACTTTATCTAGACCGGCTTGCTCAGAGATGTCTTTGAAATAAGGAATAGACACTGTGTCTGCATCGACCAATTCGAGGCTGTCTATTACAAGGTCAGCGTTATGCGACCGCAGTTCAAGTGTATATTCGCCTAAATCACTGAACCTTAGCAAGACACTAGTAGAAAACTCGCCAGTCGATGCTATCCCTAGCTTATCAACAAGCAATTGACCATTGTTATACACACTGATTGCAGCATAGTTTTGAGGATTATTGCCTTTGATAATCAGTTTTTTATTTACACTACCTGTAACTTTGGCTTGATAGCTAGTCTCTTTGCCTTGTGTTAACACAAAACTGGGAGGCGACGAGGGTTGGCATGCCGTGCAAAGCAACAACACTGAAAACATACAAAGTGATTTATAAAAATACGAACACGAAAAATGAGCCATGAAACACAACTACTTCAATTAACCATTAATTGACGTTAACGTATCGCTTAACTTGTGTAAATATAAAGTTGGCATTTCATATAAAAACAAAGTTATAACCACTCTTGCTCATTTAGAGTTAAGCTTATCAACCCACTCCGCTTCCCATTTTTGCACTTGATGCTTGATCAATGCTTCGTTTTCGTTGAGTGCAAGATAATGACGCTTCGCTTCTTGTTTGCCTTGGAATTGAGACTTTATAACACGCAGCGCATTGTGCATTTTTAATTCACTGAGTGTAGTCGCTAAGTCTTCTTTTGATTGGGTGAGTACCGTCGGCGAAGTTGGAATGTGTGCAGAAAGAGGCAGTGTATTCTGGTTAGCCAAAGGGCTTGAAGATCTGGGCGGCTGTGTTGCAAAAAGCATAAGTGCCAAGGCGAGTGCAGTAACAAGCGTAAGCACTATTGCCTGCAATGTAAGATTGGAAAACAGCATTTTCATAAACAACAACTCATTATGCTTTGTTAAATTCTAGACTAACTTGAAGTCGGGATAACTATATTTCCCGCGTTAAAAACGTGTACCACTCCTGCGACATAGTGGTTAGCTTTACGGGTAGACCATCAAACTCAGCCTGCACATCAAGTGCATCTTGCAAAGCCAAGCTTCCTTTGACAGCAATAACAATGTCGGTATTTTTTGCAATTTCTGCGAGTCTATCTTGAAGTACCGCCTCGCCTTTATCATCAAACACTTTACCATCTACATAGAAGTAAAGTTGTTGCTTGTGAGCTCCCATGTTTTGAGCTGCTTCAGACGATTTCGCTGGCGATGGGTCAAGTGCATGTAAACTCAGGTGCTTAAATGCTTTCGCATTTTCTGAATTTTCTGATACTGCACTCGAATGCGCGCCCATAGACATGAGCGCCAAAATCAAAATAGAGAAAAACGCCATAGACAAACCCAAGGCCACTTCTGTCATCGCATTTGTGCCACTGTCGTGCATGTTTTAATCCCAATGAATCTTTACTCATCTTATGAAACATTTAGGCGAATATTTGGTTTTAGGGGACACGGTATTTTTTTGCGCTAATGAACTGGCGCCTTCACTTCCACATGCAAACTGCTCGATTGTAAACCCTTCCCACTCGCCGTAAGTGTCAGCGTACCCGCCGTGTCTCCCGCCTCTATTACGGCAAGCAGTCTACCCTCAAATGTATATTGTTTTGACTTATCGGTAGGCGGGATACGTTGTTCTAGCTGTTCCGAACGCACGTCACCGTTGCTAAAACCAAGTAGTTTAGCCGAATCATCAAGCGCAGAGCCAGACAACGAAAAGTGCAATACTGTCTCTGCTTCTGGTATCGGCACGCCTCTGCTGTCGACAATATATGCCTCAACCTGAATCACCGCCTTGCTGTTTGCCAATACACTTGTTTTGTCGGCCACCAACTGAATTGCCGCGGGTTTACCAGCGGTGCGCAGGACTTTTTCAGCAACCACCTTTCCATTGTTTTTTGCAACAGCTTTTAGTACGCCTGATTGCCACTTAATGTCTTGCCAATTGATAATTTTGTTGCTGTGATCAGACAAACGTTTTTCACCCAACAACTTGTCGTTTAAGTACAATTCGACCTTTTCTGCATTGGTATAGGTCACAATATCAACGGTCTCACTTTTAGCTTGGTTCCAGGTTTGCAGCATATCAGGCCATCCCCAGTGACTGCGCCTTTTACTCTCGTCAACACGCTGGTACACAGCAATATCGACCATCGGTTTATCGACCCACATACTCTCATACAAATACGCGGCCGGACGCTTAAATCCGGCCATGTCAAATAGGCCGCTGTTTGAGCCAATCCCGCCTTCACCCATATAACTAATACCAACCCAAATAAAGGATCCCAAGGCATAGGGACGATTTTCATAGTAGAGCCACTGATTTTCTTCTTTGAAAGCCTTTCTAAAGCTAGGCTCGCTCATATAGTAGCGATAGCTTTCGGTCCCAATAATTAACAAGTCTTCTTTGGCTGCTTTCAAAGCATCATACCATTGTTCTGCGTAATTCATGCCGAGGACATCTTGGTGCGCGGCAGAAGACAGAATTCGCTGTACTTTTTCATCTAGGTTGTTGTTGTCGATACCTCGTTCTTGACCGGATGTCACGATACGCGTGGGATCCAATTGTTTTACAAACGGAATACGTTCTGCCAAACCGTGATTGATGTAATCACTGCCAGGCGGATCCATGCCTCGGATCCCTGGAGTGTTCTCGTTGCCAACACTCCAAAATATTACTGAAGGGTGGTTTCTGTCACGCTCAACAGCTAGAGTAAAATCTTTCTGCCAGTCTTGATGATGAAAAGGATTAAAGGGTGCCATCCACTTATCTGTAAATTCATTCATCACTAGAAATCCCATTCTATCAAGCATGTCCATTAATTCGGGGGACGTTGGATTATGAGCCGTTCTGATGGCGTTAACGCCTATATCTTTTAACTTTCGCAAGCGTCTTTCCCATATTTCATCGGGCACCGCCGCACCCACAGCAAAACCGCCATCGTGATGAATACACACGCCCTTAAATTTTGTCGCTTTACCATTGAGAAAAAATCCTTGCTGAGGATCCAGCGAAAAACTTCTTACACCAAAGGCGCTGATGTAGTCATCAACCAAAACACCATCAACAAACACGCGACTCTCTGCATAATACATAGCCGGATGTTCCGGTGACCATAAGTTTGGCCTATCCATCAAAAAACGCTGTTTAACAGCAGTCAATTGAGTATTAAGCGCAGAAACCTTATGTCGTTTCGAATAAAGATTTGTGCCTTCAGGGCTTACAATTGTGGTTTCTAAAGTGATGTTGCTAGCATCAACAGGGATGTTTACAAGTTCAGTCTCTACCACTATCTGTGCTTGTTCTTCAGTCGCAACGGGCGTAGTGATGAACGTGCCCCAGGTTTTTACATGGGTTTGTGCTTTCACCGTTAACCAAGCATGCCGATAGATACCAGAGCCAGAGTACCAGCGTGTATTTGCCCGATTGTGATTGTCGTTGTTTACACGCACTGCGATAACGTTGTTTTTGTCTAAATAGACAAAAGGGGTAAGATCAAAATATTTGCTAGTATAGCCCTCTCGCTGTTTTCCCACCGAGTGCCCATTGACCCAGATTTCAGCGTCAAAGTAAATTCCATCAAACTGCAACTCTACACGTTTGCGTTTATCCTCTTCTGACAAGGTAAAGGTTTTGCGATACCAAGCCGTACCACCCGCCAGAAAAGCATGGCGTTTTTGGTGATCACGACTAAATTCACTTTCAATACTATAGTCATGCGGCAAGTCAAGTTGCCGCCACTCACTATCATCTAGTTCAGGTAAATGAAAACGTCCGTCTTGTTTTAGGAATCGCCAGTTCTGGTCAAAATTTATTCTTTTACGCACATGCGTTTTTTTATCTCTGGGATGGTGAAGCCGAATCTTTAAGGGATCAAATACATCGCTCACCTGCACTTTTTTGAGGTCGTAGCCATTGCCAAATAAAATCAGTTCATGGACTTGATTAGCATCAACACCTTCGAAAGAAAAACGCCCATTTAAATCTGACACCAACACTTGCTCGGTCGATACCAATTTAACGTAAGTATGTGGTATTGGAATATTGTTGTAATCAACGATGACACCCGACAATGACGTGTGTTCCGCTGAGTTATGCCTAGAATCGTTCACATAACAAGCACTGAGTTGAGTGAGTAAAAACAGCACGAAAAACCGAACAAAAGCGATTGTCAGCAACGAGCGTGTTAGCATATATTGTCTCCCGAATACTTAGTCCATGGAGACTCTACGACAACTCGTGATGACACCCAATATGATTACGAATAATCATAATTGCCTTGTAAAGATGTGTTATGAATTGAGCACTCAGGGAGCGACTTTGTAACAGCGAGACATGAAACTACAATTAAGCTGATAGAAGCCTCCTTCCCTCAATAAAAACAATTACCTCCATCTCAGATAAGAAATCAAATACTCGCGCCAAGAGTTTGGATTTTAGGAAGAATTCTTAAGTAATGTAACATCTTCAATCGATTACTAGTGAAATTCTCGTAAAACTTCTCTGTAAGTTTGGCAATAAACTGTACTACTGCCTAGGTCAAAACCAAACATCGACGTTATAAAATGCAAAAGTCTTCAGAAACTGCCAAGTTGTTGTCGTTGATAAAGTTCAGGATTAGTAATTTGTAACGAATTGAATTTGTTGTATCTTTATTCAATGCAGTATTAATGATAATTGCTCTAGAATGACATTAATCTCTTCTACTGGGGCTGAAGACTTAAGTTCAATTTAATTATAAATACAGGAATACAAGGAGTATAAAATTGTATTATTTAAACAAAAACGAAGCTAAAGAAGTTAATGGTGGCAATCCACTAGCCATCGGCATAGGGATTGGTATCGGTGCCAACTATGCGTATGACTCTCTTGGTGGAAAAGAAGGCATAGACAATGCTATTGGCGCTATTGGTGACTTTTTCTACGAAGCGTTAACTGAAGATCCAGTGTTTGGCCGCTTTTTTGACTAACTTTTTATTTGGAAGGCTCCAAACTGGAGCCTTATAGTGAGAGAATGATAAGGTATCTAGTTGCGATAACGCTAGTATTTTCAGCTGTTTACTTAGACGGTATGATCGATAGTGTTAGATCACTCGGCATCACGAATTTTATAGTTGATGGAGCGCCCAATCTAATTGCGTCGGTGCTAATTCCTTTGGCATACATCGTAGCAAATAGAGCGAGCATTAAAAGCTTAGCCATGGCATTGTATTTATCTCTTTCAGTCAGTTTTTACGAGCTTATTCAAATATATAGTGATGTTGGTGTATTTGATTATGCAGATATTGTCATGTCCCTAACTGGCACTCTATTGATTTTCATTTTTCGTCAATACTGGTTTACTCGTAAACAAAAAAGCAAAGACAAAAAAAAAGAAATTTCTTGAAACTAGATCTTTGACAAATTTTACGAGCATTTCTGCGCTGCAATTACTGAAATTTCAACCAATAGTTCGGGGCGCGCCATCGAAGCTTGAACACATGCTCTAGCGGGCGCATGACCTTCTGGTACCCACGCATCCCACACAGCATTCATTGCAGCAAAGTCTTTCATATCTTTGATGTAAATTGTGGCGGACAATATGTGTTTTTTGTCACTATTCGCTTCAGCAAGTAGTGTCTCTACTTTGTCGAGCATCGTTTGTGTTTGTTCCGTAATATCTTTTGTTGCATCAGCCGCAACTTGCCCACACAAATAAACCGTTCCTTGATGAATAACAATGCGGCTCATACGCTGCTTGGTTTCTTTTCGTTGTATTAGAGACATATATGTACTTCCAGAATATTTTGCGGCGGATGATAACAGTATTGATGCTGTTTTTCTTGTATATGGACTTGTAAAATGAAATTTCAGCGACCACCCTGAGGGCAATCCAATGAAATACATTACATCGTGTTCATGTGGAACGATAGATGTTTGTTTAATTTTGCCAAAAGCTATAGAACTCTACCGTCCTAGACAATGCGATTGCGACTTTTGCAATGCCTACAATTTACGATACTTGTCGGATGTTGACGGCATCTTATGGTTTTCTCCGATAGAAAAACTCCGGATAATCAAGCAAGGCTCTGAACAAGCTAGATTTTGGCAATGCCTATATTGTGAACAAGTGATTGCAGTCACCAATGAGTATGACGGTGAAGTACGCGGAGCGGTGTCAAGCGCATTATTTGAGGAATACTGTGTATTGAGAGAAAACGATATCATAAGTCCAAAGACTTTATCTGCATCTGAAAAAAGCAAGCGTTGGACACAGATTTGGTGCAAAGTTGAACACTCTGCCGTTTGATGTAAATGAAATAGCCTTATGCACAAAACAAACGCGGCGCTGGATAAGCACCGCACATTTATGAGACCTTATTGAGGACTAAGCACCTCGCTTTTCCCTAGCGAGTAATTCAACGCCCATGCCATAAGTAACGACGGCTTTAACTACTTGAATACCCCCTACTGTTGCCGACCCTACGCCACTTGAATCTAGCCTCAATAAGCCTAAGAAATTGGGTACGATACCAATGATTTCTTTTGCCGCTAATACACCTGGCTTTTTGCGCTTAGGGATCTGTGCGATATAAATACTTGTGAGTATCAAGTCTATTCCCGACAATACCGCTTGAAGTCCTTTAGTCGCCACATTCCCCCTATTCAAACGCTGCATCGGGAAACTACTTCCGCCACCTGTGCCGCCTTTGGGTATTGGGAGTTGTTCTGCCAAGCGATCAAGACCCGCAGTGTTTACACGGCTTGGAATTTTCGATTTGGTCGAGGTTCCAATGACTAAGAAAACGGTGTCAAAAGCCAACATCACCGTTCTAAAACTCCACATCACGCGCTGCCAATACGCTTCTGGGTGTTGTGATTTACTCACTTTGTGCTTATGTAGCGCATAAGGTGAGCCCCCGGGATGATCAGTCGATGCGGGGAAGCTAGCCAACCACGTCATCCAATCAAGACCGACAGTGAATATCTCAAGCACAAAGGTGCCATTTCTCCCTTGCGCGTCTGATGGCTCTGGCACAGCATCCATTGCGGCTTTAAACAAAGTACTAAAAAACTCAGTATGCAAGGCCATCGCGCCATAACTTTGTAAGAGCGCCTGTTTTTCATCAAGTGTATCTTTTGTCTCCTCAGGCACTACCACCGCTCGTTGTTGAACAGCAGCGCTATCTGCAACGCTAAATTCAATGCTCTCACCTACGCTAGCCAATACGCGAGTATTTGTACTTGCCGTAAGTTCACTCACTTCAATGGTTTTACTCAAGTTTGGTTCTGCAACATTTTTAAATGGACGTTCACCAAATAATAATTTAGAAACCACTGTCGTTGGAATAGCCACTAGGATTGTCAGTAAGTTCATTACTGAAAGCTTACCCGCGCCGATTAACTCGAATAAGGCAGACACAAAGGGAATTTTAATCTCTGTGTTTAAGCTTACCTTAATCAACTCGATAGCTGCCACAACCGCGTCCAAAATAGCTAATACTAGGTCTTCAGTAATGTCTAGGGCTTGCACTGTGATTTCTTTTAGTAAGTTCAACAATGTCGCCAATACGAGTTCAGGTTTCGTTGGGTTTTTAATAAAGGTAGTTAAGGTATCAACCAAACCGTCGGTAACGGTGACCGTTGCCAATGTGATGAGCTTCTTAAGCGCATTGGTCAGATGATTAACTGCACCGCCACTTTCCTTATTGTCCCCAGTAATACTTTCCATCGGATTTTTTCCAGCACCGACACTGCCGAATACTTTGTTTAAAAACCATTCTGCCGCCTCAGGCAACGAAGATTCATCACTACTGACGTCTGACGGGTTAACACCCAATGACTTAATCATTGAGTCAATACTGCTAGTCACAGTGTCTTGAACATCATCGATTAAATTAGACAATGGCGCTTTGGCGGACTCGACCAAACCAGCAGCAGAGTCGAAGGCATCGTTAATACTGTTTCTGATATAACGCTGAGTCTTAAGTATGTCATCCCAATCAAACAAAAAGCGCAGAAATTCTATAAATTGCTTTATTGACTTCACTACTTTTTCGACCACAGCTTCGACAAACTCGGCAACGACCTCAATCGTATCGAGGACAAAATTAACTACCTGCCCTGCCACTTCTACCACGGCGTTGAATACATTTTTAACTACGCCTAAAGTCACTTTAGTGGCTTTCTTAATAGCGTCGCGAATGCCACCAAAAAACCGCCTACCGATACGTAAACTTGCAGTGAAGGGAACTGGAATTGCTTTAGTAGGTGCTGTAAATTGTTGAGAAACCGACGATTGGATAGATGGCGTTTGAGTTTGCGTGCTCTGGGCATACAAGGCTTCAAAATCGGCCTGTTCGACACTTTCTTCCCAAATAGCATCTTGTTTTTTAACAACTGCACTGCGTTTTGCGGTTCCAGCAACAATGCTTACTGTTTCTGTATTTGGCGCAAAATTCAATGACCAAGGTGCTTGGTCGACCGTCTCTTCCAATTTGACAGCATTTGTCGCCACTGCGCGCGTAATTGCCTGTACTTGTCGAATTTTTTGAGAGGGTTTTGTACTTGCACTGACAGCTTTTCCTTTGGCAGCACTGCTGTTACTTGTAGCTTTGATGGGCTTTTCGGTTTCCTTACTGTCTGCGGGTTTCACTGAACTGATTACCCGTTTAATCGTATTTTGCACGCTAGCGACGTCTGCACGCGAATGCTTTTCTTGATCAACAATAGCATTTCCTTTTGCATCTTTTCCATCGAAAATGGCATTGGCCTCAAGGTTCGCAATTTGCTTATGCAACTCATCTGATGGTGAAATCAGAATACGCTCATTCTCATCCATGTCCTTTGTTCTAAACTTTAATATAGGTGTGTTAATGCCATCCGCTTCAGACGTGATCATAATTTTCTGAAGGGCATTAGGCTTGAGCGTTACCGTGCGCAATTCGTCAATTTCGTAGGTCTTATCTTCTACCTCTATCTTGGTTAAGTCAGTAGCTGAGACCTCTACTTCAGAAACCTCTGGCGCAAGTGTTAGTGTTGTGCGATAGGCTGAAAACTCTTCTAGTTTCCCTTTAACCATGCGGTAATCTTGGCTAAGCTTACTCGTGATTGAACTGAAGGCTTCTGAGGCAGATACCTTAGTAAAAATCTTCAAGGATGATACTTTGTCGTTGCCTAGTTGGCTGTCTCGCATGTCTGGTACATTGCGTACAATGTCTTCAATTTGGGTTTCGCGTTTTCTCTTATCTACTGCTTGCTTGTCATTAGCAAACAATGTCACGCCTGTATTAGGCCCTAAACGGATCGATGACGTTACATTGTCTAATCCGATAAAGTCTCGAAGCGATTTGAAATCCCCGGTAATATCGTCGCCATTGTCTGACAACACCCAAACTCTGCCGTAATAAGCGACATGCTCATATAATGCAACTTCTCCTGATGCCAGCTCACCAACCTCACTTTCGTGAGCAGCAAACTTAGCCACGCGGCTGAAAATAGCGCGCTTGCTTTCATCTGCCGTCCAAGTGAACTGACCTTTCGCATTTTGAGCAATCCACATCGCTTGGCGCTTATGCATTATCGAAAATTCGCCATCACCGTCTTCAGTATCATCAACAATCATTGGACTGTATTCCTGACGTATTTTGAGTAACGAACTCTCAGGCTCAACATTAGACAACAACTGAAGTTGTCCATTGTTCTGATTAAAGTTGAAATCAAATAATGCACGCGAACTAACTGTTGGCGTAAGCAATAGTCGCCCTTTGTTCCATTGTAAATAACCACCTTGCGGCGCGCGAATAATCCAACTACCGCGAAAGGGTTCGTTAGCAGAAGACCAAACGTGTATGGAACGCGGAAATCCAGTTAGGCGCGTAGAACGAGTATCAGGTAAACCGGCAAACAATTTTTGATTAGTGCCTGCATAGCTCGGACGATCATACAAAGTTGCACCGGTGTTTGGTCCTACACGCAATTGTTTAAAATTGGAGGAAAACAAACTAACATTGTGATGATTTTTATCAAATATCCGTCTTGCGCCGTCTTGTGCCACCAATTCAACTTGCCCAGGCTGAAGCAGGCGATTTGGCTGCGGAGCCAGCGTCTCAATTTCACTTGCCGTGAGCGCTTGATGATAAACGCGTAAGTCTTCGTAACGTGCTTTTGCCGTATGGCGTTTAGAATGTCCTAACTTAACATCAACTTTCCCGAGGATATTGGCTACATCACCTGATTTCGCTTTACCACGCGCGACCTCTACCCCGTTGTGATAGATAAAAAGTTGCTCGCCCTTTCTGACAATCGCAATGTGGCACCATGTTTTTGCTGACAAGACTTTCCCCGATTTAGCGACTGCGTAATTTTTACCTTTCGAATCCTGATCGACTTCAAAGGTCAATATACGGCCTTGTTCTTGCCTTAACGAAAACCAATTACCGTGGCCACCCACATTCCGATTTCCGATAATATCGAGGTCTTTTTGCTTATGTGTATCCAGTACAAGAAAACCAAAGGCAATGGTAAAATCGCCTTTGCCGAATTTTCCGAGTGGCTTTCCAAGGTTAATGCTTGCACCTTTGCCTTTTAGCAAAACCGCATCACCTGTCGGACCACACTCGTTGAATGCTGTATCGTGAAATTTGCCGACAATGCCGCCAACGCTATCTTTCGTTGTCGCACCCTTGCCTTCTGAAAATGTCCAATGATGTGTTGCTTGAATAGTCATAATTTGAATCCTTATAAATTGATTAACTAGCACTCAAAATGCACAGCGCTTTCGACAAGCAATACGTCATCAAATTTTTGGAAGTTGCAGGGGTAGGTAATATTTTCGGGAAATTACAATTTTTTAATCTTTGCAACTTTTTGAAGCTGCTGGATATGAGTGAGGCACGGTGGGGCTATACTTGGCAGTTACTCTCACTCTTGTCGAAGCACACGCAAGTATTCCGTAATGATTTTCCCAGCTGCGCTAATATGTGTACTTAACACGCGTTGTGCTTCTGAGGTATTGCCGTGCTCTATGGCTTTTAGCAATGAATAGTGTTCGTCTTGACTAGTTTGCTTATAATCAAGATTTTTGGTGTGGAAACCAATATATCGCCCACACTGCTCATGTAATGCAGCCACAGCCTTAAATAGCGTTGGACGCTCTGCCGTTTGGTATAAACAAGCATGAAAACGCCAATTTAACGCTCCGTGTTCATCAATACTCAACGAATTTGCAGAATCAATTTTTCTGAGAATATCTTCGGCTTGACCAATGGTTTGCTTAGAAATCAACTTGACCACATACGGAATAAGCATAGGCTCAAGCCGCATCCGCATTCTATATAAATCTTCTGCTTCTTTATCACAGAAAGCAGGTACCATAACGCCTCGTTTTCCGCTCGTTGCAAGCCAACCTTCGTTTTTTAAGCGTGTTAGCACGTCGCGAATAGGGCTTCGACTAATTTGATAGCGGTGCGATAATTCTTCCTGTTTGAGTGTGCACCCAACAGGTAGTTTATTATCTCTGATATCTGCTTTCATTTTCTTGTAGAGATATTCACTTTGCTGTTTGTTCATTTATGTACTTAGGATCGCTTAAGCCGTGTAAATAGTTTATGACTGACGACGACAGTCATACCCAAAACCAAGCCCCAAAATGCAGAGCTTATTTCCCAAAAAGATACGCCTGAAGCACACACAAGAAAAGTAAGGATTGCAGCGTCCTGATGTTGTTTTATTTCTGTCGCCATCTTTAAACTGTTGCCAATTACGCCTATTAAGGCTAGACCAGCTAAGGCAAGCACTAATTCTTCGGGAAAAGCGACAAATATTCCAACTACCGCACTAGCAAACACCCCTGTTAACAGATTAAAAATACCCGCTGATACACCGGCGATATAACGTTGTTCTATGTTTTCATGTGCTTCCTCACTGGTACAAATCGCCGCAGTAATCGCCGCAAGATTAAATGTGAATCCACCGAACGGTGACAAAAGCAAGGTACTTATCCCGGTAACTGATATAACTGGGGATATATTTTGAGCGCTATAACCGCTGGCTTTTAACACAGCCACACCAGGCAAATTTTGCGAACTCATGGTGACTAAAAATAAGGGAATGCCGAGACCAATGAGTAAACTCAATGAAAATTCTGGTATGACAAATACTGGTTTTGAAAAAGTAATGGAGACTGAGCTCAATTCCAGTTGACCAGTCATCAGCACCATGACAATAGCGACAAACAAAACAAAAGCAATCGCCAAACGAGGAACAAACATTCGTGCAACGATATAAGTTAATAACATCACCCCGACCAATAAGACTTCACTCCGCAAAGCCGTGAACAAGTGGATGCCAAAATTGAGTAATATGCCGGCAAGCATTGCAGAAGCAATTGGACTGGGAATAGCTTTGCTCAACCGAGAAAACAATCCACTCACCCCGGTTAATAAAATCATTAGGCCGACAAATAAAAAAACGCCAACGGCCTGCGCCATCGTCAATTCAATACTAGTAGCGGCAATTAACGCTGCGCCCGGAGTTGACCATGCAATAATTAAGGGGCGCTTATACCATAGTGACAAGCCCATCGAACTCAAGCCCATTCCTATACCCAGAGCCCAAACCCAAGACTCAAGCATAGCTTGATCAGCACCCGCCGTTTTGGCAGCTTGAAATACAATAGCAATGGCACTTGCAAAACCGACAAGTACAGCAACAAAACCTGCGACAAGAGCAGAAAATGAAAAATCGTTTTTTAACTGAGAGAGCAACAGCATTAAAATGTATACAATTTAATTTTTGTATACATTTTATATCAGGGAAATCTCTTGAATACTAGAGGCTGTTTTCAGTTTTAAACACATTGTCGCGACTTTCCCTGTCTATAAATCGAATAAAAGGATCGACAGCCACATATACGGGTTGTTTATCAAGTTCAAACGTAATGATGTTAGATCCTTCGTTTAATCGATGCTTTTTTCTGTAGAGTACTGTCTGATTGCCCGCAAAATCGTCTGGATCACTATCAAAAACCAAAATATCAACAAAGTCGTCAAAGGCCTGTGATTGCTCATCACCGTTTCCAGATACGATAAGCTGTTTGGCATCAATGCTCATATTTACCCGATAGCGATTGTCTTTTATCTTTGAGGCGCTGGCATCGGAAATACTGATATCGTACAAGGTAATTTGCTTAAACTGTTGGTCGATAAAATCGTGGTGTAAAAAGGCGGCGTGCGCTTTAATTTCTTGCAGCAAATCCAGTGTTGTTGGGTACACCGAATCTGCGCACTTAAAACGTTCAAGCAAATTAAATAAGGCACGGTTCAAACTATCAATGCCAATTCGATCCGCGATGGCAGTAAACACAATAGCGCCTTTTTTGTAGTGAATATAATCTTGATTTTCTACACGCAAAAGTGGCATTTCTTCAATGCTTTCGCGTGTTCTACCACGAAGGTATTCGTCTAACTCATAGCGCAAAAACTCACGTATTTTGGTTTCACCATAGTTTTTTTGCATCACTAACAACGCCGCATATTGCGCGAGAGATTCCGTTAACACAGGGCCTCCCTGCACATTTGCGGGTACCATTTGATGTCCAAACCATTGATGCGCCACTTCATGCGCGGTGACATAGTAAACTGGATCGATGACATTCTTATCCCTTAAATCTGAAATAAAACCGACCGTTTCAGAATACGGCACGGTATTAGCAAAGCTCTGAGCAAAATTCCTATAGCCAGGAAACTCTATAATACGTAGCTGCGAATGTTGATATGGGCCAAATGCTTCAGTATACAAATCGATGGCGTCTTTCACCGCTTTGATCATGGTATCTATATTCCACGCGTGATCACGGTGGTAATAAACAGATATTTCAATGCCTTGATGTATTGTAGACTTGACCTCCACGTCTGCAGAGCTAATACTGAAAAATGGGATCATTGGCTTATCCATCTCATAGACAAAGTGGTTTCGACCGTTCTCTACCCAATAGTCTTTTAGTTTGCCAGGTGCGATGGCTATTTGCTCTTCACTAGTGGACAACCGTGCTCTGAACTTAATACGACCAGTATGCGCGCCAAAAAATGACTCACTATATCGCTCACTGTTTTCTAGCCTATGCGCCCTCTTAGGGGGAGCTAACCCTCGCTTTCTTCGCTCGTGTTTGTCCTGCAGGTACAGCGCTTTATTCACACCAAAGACAGGCAATAGTTGCATGTTATTAATAAACGTGCCGTTTTTCACCAAACTCACATCTTCGTCCCTGTCTTTGAACCCAAAGTGTTGCCGTACCAAAGAAACCGAACCTTTCACGCTCTCGCCTGGCTGCAAAGCCTCGGAGAATGCAAACCAAGCGGTATTTAAGTCATCGTCATCAAGCTCTATATTTACGCCGTCAAAATCAAACTGAATGTCATATGAATGCAAGGGTAAGTTTATTAAAAATCGTTCAATCGCATGTTCAGTCTTATTTTGGATTTCAATCTCAGCCATTACTTCCATTTTTCGCATTTTTGGAAAAATCGCCGCATTTACGTCAATAGCAGTGACGGTAGGTAAATCGGCATCTTCAAAAGCTTGGTATTTTTTTTCGTATTTTGCTTGACGATCAAAAAGCTCAGTGCGTGTTTCAAACTTATTGATGACCCGCGTGTTGTAATGGATCACCGTAGCACAACCGACAAAGACAATAGATGCAACGACTATCATGAAACGTCCATTGCCATCTAGTCGATAGTTCAATAGCTGTAAACGATGGGCAAGTTTGCTTTCGCTCCCCCTCTTCCACAATGCATGGCTAAACACTGCGAGAATTAACGATAAGGCTCCCCAATAAAGCATGTAATAATGCTGAGATAACATCGCCCAACCATATGTATTCATGTCTGAATAGGTCAAAGTTGGAGCCAAGGAAAAATTGAACATATTGTGTTCAATACCTATCTGACTAAAAGTAAAAGAAAGTAGCATATATGCTACGAAGATAAGCATGCCAACGTATTTGTTTGGACTGAGTACTTGAATAAAAAACGACAACACACACAAGTACACTAAAGGCAGGCCATAAAAGTAAAACAAACTGATGAAATACTGCGCTAATTCAAGTGCAAAATACCCATTCGCAAACTGATAAAGCGCGGCACTGACAATACCAATCATGAGCACGCACAGAATTACCAGTGAGACTGCAATAAGTTTCGACAACCAAAATATGCTATTTTTGACGGGCATAGAATCGACTATTTCGCCCATATTTACACTGTGATCGCGCCACACAGCCTCAGCGGTATAAAAGGTGAGGATTATCATTAAAATCAAACCAAATGCGTTTTGGATAATACTGATCATAATATGTGTAACAGGCCAGCTTTCAGCACCATAAAAAGTCGCCGGCCCTAAAAACTGACTAAATAAACTGATAAAACAAAATATCATTAGCAATATAAACGAAGGAGATAAAAAGATTTGTCTAGTTTCTAACTCGACTCGAGTAAACAATTGCAACACATCTGCGCCTCTCGTATATTTTGCATTAACCACAAACGCGTCCAAGACTTTGGGCACAAGGGTCTTCTCACTCGTCACCTTAGTCTGTTTTTCTTTGAGTCGCATTGGCTGGTTTATTCTTGAAAAACCCAACAATATCGAAATGGAAATGGCTAGCCATATAAATCGGTTCACAAAGATTTCAGAGTGCCAGCCTAGCATCTGTGTGTTGCGCTCTGAGGGCGTCCAATAGCGTGTCAAATCAAAATGCGTACGCACACCAAAAGGGTCAGAGACAGCTAGTAAATATCGCTCATCAGGGGCATCTAAAAGAACGTCGATACTGATGTACACGATAAACATCAAGAGTGCACTCAAATACACTGCCATAATGTTTCGAAATTGTATCGCTGCAGCATAAAATATTGCTGAAAGCACAAACATCGTAGTAACAGAAAACGCAGCAAAGGGCTGAATAAAGTACATCAAGTTAAAGGCTCCCATACGCTCTTGGTCAATCCAAGGCATAAGACTGCCAATTACTAAGCCGAGAGGAACCATAGAAAAGACGGTCAGCACCACTAAATAACTACCAAAAAACCGACCGAGTTGGTAAGAAAGAGATGGAATCGGTTTGCAGTACAAAATTTCATCCATGTTGGCACTTTGATCTCGCAAAGCCGTATTACCAACAAAATTTACCACCAAAAACATGCCAAAAATGGCAAATATCAACATACTCTGGGCAATTGCAAAGGGGCTATTAAAGTTTACGTTAGTGTTTGTCCCGAGTTGAACCCCTTCGACACTCATACTCAAAAAAGGCAATAAAAAAAACAGCAAACTTGTCACAATAAAAGAGGGTTGTTTAAGATAAAAACGCCACTCGAATATCAGCATTTTTGCAAACATACTACTTACCTGTACCTTCAACTTGCGATGTTTTTGGATAAGCGCTTTTCCGGATATTTCTCTGATTTTTTAGGGTATTGAAATAAACATCTTCTAGCGACGCAGGGGCGATATCAAAGCCTTCTGGAGGTGTGTCAGACACTACATGAATAACCGTACGGCCAGCGAACAAACGAGTAGAAATAACCGTAAAGTCTTTTTCAAACTCTTCGAGTTCGTGCCTCGATATAGTTTTTCGCCATATTTTTCCATGCAATGCTGCGGTTAGCTCTAAGGGATTGCCTTGCAATAAAATCTTGCCATCTCCCAGCACGGCCATGTCTGAGCATAGTTCAGATACATCCTCCACAATATGGGTAGACAGAATGATGACTTTGTTTGTCCCTAAACTAACAAGAAGATTGTGAAATCGGTGTCGTTCTTCTGGGTCAAGTCCTGCGGTAGGCTCGTCGACGATCAGTAAATCAGGATCACCTAAGAGAGCTTGGGCGATACCAAAGCGTTGCCTCATTCCTCCAGAAAACCCGCTTACTGCTTTGCGTCGATGCTCAAATAAATTAGTGTGGGCAAGTAAACCATCAACGGCGTCTTTTCTTTCGCCTTTGTTTTTTATGCCCTTCAATATTGCTAAGTGATCCAACAAGTCTTGTGCACTAACGCGCGGGTACACGCCAAAATCTTGAGGCAAATACCCTAGACGCCGCCTCAAGTTATCCGGCTGTTGCACAACATCGATACCGTCAAAGTTGATCGTACCTTGATCGGGAGTCTGCAAAGTGGCAATGGTGCGCATCAGCGATGACTTTCCTGCGCCATTTGGGCCTAAAAGACCAAATAAGCCTTTAGAGATATTTAGATCAACATTCTTTAAAGCTTGGACACCATTGTCATAGGTTTTCGATATGTTGCTTATACTCAGCATCTATTACTCCAAATGCTACAGAGGGGATAACGAGCGTAACTTTAACGTTAACAATCAATTGCTTCATGGCAAAGTAGAATAACAAAATATGTGAATGAGTTTTGTTACCAAATGTGTAAAATCTGAATCTATTCTCAGTCTTGAACGGTCTAATAAAAATAAGCCAATCGTCAGGGTGTAAAAAGTTGGAAGCAATAAATAAAGATAAAAAGAAATGGCCGCGATGGGCACAATGGCTGAGAGACATTGTTTTGTTTGTCATTATTATCAGTGCAATAACAGCGTGGCAGTCAAGGCACATGCTCGATGATGACGGCAGTGTAAAGCTTGAAAACAAACTACTTCCTAGCATTGAGGGCGAATTCACTCCCTTGCTTGCTGATGACAAACCCACTCTCATCTACTTTTTTGCGCCTTGGTGTAAAATTTGTTCGCTCAGTATTGGTAATTTAGCCTACCTCGATACTAACAAAGTCAATGTCGTAGCCGTGGCACTTGATTACAACACAAACGCAGAGGTTCAAGCCTTTGTTGACGAACATGAAGTCACAAGCACAGTCATGCTTGGTAACAATATATTGAAAAATGAATTTCAAATACAAGGCTATCCTAGTTATTATCTTGTTGATAAAAATCAGCAAGTTGTCAGTCGAGCTTTTGGTTACTCTACCGCAGTTGGCCTAAAACTTAGGGAAACCTTTGGCGCTCTCTAATGTTTAAAGCAGCTATTTAAACCAGAGTAGTTACCGCGACTGGCTACCCAACAATAAAGGGTTAGTTATTTTGAACAAAAAGCATTTAGGTTTTGCCATCAATCTTGTCGCGATCGCCGTTTTCATACCGGGTATCTTTTTGTCTATGTTCTCTTTGAACATGGAGATGGGGGTCAACCTCTCAGGTACATCTCTATCTTCGGAGTTAGTATCCAAAGATTTATCTATTATTGGCACGGTAAAAGAGCTTTGGCAACAAGAGCGCTGGCTTGTCGCTTTTTTGATATTTGCATTTTCGGTCTTAGTGCCCATCATTAAAACCAGTTTGGTAAGCTTTGTATATTTTTGTAAAAATCAACAGTTAGCCAAAAGCACAATTAAATTCGTGGCGACTATAGGCAAGTGGTCAATGGCAGATGTATTCGTTGTTGCTGTATTTTTAGCCGTCCTATCTACTAATCATGCTGACACTGCCGAACAACACCAAATCAGTTTTTTTGGTATGAAAATGGCTTTTGAGTTAAGCACCCAAACCTTATCAAATGTTGGGGAAGGTTTTTATTATTTCGTCGCTTATTGTTTGCTATCTCTGATTGGGACGCACTTTGTGTTTGCGGGGGTAAATGGCGTTATTCGAGAACAAATCACTGCGGAATAGGCTCCATTCAACACGCTTAAATACTTAGTTCCCCACGCAGATTACAAGACATTAATTCAGTACGCTGCGCGTACGATAACTCTGGTTTACTTAAGACATAGTGCAGTTTTGCTAATGCTGCTTCTGGGGTGATATCTCTGCCCGAAATCACGCCAGTTTCTTGCAAAGAAACGCCGTTTGCGTACCCAGACATATCAACAGAACCACGGATACACTGGGTGCAATTTACGACGATGATTTCACGCTCGACCGCTTTTTTTAGGGTATTTAATAGGCTTGCCTGCTGAGGCGCATTACCCACCCCATAAGTCATCAAAATAACCGCTTTGACTGGCTGTTGAATCACATTTTCAAGTATTTTGTGACTAAACCCCGGATAAAGGCTAACTAAACCAACAGCTTGACTGCGTATAACGGCAACACTTAACTCAAGCTTAGCCTCTTCAAATTTATTTAATGGGTAGTCTGTTTCAATGTGAATGCCAGCGTTTAGTAGAGGTTTTGCGTTAGGAGAATCAAATGCGTCAAAACCATCTGCATCGACCTTTCTACTGCGATTTCCCCTAAACAACTTGTTGTTAAAAAACAAGGTCACTTCAGGAATGGGGTAGTTGGCAGCGATATAAAGTGAATTGAGTAAATTGGCTTGACCGTCACTTCTTAGTTGCGCCAAGGGGATTTGAGAGCCAGTGACAATAACAGGCTTTCGTAAGTTTTCTAGCATAAACGACAGCGCAGAGGCGGTATAGGCCATTGTGTCGGTGCCGTGCAAAATGATAAAACCGTCATACATCTGATAGTTTTCTTGTATATCCGATGCAATGCGCTGCCAATCATCCGGCACCATATCACTGGAATCGAGAAGTGGTGAATACTCATGAAGCGTAAATTTTGGCATTTCTGGGCGATGAAACTCGGGGAGTTTTGCCAGTGTTTCGGTCAAATAAGCTGAGGCGGGCACGAAGCCCTTTCCTGAGGGGCGCATACCGATCGTGCCTCCGGTATATGCGATATAAATACGCTTCTTTGATTCACTCACAGCAAACTAAGGTTACGCAACAAAATAGGTTTGTACTGTTCCAATAACGCTGTATCTTGGTCTTGCAAAGGGCCAAAGCTAATCCAAGATAACCACGCATCTTTTGGCTCTAGCCCCTGTTGACCTTCGAGCTTCGCAGCCATTACTTTTAGCTGTAAACTCTTATCTACTTCGATTTCATCCGGCAATAACAACAGCATAGTATAAAAAACATGCTCACGTGATAGGCCTTCGTAGAAATCGTGCTTAAGATACTTTCCTTCTATCGCATTGCGTACCTTGCTCGGCAATGGCGCAATCGATGTAATGTCTTCTTCACTTTTCCATGCTTTCAAAAACGCCAAAATTTGAGTAAAAGTACCTTGCGCGTTCGCACTATTTAAATAAGTAATTCTGTTTTCAAGCTCACTTATGGTGTCAGATTTTTTTTCTGAAAACTGCTTAAACAAGCCTCGTTTGAGCAGTTTATTATCTACATACATGCCAGATATTGTCGCCTTGTATTCATTCAATTGCGAAACGGAGTCTTCCTCCTCAATATGTTGACGCAAGGCTTCAATATTACTCAGGTGTTCTTTAAATTCTCGCTCGGCTTGTTGACTCAGCTTGTCTTTTTCTTCTGTCAACTGTCCAAAAATACTGTCATTGGCTTGCCTGAATGACTGCCACAATACACTGTCGTGTTGTTTTCCAGCAAAACCAATATGCTTCCATCGCTGTTGTAAATCTTTTGCTTTGTTCGCAGCGTCATGCAAATCTTCAACACCAGACAATTCCTTCGCTGTATCCACGAGCTTTTGCTTGGCCTGTCGATTTTCCTCGTAAAATGTATCCAATTTACCGTAAAGCGGCGCACTCAGTGCTTTAAAAGATTTACCCAATGCGACTCTATCTGCTTGATTGAGCGCTTTAATTTTATGAAACTGATTAGCCAAAGCTGGTAAAGCCTTCGCGAGAATGTGGATGTCTTGTTCCGTATGCAAGCTTTCTATTTCGGCTAGGATAGCCTTTGCTTTATTGGCGTTTTCTAATCTTTCCGCTTCCAAGGCTGCATAGTATTCGCGACATGGGGCAAAGGCAATTTCCAGTTTTTCATCAAACTGAGTATTTAGTGCGTCGTCTTCTGTGTTGTTCAGACGACCTAAGCTATTCCAATCCGCCCTTAACTGCTTAATTTTATTCGCACGAGCTGCAGGCTCTAGTGCTTTGTCGGAAATCAAGGACTCAACTTCCGCTAACAATTCCGGTTTTTTCGGCGCAGCAACATAAGACTGCCAATCTTTGAACTCATTGATTTGTGCAGCGACATCGGCATACTTGTTTTGTAAACTACGGCCAGCTTGAGGAATAGATTGAAATAAAGAATCTGCGTACGCAAATGTAGAAATCGCTGCTTTTAACTTACCCTCTTTGATCAATGCTTGGACAACATTTAATTTACTAAAGCAGCGTTTCAACAACTTGCTATTTTGTTCTTTCTTTTCATCAAAATGCGCCTTGATATTCTGCTTTACTCTGCGCCATTCGCCCTGCAACTCGCTTGACATCTTACTGGCATTTTTGAAGTAACTCTTAGCTCGCTCAAATTCTTCGCTAATTGCTTCATCAGACAAGTTGCCTTGCGTAAATTCATCCCACGCTTGTTTTATGACTTCTAGCTTTATTTTTAGCGCGTGATTTTGTTTAACTGCTTCACTTAAACCCGCTAGCTTTCCATTATATTCTTCTATTCGCTCTGCAAGCACTTTCAAGCATTGCCTATGGGCAGGTGTAGAATTTTCACTAATACGCACCGACAAACGCTCATGCGTGTTATTGGCATCAGCTAAAGAATGGGAAAGCAAGTCAGATTGAATGTTAACGTCGTTTTCCGAATCTGCATTCAGTAAGAAGTCAACTTGGGTGGCGATGTCTTCTATTTGTTGTTTTAATTCAGACAAAAGCTCGGTATTTTCTTTCAGTACTAGCTGTTGTTCAAATTCAGGCTTTAACGCAACTAAATGTTTATCGATCTTTTCCTTTAGTGATAAAAACTTTTCCGCAATCTCAGCACTTTGGCGCTCACTAAGATATTCAAATTGCGACTTTAAGCCGTTAAACTCCTCAACGAGTTTACGCTTTTTTTCTTCAACATAGGGATAATCCCTACTTTCAATGAGTGCAAGTAGTTGAGAATTGATTAAAGTTGTGCCTTGTATGAGCGCTTGCGGAATTTGCGAACGCCTCTCAATTTCTAGTAATTTTGCATCAACAATATCTACGACTGTTTGCGCATTGGCATTTTTGCGTAGACGCTTAAGTTCTTTTTCATCCTCAAATCGCTCAACTATCAACAGTTGTTGCGCTTCACTAGCTGATTCGCGATAAAAACGTTGTATTTCATGCTTACTCGCAAATTTAAACAAGGTCTCTAAGTACAACGATGAATTTGAAGCAAGCCGCTTGCTGTCTCCCAACATGCGTTTTATTATCTCTGGATGGCGTGCTTGGGCGACAAAATCTTCAAACAAACTATCAGAGACATAAGCTTGATCTTCCAGCATACGTGTTGCAACGACTTTAGCCTTGCTGACTAGTACATCGTTGCCCTTAGACTCGTAGGTTTTTAGCCACATCGTAAACTGGTCAAGTTTTTCAAGCGCAGCCAGTTTGACACTTAAGTCTTCGTCATTAAACGCTAACTCATGTAACCATTGCTTGTTGGTTTCGTTGACTTCGACGACTTGCGCTACGGCTTCTTTGCGCTTTTCTGGTGATTTATGCTTATAGTTGGGAAGGAATAACTGCTTAAATATCATCTTTGCTAAACTTTGCTATTGGCGTTTGCTTAGTCGCCTGTTGTCTTAATTCTTGTTTGAGTTGCTGACGAGACTTTTCAACTATCTCACCGTCTCGCCCTACTGTCATGTGTTCGTCAGAATGTGCCACTTTGGCCTGATATAACATCACCGCTTGCATGGCATTTTCTTTTTGCTCTTCACTTAAAGTATCGCCGTTTAGCCATTTCCCAGTCTCAACAGCTTGTCTGAGATTTGCGTAAATTTCAGGCGTCATGGCGGCAACAATTTCATCTAATTTCATATCACAGCCCTACTTTCGTTTAGCGATCGCGATTCTTGCGCGATTGACGCCATACCAGATAAAACCCAATGTCGCAACGGCGACCGAACCATTGAACATCATCACACCCGTTTCGTTATTTTCAAAGTTTCCAAGAAAAACAAAGTACGCGCCAACTAAGAACAGCACAATCGCCATCATTGACTGGTTTTGCAACTTTTGCAGCTTTTTATATTTTTCAAAATTTGCTTTACGTTGAATGTCCTCAGGACTCGCATCACCAAAATTTAATTTACAGTGCTGGCACTGCTTAGCTTTATCTGAAATAGGCTTGCCACATGAAGGGCAGCTGGTTATTGCCATTATTACTCCAATCCGAGCCTGTTGAACCAAGCAAATAAAGCCTAGTTCAACCGCCTCTGTATACTTAGGATGATTTATTTATTCGTTGCCAGTATTCGTTCACAGTTTCTTTCATTTCTCTGTGCAAGAGCATTATCCCAAATAAGTTGGGTAAGGTCATCAATACAATTGCTACCGCTGATAAAGCCCACACCAATGTAGTATCAGACACTGCAGCCCAATAGAAGCCAGCCACATATATCACTCGATACGGCATCACGGACTTTGGCCCCAACAAGTATGTCATCGCGCGATCACCATAGTAAGACCAAGCGATAGCGGTAGAAAAGGCAAAAAGTAATAAACCGATTGATACAATGTATTGGCCGTAATCACCAAAATATCCTTTATTGAATGCAATGGCCGTTAAAGGCGCAGAGTGCACCAATGACTCCCCTTGTACGACAATATTGTCACGCCGAATATCACCATTTACAATATTAAGCGTACCTGTAAACAAATCATCAGTTGAACCTGCGTAATAGCGCACATTTTCAGCCAAAGACCGCGCATTAATTAGCGTGAAACCATCACTCACAGCAGTACCATTTACGACGGTAATTTCACCGGAAAAGGTTTCAACCTCGCTGCCATCAATTTCATTTAAATACTTAAACAAATTTTGTTTGTCTTCTAGGTTTTCTTCCGAATATTGCCCTTTTACGAACAACATGTCAGAACGGTCAAAAATATTCTCGTGTTTTTGCTGCCAAACCCCAGACGAGAGAATCACCAAACCGGTGATCGTACAGATAATGATCGTATCGATAAAAGGTTCGAGAATAGACACCATCCCTTCAGAGACCGGTTCTTTAGTTTTTGCAGCTGCGTGCGCAATAGGTGCAGAACCTTGCCCCGCTTCATTTGAAAACAGGCCTCTATTCACACCACGGTTGAACGCATAAGCAAACGTTGCCCCGAGGAAACCACCTACCGCTGCAGAACCCGTAAATGCTTCACTAATGACAGCCCAGAACGAGGGGCCAATGTTTTCTACGTTGGCAAAGATAACCGCAAATGCACCTAGCAAATATACTACAGCCATGAACGGTACTATTTTAGAGGTAACGGCGGCAATGCGTCTTATCCCACCTAAAATAACTAAACCTAACAGTACAGCTAACACTCCGCCCACTATATGCGGCGAAAAGCCAAACGTTGCTTCAATGCTGGTGGCGATACCATTGCTCTGAGGTAAATTCCCGGTACCGAAAGAAGAAATGACGGTTGCAATAGCAAAAATAACTGCCAACCATTTCATGTTAAGGCGCTTATCCATATAGTACATAGGGCCACCTGCCATGGTGCCATCTTCAGTCTTATCCCTATACTTGTGCGAGAGAGTGACTTCTACAAATTTAGTAGTCATACCGAAAAACGCGGTAGCCCACATCCAAAATAAGGCGGCTGGACCGCCCAAAAATATCGCCAGCGCTACCCCTGAAATGTTTCCGGTGCCGACCGTGCCAGATAAAGCGGTGGCAAGTGCTTGAAAGTGCGTTGTATCACCAGGGTCATCGGATTTATCATATTTTCCCGTCACCACCCTCCAAGCATGTTTAAAATAGCGAATTTGGGGGAATTTTAAATAAATAGTAAAAAATATCCCAACGCCGAGTAGCACGTAAGGAAACCAAGGCGCACTGCCTAAGTATCCGTCAAGCGTATTAAAAAAATCGAGTAATGCATCCACAGCAAGTTTCCTTATCGTTAAGCTTATTTTTATTGTACTTGCGTTCTCGTCTCAAAATGAGAACTAGGAGAACACAGTCTTTATTATTTATGTTGTCGTGCTAGTCGCAAACTACCAGTTGCGTTTATCTGAGATAGTCAGTGACCGCTCGAATAGCAACCAACAAATCCTCTCCTAACTGCATACTCCGCGCCGGAGACCACCCGTAACTTGGATCGGGTAATTCTATGTTGTCTTTAAATGGCATTTCGAGTGTGTAGGCCAAGCAATCGAATTTTTCACCTACCGCATTGCAGGCCAATGTCATATTAGCCTGACTTGGTGCATCTTTAGGGTAGCCAAATACATCTTGAAACTCAGGCGTTGTGGCACTTAGCGCACATTTGAACCTTTCTTCCAACTTGGCTATTCGTTCAGAATAACTAGGGTTGCCTTCTGTCCCCGCGACAAAATTGTAGGGCAAAGCCTCATCCCCATGAATGTCTAAAAACAAATCAACGCCAACGTCCGTCATCTTACTCAAGGTATAAAACACTTCAGGACTATTCTTTACACATGGCGCAGCCCATTCCCGATTCAGGTTTCGCCCCAGCGCGTTAGTGCGCAAATGACCTCTTACACTTCCGTCTGGATTCATATTGGGGACAATGTAAAACACATTTTTTTCAAGCAATTTTCTGGCTACACCATCATCTTCATCCAGTAGCCGGTTTAACAAGCCTTCGACAAGCCATTCAGCCATGGTTTCGCCTGGATGTTGACGCGCCGTTATCCAAATTTTGTTTTTCTTTTGGGTGGGTTCATCAGCGTTAAGCGGTGTCTCATTCTCATCCCCAACGACTAATAAGTTGAGTTCACGTCCATCCACACTTAATCCCAAGAATTCATGCCGACACTCAAAAGCAGTCTGCGCAGCAGCAATAAGGTTTTGATGACGCTCGTAGCTGTAAGGGGCAAAGTAAGCAAAATACACAGCATCGTACTCGGGAGTGAAGCATATTTGAAGTGTGTCACCATCAAAATCTGTATCCACTCTAAACCACTCTTCTCGGTCATAAGAAGCAACCGCCTGGTAGTTTTCCCAACCGTCTGGATATGCAGATTTTGCTAGGTCGCATATTTGAACATTGTGTTCAACAAAGGGGGTACTATGGAGCTTAAAATGGAACCATTGATAAAAATCAGAATGCGCGTCTTTGTTTATGGATAAGCGAATATTTTTTGGATCGTCTGCAGAAATAACATGTATATTTCCGCTATCAAATTGGCTATTTATTATCATTATTATTGCTTGGCCGGTCTTTTATACTATCCATATTAACAGACATCACCTGATGCTCAAATATTTAATCGCAGTGCCTCTACTTGAGCAAATAAAAAGACCTCAGCAAGCATATCGTGTATTTGGTAGTGTCACAGCCGCAGAATAAAAATATATTTTTCATGGATGAAAAGTTTAAGCGCACAAGGATGTGCCCGCAGCGATTTTTATTCTGCGGCTGTGACACTACCAGATACACGATATGCATATTGGGCTATGTAATTCCGATATTATATTTTTTACTGACTACACGCCTTGCTTTTTAAACGACAACGATACGGAATTGACACAATAGCGCTTGCCAGTAGGCAGAGGGCCATCGTCGAATACATGCCCTAAATGTGCATCACAGTGTTTACACAGGATTTCAATTCTCGTCATACCTAAACTGTTGTCTGGCGCATAAACGACGTTTTGGTTTTCACTTTGCTGATAAAAAGACGGCCAGCCGCAGCCCGAGTCAAATTTGGCATCAGATTTAAACAACACAGCGTCACAGCATTTGCAATGATAGTCACCTGTATCTTTTAATGCTAAATACTCACCTGTGTAGGGTCGCTCTGTCCCTTTTAATCGCGTGACCCGATATTCCTCTGCACTTAACTTATCTTTGTATATGTCCGTCATGTTTTTTTACTCTTTTAGAAACAATCGAAAACTCCTTGCAGGCATCGTAAACAAAGGCAATACCTTAGTCTTACTGCAGGCCTCAGGTGTCTCATCACTTGTGTTTAGCATACAACGCCAGTGTTTTGCCTGTAATGCACGCTCTTTTGTCGTTGTTTCTGCCAATATGGGAAGGTGAAAGTCTTTTTCTTCGTCTGCGCTGTTGTAGCAAAACACCCACTCTTGATTATTCAACGCGGGCGTGCTCACAATATGCAAAGCAAAACAGTGATGCTCGTGGTTGACCCAATCAATGTCTGTTTTATGGCTGCCATCCGCTCGATACCAATCAGCCAAGGCAATATTGACATTGTTGTCATACATGTCATCTGAAAAACTCATGCATTGAAGCAATGCGTACTGTTTTTTCAAACGAATAACATATTGGCAGTAAAGTAAGAATTCCTTTTGCTGTGTAGACAAATTCCAATGTAAGTAGTTGATTTCATTGTCTTGACAATACGCATTATTGTTGCCATTTTGCGTTTTGCTCAGTTCATCCCCCGCAAGAATGTGGGGGGTACCTTGACTTAAGATTAAGGTAGCAAACAAATTGCGTTTTTGTTGAAATCTGACCTTATTGATTTCTTCTTTGTTTGTGTGCCCTTCTACTCCGTAGTTTGCAGACAGGTTGTGATTGTGACCGTCTCGATTCGATTCTAAATTTGCTTCGTTGTGTTTTTCTGCATAGCTGACTAAGTCATGTAAAGTAAAGCCGTCGTGATAGGTAATGTTGTTTACACTTGCATGCATCGGCCGCTTAGTCTTAGTAAACACATCCCTTGAACCCATTAAGCGCGTGGCAAAATCCCCCTTAGTGCCTTTGTCGCCTCGCCAAAACGCACGTACAGTGTCTCTAAATTTATCGTTAACCTCCAACCAATGGGCAGGAAAATGACCCAGTTGATACCCGCCTGGACCAATATCCCAAGGCTCAGCAAGCATAACAGCGGTTTTTAAAACAGGATCTTGTTTGATGATTTTGAAAAAACTTGCGTTTTTACGAAACTCAAAAGTTTGGCGCCCTAATGTTGCAGCCAAGTCAAACCTAAACCCGTCTACCCCCATATGCGTCACCCAGTAGCGCATTGCATCGAGGATTAAATTGAGCATGTAGGCATCGGATACCTTGACGGTGTTCCCGCAGCCCGAGTAATTTGTATAACTCACTCCATCAGATTCATCATGCTGTTCAAGTAGGTAAGCGTGCCTGTTACACAAACCTTTAAAGCTAATAATAGTACCAGGGTCTCCTGCCTCTGCCGTATGATTGAATACGACATCGAGCAACACCTCAAAGCCTTCTGACTTCAACACCTTAATCATTTCACGGCATTCTGTATACGCGTTTTTGCTCGCATACCTCGGTTCAGGGCAAAAAAAGTTGATTGGATTGTAGCCCCAGTAATTAGTTAAGCCTTTGCCACTTAAAAAAGGTTCTGGCATAAATGCCATGAGAGGTAAAAACTGAATGGTGGTGATACCTAGGGACTTTAAATGACTGATAATTGCCGGATGACATGCCCCTAAATATGTACCTTTAATGTCTTCAGGCACATCTGGATGCAATGTACTCAAACCTTTGATATGAGCCTCATAAATAATACGTTGCTGTGACCCATAGGGTCTGCTCTTTTGCTCCTGATTATGACTATTAGGCGTGAACGAAGAAGCCGTATCCTCTCCAGTAATCACGCATTTAGGGATCATTTTTTCACTGTTGCCTTTATACAAGGCCGCGTCCCATTGCAATTCGCGGCTGAGCTGTTTTGCATATGGATCGATCAATAATTTATCTATCGAATTCCCAACCAAATTACTGCGGCTTTTTGGCTCTACGCGATAAGCATAATAATCGCCTACTTTTGCGCCTTTTACATATCCAAACCAAGTAGACTGAATCCGTTCTTTCAATTCAATTCTGAGGATTTCTTCTTCATCACGGTCAAAAAAACATAAAAACACCGCTGCAGCGTCAGGGCAATATAATGAAAAATTGCATCCATTTTCAAATACTGTCACGCCGTGCGGCTGCATTTGCCCTTTTTCCAAAATAAACATGTATTTTAATCTCGCTTTTTTAATGCTGTTTTAGCGCAAACATAATCGTCGCGAGAGGCGGAATATTGGTTTCGAACGAATAACCTAGTCCTTGCCACGCCTCGCTGTTTGTCTCGACGACGGTATTTATTGGATAATCACTACCGCCATAGCAGGCTTTGTCAGTGTTTATAATTAGTTCATAGTTACCACTGATTGGGGCACCTATTTTAAATCCTTCATGTGGAACAGGTGTGAAGTTACACACAACGATCACAGGTTGAGTGCGAGACTTATCAAAGCGCGCAAAAATGAGTACTGACTGCTCATGATTGTGCAAATCCAACCACGTGAAGCCCTCTGGTTCATGGTCACACTCATACAAGGCAGGATAGTATTGATAGGCACCATTTAAGTGTTTATACAGATCTTGCACGCCTTTGTGCGAAGCGCGGCTCAACAAAGACCAATCTACTTGCGCGTCATGATTCCACTCTTGCCACTGCGCAATTTCACTCCCCATAAATTGAAGCTTTTTACCTGGGTGAGCAAACATGAAACCGAAGTAAGCGCGCAAATTCGCAAATTTTTGCCAATCATCACCAGGCATTTTTTGTAACATGCTGCCTTTACCGTGCACGACTTCATCATGCGATATTGGCAAAACAAAATTTTCATCGTAGGCGTAAACCATGCTAAATGTTAAGTCACTGTGATGATAACGCCGGTATGCGGGATCTTTTGCAATGTATGTTAGCGTATCGTGCATCCATCCCATGTTCCATTTAAAACCAAAGCCCAAACCACCGTGAGACACTGGCTGAGACACGCCAGCAAAAGAAGTCGACTCTTCTGCAATCGTGACGGCATTCGGATACTTTGCATATACTTCACTATTCATCCACTGCAATAAACTTATCGCTTCATAGTTGTGATTACCGCCATCAACATTCGGCACCCATTCGCCGTCCTTTCGCGAATAATCCAAATACAACATGGAAGCCACCGCGTCTACCCGAATCCCATCTACATGAAACTTATCAAACCAATACAAAGCATTAGCAACGAGAAATTGGCGTACCGTATCTTTACCAAAGTCATAAATACACGAGTTCCAGTCTGGGTGCCATCCACGACGTGGATCTTCGTATTCATATACAAAGCTGCCATCAAAGCGCGCCAAGCCATGCCCATCGGCTGGAAAGTGCGCGGGTACCCAATCGATAATCACAGAGATATTCGACTGGTGACATTTGTCGACAAAATACTTGAATCCATCAGGACCACCAAAGCGACTTGTAGGTGCAAACAGTCCAACGGGTTGATACCCCCACGAACCATCAAACGGATATTCGCTGACAGGCATAACTTCGATGTGCGTAAAGCCCATATCAACAACATAGGCGACTAAGTCGTCTGCCATCTCTCTATAACTGAAGTATTTGCGCTCTGGCTGTTCAGGCCGACGCCATGATCCAAGCTGAACCTCGTAGATGCTCATCGGCGAACGATAGTGGTCCACTGCTTTCCGCTTTTGCCATTTTTCGTCATTCCACTGATATTGCTCGTGGTCGTAAACGACCGAACAATGAGACGGAAACTGATGATGATGAAAACCCAGCGGATCGGATTTGTCGGGCAAGGTATTCCCACTCGCATCCCGAATGGCAAATTTATACTCAGCACCGACTTCAACATTGGGTACAAACAATACCCAATACCCTAATTCGGTTTTCTGCATCGGGTGTAAATATTTTTGCCAATGATTAAAACTGCCAAACACTGAAACCGAAGAGGCGTTCGGAGCAAAAACTGAAAACCGCACGCCCACGGTTCCCTCATTAGTTGTACTTATCTGTGCACCGGCCTGTTTGTATAGATTTTCGGGGGCATGATCAATGTAATGAACTGCATGGAAGGCCTCGTCTCTATACTGGTAAGGATCAATATATTCAAACGTACCGCCGGCGTGTTCAGCTTTTACCACGTATGGAAACAAAAATTTTTCGCGTTGACACCTACCCACATACAAACCATCTTGGATATGTTCGGCATCCGCAATAAGTTGTCCATCTGGACCTAAAATTTTTACCTTTTCAGCGCTTGGAACAAATGCTCTGATAATGATTTCGTCTTCATCCTCATGGTGACCTAAAAATGAGAATGGATAAGTACATCTACCTTCACGTAATTGTTGTTCCAACAGCATATTTTCTCCACTTACGGCTGGCTAGCTCCTACACGACCTTGAGTAATAGAAGCCGCCAAAGTTTGAATATCATTGCGCGTAAAAATGTCCTCTAAATCATGACTCAATTTACGCTTCCAATTTGGATATTCTTTAAAAGTACCGGGTATATTAACTGGCTTTTCCATTTCAAGCCAATCTTCAAGTTGCAAACTCAGTAGCGTGCTTGAACCTTTTGCCATGTGCACTTGCATCCCATGGTTTAGCGCTGTACTCATGCCAACGTAATTGACATCTCGACTAATAGTGTCAGGGATCGACTGATGACCATGTAAACTATCCAGTATGCGTTGTTTACTTGCATGCCTATCAGCGTATAGCGCATTTAGTACAGCCTCATCAGGGTATACACCCAACTCTTTGCCCAATACTAAATCATCACAGTGCCAAAATCCGCTAAGTGTGGGCATATCATGCGTGGTCAACGTAGACATAGACTGCACAGGATAATGGGCGGGTGAATAAAACCCGCCATCTTCCGCTTGTTCGAAAAAGAAAACGCGGTATGAATAGATGCCATTTTCCTGCAATTTAGTTCGAATTGAATCGGGCACTGTTCCCAAATCTTCGCCAATCACGATACTTTTGTTTCGTTGACTCTCCAGTGCTAAAACGGCAAGCAAATCGTCAATCGGATAGTTTACATACGCCCCATCAGTTGCATCATCATCCTTGTGCACCCACCACAAACGCAGTAGCGCCATGACATGATCAATACGCAAAGCGCCCGAAGCGTGCATGTTTGACTCAAACAAATCGATGATAGGCTGATATGCCTGCTGGTACAAGGCATCAGGCTCCATGGGCGGTAATCCCCATTTTTGTCCTAATGGCCCTAATACGTCTGGCGGCGCACCCACACTCACATTTGTACAATAAAGCGACTGGTTACCCCAAATTTCTGCACTGCCATCACCCACTCCTACCGCTAAATCTCGATATAAACCAATTTTCATCCCTGCGCTTTTGGCAGCCTTGCTTGCTGCATCAAATTGCAAGGTTGCCTGCCATTGCAAGAATTTGTGAAAATCGACATCATATGCGTGTTTTTTCGCAAAACGTTTCACAGCGGGCAAATGCGCTTCTTGATATGCAGGTGGAAACACTTGCCACCCCCAATACGGCTTTTCTTCCTCTTTAAATTTTAATTGCAGCGCTTCAAATACAGCAAGCGTATGTAAGCTGTCTCCGCCCTTTTCAACAAACTGGTCAAATTGCCGTTTTTGTTTACTGTTTTTATTTAAATAGTGTGAACAATAATGCGCATAGAGCACGGCTAATACGCCTAATTTCTGTTCCGCAACACCTTCATAATCGACAAACTCGGTTTCCCGAAGTTCATGTAATTTAGAATATGTGTCGTTTTCTTTTAAGTAGTCTTGAACAACAGAGCTGGAAAAACCTGCTATTGATTCAATATCAATATATAAAAAATTAATCCACCGTCGCGAACTAGGGCCATAAGGGCTGCATGCGTCCGGAGAGGCAGGAAATAAGGCGTGTATCGGATTTAAGCCAATGAAGTCTGCTCCCAGTTTAGCTGCGTTCTCAACCAGATAACACAAATCGGAAAAATCACCGATACCCCAGTTGCGTTTACTTTTCAAACAATAAAGTTGTACACTTAAGCCCCAATATTTTTTCCCATTTGCTAAATCACGTGGAATGTAGCAAGCATCAGGGGCGAAAATAAGGCAGCTGCTGGCTATGTTTTTACGCGCCTTACGAAGACTTATTTGATGGTATCCAATAGCTAGAGGAGCGTCGATCGTAAGCATATATTGGTGATACTCGATACCATCAATTTCTTGCGCAGCCACAAGTTTGCAGTCAGCCGGCACGAATTTAATCTTTTGCGTGTCACCTTTTTCTAAGTTTATCACCAAGGTATGCACTTCACCTGCATCTTGGATAGACACCCTAACAGCAAGTTCAACAATTTGTGATTTGCGAAACACATACACAGGATTCAGTGCAGTTAACCACTCACAAATAGCTTCATTACTGAGTTGTTCGTTTAAGCGACTTTCATCACTTAGGTCGTAACCCATGGCATTCAGTAGCTTGATTTGATTGTCATGGGCAATTGTTGCTGGCCTTCCCCAAGCATCAATATAGTCTGAATCAATGCCTTTTATTTTCACGAGTTCTTCAATTAAGTGTTTTGACACCGCCTCGCCTGATGGGTTTTCTTTATCGAAAATTTGCGTCATGTAGTGTGCTCCTGAAAGTGCAGCCGCATTGCGATGAGGGTTTAATTTGGATATTTTTCAATATAACGTAAACAAGTCAATAGACCCTAAACATTATTAGGGTCTTTTGACCTTCGGTGTGCAATTTTTCAGCGGTTTGTGCTTCATTTATACAATGTAGAGCGACTGTCGTGTAGTTGTTCTACATCAAGGAGCGATAAAGCAATAGAAGTGAAGCACAAGCCCTGCCCAGAAGGGTTCAATTATAGTCTATCTGCTATTTGTTGCAGCCTTTTGACTTAAGCCATTAGGCCTGCAAGTCTGCGCCGCGATCAGATAAACTATAATTGAACAAAACTTGTACACCAAAGGTCAACAGACCCTAATGCTACCAATTATGTAATTTAACAACACTAAATGATGTTTTCTTTGCAATTTGTGATAAATTTTTGCATAATTTTTGTAATTTAATTACACGCACAACGCAAGTGAGGAATAAATGGCAATTAACGTGGGAATTAACGGATTCGGGCGCATTGGGCGCTTTGTTTTACGTGCAGCAGCAGGACGTTCGGACATAAATGTTGTTGCAATAAATGATTTGTTAGACGTTGATTACATCGCCTACATGTTAAAATACGATTCTACTCACGGCATATTTGATAGCACCGTTGAAGTAGTAGATGGGAACTTAGTTGTTAATGGCGAAACTGTGCGCGTAACCAGTGAACGCAACCCTGCTGATCTAGCTTGGGGCGATGCTGCTGTAGACGTGGTTGTTGAATCAACAGGTTTATTCTTAACAGAAGAAACGGCACAAAAACACATTGAAGCAGGCGCGAAAAAAGTGGTCATGTCTGCGCCATCAAAAGACCATACACCGATGTTCGTAATGGGTGTAAACCACGAGAGTTATGCTGGCGAAACCATCGTTTCTAATGCTTCATGTACGACAAACTGTTTAGCACCCTTAGCAAAAGTACTGCATGACACTTATGGTATTGTAGACGGTTTGATGACAACCGTGCACGCTACAACCGCCACGCAAAAAACAGTCGATGGTCCATCAGTTAAAGATTGGCGCGGTGGACGCGGTGCTATGCAAAATATCATTCCATCCTCAACTGGTGCTGCTAAAGCAGTTGGCAAAGTTATTCCTTCACTTCAAGGTAAGCTAACTGGGATGGCGTTCCGAGTCCCTACTGCTGACGTATCTGTGGTTGACTTAACCGTTAATCTTGAAAAGCCAGCTAGCTACGAAGAAATATGCGCAACCATTAAAGCCGCATCTGAAAATGAATTAGCTGGAATATTAGGTTACACAGAAGATGCAGTAGTATCGCAAGACTTTATCGGTGATACGCGTTCCTCTATTTTCGACGCAGAAGCCGGTATTGCTCTGACAGACAACTTTGTTAAAGTAGTCTCATGGTATGACAACGAAATCGGTTATTCCAACCGTGTATTAGATTTGGTTGCTCACATAAGCAAGTAATGTAGAGCAGGACAGAATTTAAGGTTAAAAAGCGGCTTTTGCCGCTTTTTTCGTATTAAAGAGATACAAGCAAATGAATATAGACAACATTAGTAGCGCTAGCTTAATAGAATTTAAAGGGACACCTTGCCTACAAATCGAGAATCAAACGGCAAGTGCTTTAATCTCACTTTTTGGTGGTCACCTAATTAGCTATGTCCCCAAAAATGTTAATGCAGAGCTCATTTGGCTGAGTGATAAGGCTATTTTCAATCAAGAAAAAGCCTTGCGAGGGGGGACACCAATATGTTGGCCTTGGTTTGCTGACTTAGGCAAAGGTGAAAACTTGCCTGCTCACGGATTTGTCCGTACTCAGATGTGGCAAATAAGCGATATTTCTGAGTCTGCCGATGCAAACAACATTCAATCCACTACAGTAGAATTAACGCCGAATACACTTGGTTTATTTAACGTTCCTCAATCCCTGTCATTAAAACTCAGTATTACTATTGCTAAACAATGCGAATTGTCCTTAGAAACAACAAACAATAGCGACGAGGATGTCGAAATAACGCAGGCACTGCACACTTACTTTAAAGTCAGTGATATCAGCCAAACGTCGATTGCAGGTATTACTACTGACTACTACGACAAAGTCACCAACACGCACAACAACAAACTGTCTTTGCCCTATCATATTGAGGGAGAAACCGATCGCATTCATCCGCGTGAAGCTTCGACAAACGAACAAATTATTACGCTAAGTGGAATAGACGGGTTTAAAATTGATATTGCTCAGTCAGGCCATGACAGTGTGATCGTATGGAACCCTGGCGCAGAAAAAAGTACAACTATGGCTGACATGGAAGACTTGGGCTATCAAACCATGCTATGTATTGAAGCGGGTAACACGCAATCGACGACAATAGCCCCCAAAACAAGCTTTACACTTAAGCAGAGGTTTAGTGCTAAGAAAGAATACAATTACGGCGATCTTTAATCGCCGTAATTCAAAAAGGGATTAGCTAACTAGCGAATTATATAGAAACGGCTTCTTTAGCTAACTTAGTAATGACATCCCATTGTTTGTTTTCAATCGCGTCATTAGGTGCAAGCCATGAACCACCGCAGCATTTTACGTTGCTCAAGGCCAAATAGTCTTTGTAATTGCTAGGGCTAATACCGCCAGTTGGACAAAAAACAGTATTAGGGAAAGGTCCACCGATTGATTTAAGTGCTTTTACCCCGCCAGCTGCTTCCGCAGGGAAAAACTTAAGATGATCATATCCTGCATCATTTGCACGCATCAAATCAGAAATATTTGATACGCCTGGGATCAAAGGAATACTGCCTGCTTTACCTGCTGCAAGTAAATCTGCGGTAAGGCCTGGGCTAATAGCAAATTTGGCACCCGCATCGGTGACAGCTTTAAGTTGATCGCGGTTAGTCACTGTACCCGCTCCAATATAGGCTTCGGGCAATTCTTTTGCGATAAGCGAAATGATGTCCATTGCCGCCTTTGTGCGCAGTGTGACTTCAAGCACATTCACACCACCTTTCATCAGGCTTTCTGCAATCGGCAAGGCATCTTCTACTTTATCAATCACCAATACTGGGACCACAGGGCCTTGACTAAAAATTTCTGCTGAACTGTGCTTCCAGTTATCCATTGTCTACTCTTCTCTCTAAATGTTGTTGTAAATACGCTAATGTACCTAACAAGCCATGGTCAGGTTCATTAATTAAAAATGTGGGTATCGGCTTCACATAGTTTGCAAAATTGCCTTTGCTTTCAAATGCTTTTCTGAAGTCGCTTTGCAAAAAAAACTCTGTAATTTTCGAGGTTATGCCACCACCGATGTACACACCACCAGTAGTGCAAAGGTTTAAGGCCATATTTCCCGCAAAACTCCCCATTGCACGACAATAAAACATCACAGCTTGATAAGCCGTATCATCATTCCTTGCAACGCCAACTTGCGTGACTTGATGCGGTTCAGTGTACAGGGATTTTGTTCCTTGCTGCTCAGACAAGGCTGAATAAATATTAACAATGCCTCGTCCAGACAACACGTCTTCTGCTGATGCACGCCCATACTTATTCTGTAAATAGCGCCACACAATCACACCTTGCTCATCTATTGGTGCAAAATCAACGTGACCACCCTCGCCATCAAGTGTTTTCCAGCCTGTAGACGTCCAAGTAATATGTTCGACACCTAAACCAGTACCAGGTCCAAAAACACCAATATTACCTTTTTCAACCGGCTCACCACCACCCACTTTTATTAATTGCTGCTCTGATAAATGGGGGAGTGAAAAAGCAATGGCGGTGTAATCATTAATAACAAATAGCTTTTTAAGCCGTAGCTCTTTTTGCAAGGTTGATTTTGAAAATGACCAACTGTGGTTGGTCATTGTCACAATATCTTTATCGACAGGACATGCAATGGCAATGCAACCGGCATAAAAATACTCAATACCCACTTCACGTTGAAAGTGCTTAATCGCATCATCTATACTATGAAAATCAGCACAAAGGTATTTCTCAATTCTAACAATCTGCTTATTTTCAACGACTGCTAAGCGTATGTTGGTTCCGCCTACATCCGCAATAAACTGTAAATCACCGCTTTGCATCGCAATGAACCTCTACTGCCCAACAAACAAAGAGCAGGCTCCTTGTTCGGCACCCGTAAGTGTTGAACGCATACCGGCAAACAACTCTCGTCCCATGCCTTCGTGGCTAGAGGACAAATCGACTGTGGCTGCTTGCCTTGCCGCGAGCTCTTGCTCACTTACATGTAAAGTGATGCTGTTGGTGGCTGTATCAATCTCAATCATGTCACCATTTTGCACTTTAGCGATTAACCCACCTTTATAGGCTTCTGGAGTTAGATGAATCGCCGCAGGTACTTTACCCGATGCGCCCGACATACGACCATCCGTCACTAAGGCAACTTTATAGCCCTTGTCTTGAAGTACACCCAGTGGAGGAGTTAGTCGATGTAATTCGGGCATTCCAATCGCTGCTGGACCTTGGAATCGAACCACCACCACACAATCTTTATTTAAGGCGCCGGACTGAAACGCTTCATCTAGCGCATACTGGTCATCAAATACAACTGCTGGCGCTTTAATATGACACTCGGGTTCACGCAATGCTGAGGTTTTAATAACAGAACGCCCCAAATTACCTTTTAACACTGATAAACCGCCATCTGGTTTAAACGGCGTGTCAACAGAAGCTAACACTTCAGTATCAAAAGAAGTTTGAGGTCCCTCTTCCCAGACCAACTCGCCATCTTTCAACTTTGGCTCTTTTGTATACTGTTCTAGGCCATCACCACAGATCGTTTTAACATCGTTGTGCAGCAAGCCCGCATCTAACAACTGTTTGAACAACAATGACATACCGCCAGCTGCTGTGAAATGATTAATATCCGCTGACCCATTTGGATAAATTCTTGTCAACAAAGGTGTTGCACTGGAAATATCAGAAAAATCATCCCAATTTACAATTAAGCCTGCTGCTCTTGCGACAGCAACCAAATGCATGGTGTGGTTTGTAGAGCCACCGGTTGCGAGCAAGGCAACAATACCGTTGACCATTGCCTTTGCATCAACAATGTGTCCAATTGGTGTGTAGTTATCGCCCAAGTCGGTTAAACGAGTGACTTGCCTAGCTGCCGCTCTTGTTAGCTCATCTCGTAAAGGGGTGCCTGGATTGACAAATGATGAGCCTGGAAGGTGTAAGCCCATGACTTCTACCACTAACTGGTTACTGTTTGCTGTACCATAAAAAGTACAGGTGCCTGCAGAGTGGTAAGATTGTGATTCCGCTTCTAGTAAGGCATCTCGCCCTACTTTGCCTTCAGCAAATTGCTGTCTAACTCGTGCTTTTTCTTTGTTGGGTAACCCAGAAGGCATCGGGCCTGCAGGGACAAACACCGTTGGTAAGTGACCAAAGCTCAACCCACCAAGTAAAAGACCAGGTACAATCTTGTCGCAAATGCCCAGCATCAGCGCGCCATCAAACATATTGTGGCTCAAGCCAACCGCTGCCCCCATTGCGATATTGTCGCGGCTCATTAAAGACAGCTCCATACCCGCATTGCCTTGGGTCACACCATCACACATGGCGGGGACACCGCCAGCAAACTGGGCAACACTACCTACACTTGAAATAGCGTCTTTTAATATCTGTGGGTAAGTCTCGTATGGTTGATGCGCACTAAGCATATCATTGTAAGAGGAGACGATAGCAATGTTTGACTTAATCATGCTACGCAAATCCGCTTTATCTTCCTTACCACAAGCGGCAAAACCATGAGCTAAATTACCACATGACAGAGCGCCACGATGTGGTCCTTCTCTTCTGGCTTTTTCAATTTTTGCTAAATAGGCAGCGCGAGTATCTTTACTACGCTCAATAATACGTTCTGTTACTTCTTGGATAATAGAATTCATTTTAAGGTGCCCACATTAATTGTAGTTCAGCATTGTCTGCTACCGCTTTTATCGGCCTTTCTAGCGCGGTGTGCTGTTGCAATGATTCATCTAAAACAGCTTTTTTGTCATCGCTAGTAATATGCAAGTAGATGTTTGTCGCACTCGCGATACTTGCCAATGTTAATGACATACGTTGATGAGGCGCGGTAGTAGGTTGCGTGGCAATAACGGACGATTCATTGTCTAATCGAAGCCCCTCTGCCAATTCGCTACTGCAAGGGAACAAAGACGCAGTATGACCGTCGCCGCCCATGCCTAAAATGACGACATCTATTGGTAAACGAACTTTAACCTTTTCATCGATATCTTTAACTGCCGCCTCGGCCGTCGCGGCATCTGTTTTGATAGATAGATACTGGGCTTTTGCCGCTTGATTTTGCAGTAAGTTTTGCTTAACCAAGGTTTGATTGCTTGCATCGTTGTCATCGCTGACCCAGCGCTCATCAACTAGTAAAACCGTGACTTTTTCCCAATCTATATCAGCTCTGTTCGACAATAGCTGAAACAAGGGCTTTGGCGTAGAACCTCCACTCACTGCTAAACTGGCCTCACCTTTTTGTGAAATGGCTGTGTTTAGGTTATCTGCTATTTTATTGGCAAAGCTTTCGTTTAGGGCTTCTCTGTTCGCGAACACGTTCTCGATTAAGGCCATTATTTTTTCTTCCTGCTTAACTTACTCTCGTACCAAGATCTGTCATGTCTTGCCAGCAAACCGATGGAAGACACGGGCCCCCATGTGCCCGCTTGATAAGGTTCAGGACCTTCAGAACAAGTTTTCCAAGCTTCGAGAATAGAGTCCACATATTTCCAAGCATGCTCTACTTCATCTCTACGCACAAACAGAGCTTGATTACCGAGCATCACTTCTAAGAGTAACTTCTCGTAAGCGTCAGCAATACGCAAATCAGCAAACTCTTCAGAAAAACTTAAATCTAGTTGCGACTTTTGTAAGCTCATGCTGCCTGAACTTGTGAGGCCAGGCACTTTGTTCATGACGGTAATTTGTACACCTTCATCCGGTTGTAATCGGATCACGACTTTATTTGGCGGTAAAGATGTAAAACTATCACCAAATAAGTTATGCGGTTGACGCTTAAAATAAATGACAACTTCACTGACCTTATTTGGTAAACGTTTACCTGTGCGCAAATAGAAAGGCACGCCTGCCCAACGCCAATTGTCAATTTCGGCTTTTATCGCAACAAAGGTTTCAGTTTTACTTTTTTGATTAGCATCTGGCTCTTCCAAATACCCCGGTACTTCTTTTCCAGCAACAAAGCCACCGGTATACTGACCACGAACGGTATTTTCATTAATATTTGATGCGTTGATTGGGCGCAGCGCCTTTAAGACTTTAACTTTTTCGTCTCGGATATTGCTTGCCGCTAGTGTAGAAGGAGGCTCCATCGCCACTAAAGACAATATTTGCAATAAGTGATTTTGAACCATATCCCGCATCTGTCCAGCGTCGTCAAAGTATCCCCAACGCCCCTCTATACCGACAGATTCAGCCACCGTAATTTGGACATGATCGATACAGTTGTGATCCCAGTTTGTTGCAAATATCGAGTTAGCAAACCTCAAGGCAATCAGGTTTAAAACAGTTTCCTTACCCAAATAGTGGTCAATGCGATAGATTTGACGCTCTTCAAAGAACTCAGCGACCTGATCATTAATAACGCGAGATGACTCAAGATCGTGACCAATTGGCTTTTCCAACACGACCCGGACACTGTCATCAATTAATTCAGCAGCGTTCATGCCACGGCAGATATCACCGAATATCGAAGGCGGCGTAGCAAAATAACAAACCATCACACGCTCAGGGTCTACATGCTCAGACAACTTGCCATAGTCGTCGTGGCTACGCATATCAACCTGTGCATAATCCAATCTTGCCTCAAACTTTGCCCACGTGTCTTCACAAATTGCTTCACCGGCAAACTTTAGAAAGTTTTCTTTTACTAAAGCTGCATATGATTCAGGTGTATGCTCTTGACGTGCAACGCCGATAACTTTGGTGCCATCATGAAGTAAACCGGCTTTTTCGAGTTGATATAAAGAAGGAAGGAGCTTGCGTCTTGCTAGGTCACCGTTGGTACCGAACAAAACAAAATCAATAGGTTCGTAATTGGTATCAGACGACATGTGCTGTGCCTCTTAATAAAGATTTTTGGTCTGCGTTGTTTGCGCGCTAGTAAACTATAAATGTAGTAAAATTACAAATATTTCGTTACTTATGAATAACAATTAAGCACATTAAGCGACAGAAAAATCGATTAAATTGCTAGTGAAAACTATTCGTTAAAGTCGCTAAACATTTGATTTATGGTTATTTAGAAATGTCCACGGTATACCAATACACGCTGTAACATCACTTATGAAAATTACTTTCAGTCTTGAAATATTTTTGTTAAAAAGTTACAACTTGTGTCATACTAACGCTGTATAGCGACAATATTGTTACAAATCGATCAAAATAACAACCGACTTGCAGTGTTTGATACATGAATATACTTGAAAAAATTTCTCTTGACATGGAAGAGTTCAGCAAATCTGAGAAAAAGGTCGCTGAAGTTATTTTAGCCAACCCACAAGCCGCTATTCATTCAAGTATTGCCGCGCTCGCCAAAACATCAAATGTAAGTGAACCTACTGTCAATCGATTTTGTCGGCGCCTTGACACAAAAGGCTACCCAGATTTCAAGTTACACTTAGCTCAAAGCCTTGCAAACGGCACTCCTTATGTCAATCGACATGTTGATGAGTTTGATAGCCCGTCTGAGTACACAAACAAAATTTTCGAATCGACCATGGCAGCGCTCGAAGTAGCAAGGCAATCCGTGGACATCGCCATGGTAAACAGAGTAGTTGATTTGCTTACCCAGGCAAAAAAGATTTCATTTTTTGGCTTGGGCGCGTCGGCGTCTGTTTGTGACGACGCCGTTAATAAATTTTTCCGTTTTAATGTGCCGGTCATCCATTTTGACGATATACTTATGCAACGCATGAGTTGTATGAATTGTGCCGAGGGTGACGTCGTCATTTTTATTTCACATACGGGACGAACAAAAAGCTTGGTTGATGTCGCTAATATTGCAAGAGAAAATGACGCAACCGTAGTAGGTATTACATCGGAGGGTACGCCTTTGTCAAAAGCCTGTAACTATGTGCTGTCATTATCTGTACCGGAAGATACAGATTTATACATGCCAATGGCGTCGCGTATTGCTCAACTCACCTTAATTGATGTGTTGGCAACCGGCTTTACGCTTCGCAGAGGCAATAAATTCAGAGAAAACCTTAAACGTGTGAAAGACACCTTAAGGGGATCTCGTTATAACAGACAAGAAAACACTTAACAAACCACAACATCGAGACATAATATGACCCGTCGCACTAAAATACTTGCCACTCTTGGCCCTGCAACTGATACCAGTGAAATGATCGAAGCTATCATTGCTGCCGGTGCCAATGTTGTACGTATGAACTTTTCTCATGGACAACCAGAAGATCATATTGAGCGCGCCAAACGCGTGCGTGCAGCCGCAAAAAAACTGAATAAATATGTCGGCATACTAGGTGATTTACAGGGTCCAAAAATTCGCGTTTCACGATTTAAAAACGGCGCCATTCAGTTGGCAGTTGGTCAAAACTTTGTTCTCGACGCCGAATTAGGTAAAGAGGACGGCGACGACAATGCCGTCGGTATCGATTACAAAGCACTTCCTGACGACGTAAAAAGTGGTGATATTCTTTTATTGGATGATGGTCGCATTCAGTTACGCGTACTTTACGTAGAAGGACGTAAAGTGTTCACAGAAGTCACCGTGGGTGGAAAGTTAAGCAATAATAAAGGTATTAACCGTCAAGGTGGCGGCTTATCCGCAGAAGCCTTGACCGAAAAAGATAAGCAAGACATTCATACAGCCGCGGCAATGGGCGTGGATTACTTAGCTGTGTCTTTCCCACGTTCAGGTGCTGACTTAGACTATGCACGTGAGTTAGCTGTTGCAGCAGGTTGTAACGCTAAGATTTGTGCAAAAGTAGAAAGAGCAGAAACTGTTGCCAGTGACGAAGCTATTGACGATATCATCCGTGCCTCTGATGCTGTAATGGTCGCACGGGGTGACTTGGGTGTTGAAATAGGTGATGCAGAGCTAGTCGGTGTACAGAAAAAATTGATCAAACGTTCTCGCCAATTGAATCGTGTAGTCATCACTGCTACCCAAATGATGGAATCGATGATAGAAAGCCCAATGCCAACACGCGCAGAAGTAATGGACGTTGCAAATGCTGTGCTGGACGGAACTGATGCCGTTATGCTCTCTGCAGAAACAGCCGCGGGTTCATTCCCTGTAGAAACGGTGCAAGCGATGGCGCGCGTGTGTGAAGGTGCAGAAAGTCATCCAAGCGTTAAAATTAGCAAGCATCGCGTAGATGGCGAGTTTTCAGATGTCAGTGAGACAGTTGCGATGTCGGCCGTTTACGCTGCTAATCACCTTAACGGGGTAAAAGCCATTGTTGGTCTGACAGAAAGCGGGAACACGCCAAAACTCATGTCACGGATCACTACCTCCCTACCGATATTTGCCCTATCCCGTCATGAGGATACACTCAACTTAATGGCCTTATATCGGGGTGTTAAACCTATGTATTTCGACTCTACAACTTGCCCTCCTGGCGGTGTAACTAAAGAGGTTATGCTTAAACTAAAAGAATCAGGTGCACTAAAAGAGGGCGAAAAATTCATCCTCACCTATGGTGATACGATGGAACAAGTTGGGGCAACCAATGTATTTAAGGTAGTGGCAGTTTCTTAACACGACTACCTCAAAGCATCGCTCAGTTTTAAACAGCTAAGGGCTAAGCTTGATATAAACCAGCTTAGCCTTTTGTTTAAGTACCGAGTGTCTAGGGTCTGTTGACCTTTGGTGTACAGACCTTAGTTATCCCTTAACCCAAGTCATTCAAATCGTAGCCAACAAGCCCATTCAATCCCAGTATTGTACAAATCCATTTTGAGATTTAGCGGGTTTCTGCATTGTTTTCAGGCAGGACGTGCCAAGATATAAAAAGCCCATGATTTCATCCTGCTCAGCGCAGTCGAAGGCGTTTTTAACGTATTGGTCTTGTGCGTACTTGCCTGTGCGCCAAATTCCTTGAAAACCTTGCGCAACAGCAGCCATTTGCATAGCACTAAGTGCGCAAGCAGCAGAAGCTATTTGCTCTACTCGAGGCACGCCATCACAGGCCTTGTATTCACAGATCCCTACAATGACCATTGGCGCCCTAAGTGGCAACTGCGGCGCACGCGTGATAACTTTTTCATCTTCATTGTTTAGCTTAGCTGCTTGTTCAAAAATTTGGCCTAACTTGATCAGTCCTTGTCCCTGACAAACGACAAAACGCCATGGCGACAAGCATTTATGATCAGGGGCACGTAATCCGGCCTGAATGATATTATTCAAAGCATCACCGCTGGGTGCAGGTGCTTCTAAACGTGGTTGAGAGCTTCTAGTAAGGAGTAAATCAATGGCTAGCATAGTAATCCGAAAATCTGTTTGTTTTTTTATTTAAAACACATAGCAGCTTGTACTTCAGATATGCATTGCTAAGTGAATTTGGTAGTTTGCCATTCTACATGAAAAAGACACATTAATTTACAAATTGCAGATGTTGTTTAAAAGCAGACTTGAGTAAACTACGAATAAGAAAAACTAAAGGTAGTTTAAATGGCTGAAAAAACCGGTATAACCAAATCGATTTTCCTTGGAATATGGAATGTTCTTAATTTTAGTCGCAGGCTCTTACTCAACATTATTTTTTTCGCCATCATAATTGGTGTCATCATTGCCATCAGTTCTGGCGGTGACGATCAATTAGTGGTTGAGAAAAAAAGTGCGCTAGTACTAGATCTGAAGGGTAATCTTGTTATTGAAAAAACCTATGTCGATCCGACAGAAGCGTTTATACAAGAAGCCACTGGTCAAGAACCTGAAAACCCAGAAATTTTGGTACGCGAACTTGTAAAAGTTATTAACAATGCGAAAGATGATAGCGATATCGAAACCATCATTCTCCGACTAGAGCGCTTCAGCGGTGGCGGTTTAGACAAGTTGAGAAAGGTGGCACAAGCTATTGAGAATTTCAAAACTTCAGGTAAGCCCGTTTACGCAATTGCAGACTACTACAATAGAAATCAATATTATCTCGCCGCGCACGCCGATAATGTCTATTTGAACCCAATGGGTGGCATGCTAATCGAGGGCTACGCGTATTATGGTAGTTACTATAAAGAAGCCTTAGAAAAACTCAAAGCCTCGCCTCATGTCTTTAAGGTCGGTAAATATAAATCAGCCGTCGAACCATTCATTAGAAACGATATGTCACCCGAAGCAAAAGAAGCTAACGCCGCATGGCTAAACGAGTTATGGGTACAGTATAAAACTGAGGTAGCGGCCGCGAGAGAATTTGAAACTCATAATTTCGACGAAACCTTTGATGTATTTTTGGAAAAATTTGAAAATGTAAATGGTGACTTTGCAGAATACGCGCTCAATAATGGATGGGTAGATGGCCTGCGCACGCGTGAAGAGTTCAGACAAGAAATCACAGAGTTACTGGGCAAAGGCAAAAACGACAGCCCTTTTAACTCTGTCTCATACCACGCTTATCTCAATTTAATTTCGCCTAAAGTCCCCGTACCAGAAGGCGATGGTGACAAAGTTGCTATTGTAGTTGCCAAAGGCACAATACTAGATGGTGATCGCAAACCAGGTACGATAGGCGGTGACTCAACTGCTAGGCTACTGAGAAAAGCAAGACAAGACAACAAAGTAAAAGCGGTTGTTTTGCAAGTAGACTCTGGTGGTGGTAGTGCCTTTGCTTCAGAAGTCATTCGACAAGAAATTGAATTGCTCAAAGCTGCTGGTAAGCCTGTAGTTGCCTCGATGTCTACGTATGCTGCTTCAGGGGGGTATTGGATCTCAGCAAGTGCTGATCACATTCTTGCAGAACCAAACACCATTACTGGTTCAATCGGTATATTTGGATTTTTTGCTACTTTTGAACGCTCTTTCAACTACTTAGGCATACACTCGGACGGTGTCAGTACCAATGAACTAAACGGTATTGCCATTGACCGTCCTTTATCTAGTGGATACGCCAGTTTCATACAAATGAATATTGAACGTGGATACGATAGGTTCATTAGCCTTGTCGCTAATGAGAGAGAAATGACGAAAGAAGCTGTTGATGAAATAGCACAAGGGAGAGTGTGGATAGGCACACAAGCACTTGAGTTAGGCTTAGTTGACGAATTGGGCGGTGTAGACCGTGCTGTCGAAAAAGCAGCGGAGCTTGCTGAAATAAGCGAATATAAAACTACTTACATCAAGCGACAACTAACTAAAGAAGAACAGTTCCTGCAACAGCTTTTCAATGCGTCAGCCAAATGGTTTGATGCTATCGATCTTTCTGTACCTGTAAACCCGTTGATGCAAATCGCAAAAGACGTCGAAAAAGAAATTGCCGAAATTAGCCAACTCAATGATCCTGATGCGGCTTATGTGCTTTGCATGGAATGTCGGGTAGAATAAACTCCATGCCAACTAAGACCCAAAAATAAAGGAAGCATAGCTTCCTTTATTTTTGCCTACATGTTTTGACCTTGCTCATGAGTACAAATCTATTAGCACAAGCCCAAACGACGCTTTCTAGTTTACTTGAAAAGCTCAGCGATACGCAGTTCAGCACAATGCCAAAGCCAAGCATTAGTTTAAACCAAACAGGCACGATTGCGGGTGCTGCGGAGCTGCAAAAAAATAATATCCGTCTGCACCCAAAACTATTTGAACAAAATCGCCAGTATTTTTTACAACAAGTGTTACCTCACGAATTGGCTCACCTCGTCGTATACAAATACTTCGGAAAAGTGAAACCACATGGAAAAGAATGGCAATATCTTATGCAAGACATCTTTCACTGCCCTGCGCACAGAACACATAAGTTAGACATTACTCAACTCGGCATCAAAGGTTTTACATATGCGTGTGATTGTGGGGAAATAGAGCTCAGTGTTCGTCGTCACAATAAAGTGAAAAACAAAAAGCAAATTTACGTGTGTAGAACCTGCAAAAAAGAACTATATTTTATTGCGGATAGAGTGAGTGAGTAATAGTTGCGAAATCGTACTCACAATCGGTCTCGCTCTGTTTAAGACAGTTAAAAAAGCTGCTTAGTAAACGCTTTGTCCAGTTGTTTAAACGCTGAGTTTAATAGTTTTGCTAGTGTCTTAAAGCTTGGCTTTGACGGCGTGTTTTCTAGCGCGCAGCCTTGTTCTTGCATTTTGTTGTACACTTCTTTGTAGAGCAACAAAATATGAGGAGGAAGCGGTTGGTTGGCTCTATGCCCCAGCCAAAACAGCCCCTGTACAGGTAGAGAAAAGAAGAAAATCCCAATAGCCAAAGCCTGCGGTAAATGCGTCACGCCTAAGTAATTCAGCTGCAAAGCAACCATCAGCACCGCAATTGGCGGCATTACTTGTATACCAAATTTAGTAGCAGCAATAATTCTGCACTCTGGAAATAATGAATACAAAGCTGGCTTCATCGGCCAAATAGACATGTACTCATGACCATCTTTTAGATAGCTTGGACGAAACTGGAACATGTTATGAACATTAACTCCTAATGATACCTACTAAAATTCTAGCACAGATGGTAGCCTTATCGGCAATTATAACTTTTCGTTTAGCTATACTCTTCTAGTAGAGTGACTATAATCCTAAATGTTCAAAGAACATAGGCATACAAAAATTAAGTGTACAACAGAATTGATTTACACGAAATAAGCCGTATATATAGAAACAATCGCGATTTTAAAATTTGGAGAATTACATGGCAGATAGCAGACACGTCCCTTTACTTATTTTAGGTTCGGGACCCGCTGGCTATAGTGCAGCCGTATACGCGGCAAGAGCTAATTTGAACCCCGTATTGCTAACGGGTATACAACAAGGTGGTCAGTTGACCACCACTACCGAAGTAGAAAACTGGCCAGGTGATCCTGAAGGCTTAACGGGTCCAGATTTAATGGTAAGAATGCAAAAGCATGCAGAGAAGTTTGATACTGAAATCATATTTGATCACATCAATGAAACAGACTTACTACAACGTCCTTTTACGCTGAAAGGAGATAATGGTACATACACTTGTGACGCACTTATCATAGCCACAGGTGCCTCTGCAAAATACCTCGGATTGGAGTCAGAGCAAGCCTTTATGGGTAAAGGGGTCAGTGCTTGTGCTACCTGTGACGGTTTCTTTTATCGAAATCAAAAAGTGGCAGTTGTAGGCGGCGGTAATACAGCCGTCGAAGAGGCACTATATCTGTCTAACATTGCCTCTGAAGTGCATGTTATTCATAGAAGAGACAGTTTTCGCAGTGAAAAAATTCTCGCCCAACGTTTGTTAGACAAAGCAGAAAATGGCAATGTCGTGCTGCATTTAAATAAGACGCTTGACGAAGTCACAGGAGACGACATGGGTGTCACAGGTATCAATATAAAAGATACCAATACAGGTGAAACTTCTTCGCTGGATATCATGGGTCTCTTTATTGCCATCGGGCACAGTCCAAACACCTCAATATTTGACGGACAACTGGAAATGAAAGATGGCTACATAGTGGTAAACAGTGGGCTAAATGGCAATGCAACTCAGACGAGTGTCCCAGGTGTTTTTGCCGCTGGCGACGTAAGCGACCATATATATAGACAGGCCATCACCTCTGCCGGCACCGGCTGTATGGCTGCCTTAGATGCAGAAAAATACCTCGATGCTTTAGAATAAGTCCTTCGTCGGCTTAAGCTTTGATGATTGAACTTTTTAAGCTTGATCATAGTTTAAACTTTCCTGCCCATCAGCTCGCGTTAAGCGAGCCAAATGGGCTGCTTGCGTTTGGCGGTGATTTAAGTCCCGAACGCTTATTGCATGCCTACAAAAATGGTATATTCCCGTGGTTTAGTGAGGGTGAACCAATATTATGGTGGACGCCAAATCCCCGTGGGATTATCAATTTAACGACTTACCAACCAAGCCGTTCATTGCGCAAAAACGTACGTAAATATAATTATCGCGCGACAATGAACCATGCATTTGACGCTGTTATAAAAAAATGCGCTACCATCCCACGTCATATTGAGAAAAATACAGAAAATCCCAATAGCACTTGGATCACAAACGAGATGATCCATGCTTATATTGATTTGCATTACATGGGTCACGCGCATTCAGTGGAAATTTGGGATACGAACAACACATTAGTAGGTGGTTTGTATGGTATTGCATTGAACAATATATTTTGCGGTGAATCCATGTTTCACGTGAGTACTGATGCTAGTAAGGCGGCGCTTTGGGCACTGGCCGAACATATGAGAGCCTTTGGCATGCCAATCATTGATTGCCAAATGTCTAATCCTCATTTGACCTCACTGGGTTGTGAAGAGATTGATCGCGACAACTTTTTACACATTCTAAAACAAGCATCAGAAACTGAAGTAGGCGCTGAATGTTGGAAAAAACAAACCCTATTCTTCAAATGAAATTTGGCGTAACACAGCGCTTTCCGTGTAATTATTTACAAGGAGAAGAAGAACAACTTCTGGTATGCATGTCACCCAGTGAAGAATTGCCTCAAGTATATGGAAACTTACTGAACAACGGTTTCAGACGTTCAGGTGAGCAATTATATAGACCTCATTGTGCACATTGTAACGCCTGTCAGTCTATCCGAATCATGGTAAATGAGTTTACCTATTCCCGTTCTCAAAAACGTATATTGCAAAAAAACAAATCTCTCACCCTACACGAAAGGCATGACGAGCGGGATGATTATTACCCGTTGTATGAATCGTACATCAATCAAATGCACGCAGACGGCACCATGTTTCCTGCTAACTACGAGCAATATGCTAATTTTGTTCGTTGCCAGTGGCAGCAACCTATCTTTCTTGAAGCGAGAGACGAAGGAAAGTTAGTAGCGGTTGCGGTAACAGACCAAGTAGAGCACGGTTTGTCAGCCTTATATACTTTTTACTCTCCCGATTACCAAGCACGCTCTTTAGGGTCTTTTATGATCCTAAAACAAGTGGCACTCACCAAAGACAAAAATCTGCCTTTTCTGTACCTCGGTTACCAAATTGATGAGTGTCGAAAAATGAATTATAAGCAAAAATTCAAGCCTCATCAGCGCTTGGTGAACCACAAATGGCTTATCTATCGATAAATTATCAGGAAATACTTTACTAATGCCTCAACTTTTTGTATGGTTCGCGCGGCAAAAATTTATCATAAAACGTTGAGGTTACAGCTTTAGATGGCGAAAGAAGATTGTATTGAAATGGAAGGTACGGTTTTAGACACGTTACCAAATACCATGTTCAGAGTAGAGTTAGAAAATGGTCACGTTGTGACAGCTCACATTTCCGGGAAAATGCGCAAAAACTACATTCGTATTTTAACAGGTGATAAGGTAACTGTAGAAATGACCCCTTACGACTTGAGCAAAGGTCGTATTATTTATCGCGCCCGTTAATTTATTGCTGAACGCCATTTAAAAATAAACCCGCTACATGCGGGTTTATTTCTTTATACTAGCAAACCAGGTGTTGTTTTGCCGTTTTATGATTGCGCTTCCTTTTTCGTGTCTTCCACACTGGTGTAAGAGAAAGTTAGTTTTTCTTTGTTCAGCCCTACTTTTACTTCCCCACCTTTGCTTAATTGACCAAACAGTAATTCAGACGCCAACTCTTTCTTAAGCTGCTCTTGAATCACTCTAGCCATGGGTCTCGCTCCCATTGCTTTGTCATAGCCTTTTTCTGCTAACCAAGAACGTGCTTTTTCAGTCACTTCAAGCGAGACACCTTTTGCGTCTAACTGCGCTTGCAACTCGATGATAAATTTATCCACAACTTGTAAAATCACTTCTTGATCTAAGTGATTAAACCATACAATACCATCGAGGCGGTTGCGGAACTCTGGTGTAAAGGTTTTATTAATTTCGGACATTGCATCGTGGCTATGATCTTGTTGCTTAAAGCCTATCGATTTTTTGACTGTCGCCTGTACACCTGCATTGGTGGTCATGACCAAAATCACATTCCTAAAATCAACTTTACGACCGTTATTATCAGTTAAGGTGCCGTGATCCATAACTTGTAGCAATATGTTGTAGATATCGCTATGTGCTTTTTCTATTTCGTCAAGTAACACAACTGAATAGGGATTTTTAATCACCGCATCTGTTAGCAAACCACCTTGGTCATAACCTACATACCCAGGAGGCGCACCAATTAACCGACTGACAGAATGCCTTTCCATATACTCAGACATATCGAAACGAATCAACTCAACCCCCATAATCTTGGCAAGTTGTTGCGTGACTTCCGTTTTACCCACGCCAGTTGGCCCTGCAAATAGAAAGTTAGCTATCGGTTTGGCTTCGCTACCCAAACCTGAGCGAGACAATTGAATCGCGTCATTCAGCTTTTCTATTGCTTCGTCTTGACCAAATACCACCATTTTTAAATTACGCGCCAAGTTCTTCAGTACATCTTTGTCAGATGCTGATACTGATTTTTCTGGTATTCTGGCGATTTTAGAAATGATTTGCTCGATATCGCTTACGCCAATGGTTTTCTTACGCTTAGACTCTGGTAATAAGCGTTGACGCGCGCCAGCTTCATCGATGACATCAATCGCTTTGTCAGGCAATTGTCGTTCATTAATATACTTGGCTGAAAGCTCTGCGGCAGCCTGTAAGGCTTTTTGGGTAAACCTTACACTGTGATGCTCTTCATAGCGCGATTTTAAGCCAATCAAAATTTTTGTGGTGTCTTCTACACTCGGTTCAACCACATCGATTTTTTGGAACCTTCTTGCAAGTGCCCTATCCTTCTCGAAAATACCTTGGTACTCCTGATAGGTAGTAGAGCCTAAGCAACGCAATTCACCACTCGACAATTTAGGCTTGAGTAAATTAGAGGCATCCATTACCCCACCAGAGGCCGCGCCGGCACCAATAATGGTATGGATTTCGTCAATGAATAAAATAGCGTGCTTGTCTTTGCTTAACTCTTTTAATATGCCTTTTAAGCGCTTCTCAAAGTCGCCGCGGTATTTTGTACCAGCTAGCAAACCACCTAAATCAAGCGAATAAATGGTGCTCTCACTGATAACCTCAGGCACATCGTCATTGACGATACGATAAGCCAAACCCTCTGCGATAGCGGTTTTACCCACGCCTGCTTCACCAACCAGTAAAGGATTGTTTTTACGACGACGACACAAAATCTGAATGCTGCGTTCTACTTCACTGTCACGACCGATTAGAGGATCAATTTTGCCCTCTTTTACGGCAACATTTAGGTTAGTTGCATACTTAACGAGCATCGATTGATTCTCTTCAGTATCTGCTCCCTCTTCACTTATTTCTTCCTGCGGACTGTCTTCACTGTCATCGTTTTTACTTACGCCATGTGAAATATAATTGACCACATCTAAACGCGTTACATCTGCTTTTTTGAGGATGTACACGGCTTGAGACTCTTGTTCACTGAAAATCGCCACAAGCACGTTAGCACCTGTCACTTCACCTTTCCCAGAAGATTGAACATGGAAGACTGCGCGTTGTAACACACGTTGAAAACCAAGGGTAGGTTGTGTTTCTCGCTCCACACTCTCATCATCAGAAAGCAAAGGCGTGGTTTCATTTACAAAATCAGTTAGTTCGGCTCTGAGTACGTCTACTTTCGCACCACAGGCTTTTAGGGCTTCATTTGCGGCAATATTGTCCAAGAGCATGAGCAGTAGATGCTCTACTGTCATAAACTCATGTTTATTTTGACGCGCATATACAAAGGCTTCGTTCAAGGTTTGTTCTAAATCTTTATTAAGCATAACTTCCCCTTATTGCGCAGGTTCCATGGAGCACATCAACGGATGTTGGTGTTTTCGAGAATATTGGTTAACCTGCATTACTTTTGTCTCTGCTATCTCTGCAGTATATATGCCACAAACAGCCTTCCCCTGATAATGCACGGTTAGCATTAGCTGGTTCGCCTTGTCTGAATCCATTGCAAAAAACTTCATTAATACCTCAATAACAAAATCCATAGGCGTATAGTCATCATTATTGAGCATTACTTTATACATCGGCGGTGGTTGCGTTTTCTGTCGCTGTTTTTCTAACTGCTTTTCACCTTCTATAGCCATAATAAAACTTTTTGCATCCCAGTTTACATATTAATCATTTTCGACCGTCGAACACTAGAGCCTGTTGGTTTTTACTAACTATTTATACTACAGACAATTCTTCGCTTCACAACCTTAAAAAAGCCTAGGTTTGGTGTGACTAGCTTAGGCTCTTTTAGAGAAGTATGACGCAAAATTCAGTGCAGCAAAAACAGCAAATTAAAAACGACAACCCATCGTGTTTTATAGATAACTTAAAACCAGTTTCTACTTAGAGCTAAACTTTAATGTAAAAGTTTAATCTTTAGTAGCATGGATTTGGTTATTTACTTGACAAATTTATCATCAAGACACTACATTTATACTGTGATGCTTATGTGTTGTGAGTCACGGCAGTCACCACTTGAATGAGTACGCCCAGTGTTTTCCTTGGCGCAATACAATACTTCGTAGTATTTATAGTGGAGACTAGATCAAAAGTTTTCAAGGAATACGAATAGGAAGTTGTATAATGGCAGTTGGTAAAGTTAAGTGGTTCAATAACGCAAAAGGGTTCGGATTTATCGTTCCTGAGGATGGTGGCGAAGATATTTTCGCGCATTACTCAACGATAAAAATGGACGGCTATCGCTCGCTAAAAGCAGGTCAGACGGTGACGTTTGAAATTGAGCAAGGCCCTAAGGGTTTGCATGCAGAAAATATTGATTTGGCGGAAGACGACGAATCAAGTAGGTAAAAGTCGTCTTACCTTTCCAAAGGCGTATTTTCTCATCTCGACACACACTCGATTAGGCAGAGGTTTTCTCTGCCTTATTGTTTTTGGATACTAGCAAGTAGTTCTTTAGCTTCATTTATCTGCTCATCACTACCATTTTCTATGACTTCGTTCAAGACCTCTGACGCTGCCTCATAGTCTTCCATATCAATATATACCTGCGCCAGATCTAAGTTACCTGCTTGGTCAACATCCAGCGTTTCAGGCTTGTTAGCAAGGTTGTCATTCTCTTTCAACTTATCTAGAGAACTACCCAAGTCGAGAGCAAGATCATTGTCAGTTTTAGGATCGGCTACGTCTGACTCTATAATTAAGTCATCGACATCAACAAAGTCTTCAACCGGATCTGTAAAGTCTGGATCTTTTTCATTTTCAGACATCAAGGCGTGAAGATCTAATCCTGAAGCATCAATTTCTTCCTCAAGCTCAGGTGCAGCTGGTGACTTTTCTTCATTAAATGCACTTGGCGCGTCTTCCTCGTCTAGGATATCCGCGACATCATCTATCTCAGCTAAAATCGAGTCGAAATCAGATTCAGCAATCGCAGCTAAATCGTCGCTCTCAGAGTTTTCACCATCGTCCAACGCTTCGCCGTCACTGGAAGCAGTTTCTTCGTCTAACCATTCGTCGAGATCAGGCAAGTCAGCCAAAAAGTCATCGTCGTCGCTCAAGGCTTCATCATTCGTTTTCGGCTCGATTTGTTTGTCCGTGTCATCAGCTTGTTCTGCGTCTGTAGGCGCTGATTCTGAGCCTTCATCTGTATTGTCCGACAATGAAGGAATATCATCCAACAAATCGTCAATGAAGTCTTGATCGCTCTCTTCAGCATCATTCGCTTCGCCCATTTCTTCCAACAGCGAATCTAATTCATCTTTTACTTCATTCTCTTCTGTTAATTCTTCTAACAAATCGTTGGCAAGCGAATCCGTTGAATCAATAGGGAGGGCTTCCGCCTCTAGATCGATTTCTTCACTGTCAACATCGCTCACTGACGCGTCAGTTTGCGGGTCTACTGCTTCACTAGATTCGCCTTGTGTACTGACATTACTCTCGCCATCGTCATTGGTGAATTCTTCCAACAGTTCATCTAGCTCTTGGCTAGCTAATTCATCTTCTGACAATTCTGCAACGAGTTCATCAGACAAGTCATTCGATTCTTCTTGCACTTGATCTGACAACTCTGCCAGTAATTCATCTGGGTCGACGATTTCATCATCGCCCTCAACATTGGCTGAATCAATTTTGCTTTCAATTTCTGAAGAACCCTCTGCCTCTTTTTGTATAGAGTCTGAATCTGCTTCTGAAGTGTCGATAGGGTCATCATCAGATTCAGTATTTTCGTCTAGTGCTTCATCCCTATTTACTGCACTACTAGGTTGACTGTTTTGTTCGAGCAGATCATCAATATCAGTGATGGCTTCGGGCTGCTCATCGGCTTCAAGGGGCGTATCATCATCGGCTACGCTTTCTAAATCAGACAATATTTCGTCGGTAAGTTGATTTATTTCTTCATCTTTTTGATGGATTTGTTGTTCAATTTGATCAATGGTGTTCTCATCAATTTCACCATCTTCGTTTAAACTCACGCCCGTGGGCATTCCATCGTCGTCATCGCCTTGTTCAGTCAGGCCATCAATTTCTAAGGCATTGTCTTCATCGTTGTTTGATGTTTCCTCATTCCCGACAATAGAATCAGCATCAGGATTATTCGATGCATTGTCTTCTGTTGATGTCTCTTCGTCAGCAGCAGACAATTGACCGTCCTGTTCTTCTAAATCCAATGACTCAAGATCTGTAGAATCAGTCTCTACTGTCTTTGCTGCACTCGTATCTTCATCTTCATCATCCGATAAATTAATGGACTCATTGCCCATTTCATCATCGTCGAGATCGATAGACTCGGCGTCAAAGTTGACTTCTCCCGTATCAACCGTGTCTGTTTTATCTATCTCATTATCAGTGGCATTAGGAACCAACATTTCGTCGTCCAAATCACCAAAATCGTCAATATCGTCGACTTTGATTTCATCTAAGCCGTCTTCCAATTGCTCACCAAGAATATCGTCACTGTCTTCTACTGGCAGCTCAGCTTCAAGCGCAGCCATAAGCTCATCAGCCTCAGCCGATGCCGCATCATCAATTTCACCAATGACGAGTTCATCGTCAACAATATCATTGCTTTCTTTTGCTTTCTCTAGTTGTGTTTCTTTCTCAGGAGCTTGTCCCCCAGAAGGACGTCTAAGTAGCCATATTGCTAAAGCGATCAGTACGACTAGAGTAAAACCTGTGCTCAACAAGATTATGCCTGTTGTACTTGTAAGCTTGGTCCATATGGATTCAGATTCTTTTTCTAATTGACGTTGTTGCGCTTCTTTTACGAGGGCAATCAGTTCTTTTTGAAGTACCAATTGTTCGTCTATTTGATCTTGAACATCGCCCTCTACTTTGTTCCGCAAATCGGCAATATCATTGTTGACTTGGTCAAGACGCGCATACAAACGTTTATTCTCGTCTAATAGAGCTTGGACACTATCGATAGATGACGATACCTGGTCTTTGATTGCGCCAAACTGCGCATTTTGCTGACGGTTCAGGGCATTGAGCTGGCTTTGAAGCTGTCGCTGGGTATTAGACAGATCTTCTTGATTAACTAAGGGAACCTCAGGTTTCAAATTTTCTGCTGAAATTTGTCCCGCTTCGTTTGTAGGCTGCACCGAGTTAGCACGTCCAAAGGCGTGATCATCAGCTTCAGCTTTGGCTTTAGCATGCTGGGGGTTCATGCGAGCGATGTAGCGATCACTCGGTAAGCGCAAAGTGGCACCGTTTACCATTGTATTAAAGTTTTGATTTTCAAAAGCTTGTGGATTTAGCTCGTAAATTGCCAGCATGGTTTGATACACAGAAAATTGCGCATCTTGTTTGTATCTGCTAGCTATTCTCCACAAGGTATCAGTCGCATCTATTGGACCATAGACAACACCCGAATACACATCCTCTGCATTTCGCGGACCTTGGATCTGAACTTGAGATTCAACGACGTGAGGGCGAAAACCTATGAGTAACATCACTAACATGAATAATGAAATGCGTTTAATACTCAAAGCTGTGTTCCACCTTTAAAAATATATGCCCCCAACTGACCGTCGGGGAATGGTTATCAACTATTTATCGGCATCAACATAAGATTGTTTACAGGTACTCGGCAATTAGGGCTTCGGCTATTTGGATGCTATTTGTTGCCGCCCCCTTTCTTATATTGTCCGACACCACCCACATATTGATTCCATTCGGGTGAGAAATATCATTGCGCACTCTGCCCACGTGCACACTGTCGTTACCACTAGCCTCACTCACTTGCGTTGGGAAGTCCTCGCGTTTGTCATATAGTGTGACGCCAGGCGCATCAGCAAGTAAGGCTGTAACCTGTTCTGCATCTATTGGTTGATGCGTTTCAATGTGGAGAGCCTCTCCATGACCATAAAAAACCGGTACTCTAACCGCAGTAGCATTGACCAAAATCGTACTATCACCCATAATTTTTTGGGTTTCCCACACCATTTTCATCTCTTCTTTGGTGTAGTCATTGTCCATAAAGACATCTATTTGCGGTATGACATTGAATGCAATTTGACGCGAAAACGCTTTGTCCGTAATGGGTTTGGCATTGAGTAATTCTGCGGTTTGTTTGGCTAAACCCTCAGCAGCACTTTTCCCTGCCCCCGAAACGGACTGATAAGTGCTTACGTTAATTCTGGCAATACCTACTGCCTCATGAATCGGTTTGAGTGCAACAAGCATCTGAATAGTCGAGCAGTTTGGATTAGCGATGATATTTCGATTTCGAAAATCTGCTAAAGCTGACTTATTTACCTCAGGTACAACCAAAGGCACATCATGTTCGTATCTAAACTCAGATGTATTATCAATGACGACACAGCCAGCATCTGCGGCTATCGGTGCATATTTAGCTGATACGCTACCACCAGCGGAGAAAAAGGCCAAATGCACGCTACTCCAATCAAATTCATCGGCATCGATAACGGTGATTTTTTCACCCTTAAAATCAAGCTCATCACCCGCTGAACGCGCGCTGGCGAGCGGAAAAAGTTGATCGATAGGAAATTTGCGCTCTGCCAGCAAGTCGATGATAGTTTGACCAACTAAACCAGTAGCACCCAAAATCGCAACATTGTATGCGTTTGACATATAGAAACATAACCCTTTTACTCAGACGGCATGCCCATCGAGCTTTTACCTAAGAGACTGAAAAGCCAAGTGAGCTTAACGTTAATTTATCTGCAGCGTCATCAACACTTATGTCAACTGCGTCAAACTCTCTTCTTATTGGGTAATTTTTTCGAATGGGCGTAATTGATTCGGATTTTGCCATGTGCTGACGGAAAAAACTATCATCATTTTCAATATCATAGAAACACTTCACGAGGCTACTTAAAGAAGTTTGATTCAAATTTTGATGTGCAAAAGACTGTGTGCAGGCAGTCAATTCATGAGAATGATCCATTTGGGGTAAAAATTCAGCTAAGCTATGTTGTTTTTCCACGCCAAGAAATGCGCAAAGCTTATCGTAAAGTATACTGGTTCCTCTTGCTTTACCCTCCAACGAATGGCCAGCGATATGTGCGGTTGCCAAACGGCAGCGTGACATCAAATCTGTCGATATGTAAGGTTCATTTTCCCAACAATCCATTACTAATTGCGGACAATCGTCATTCATATCGAGTAAGGCTTGAGTATCGATTAGTTCCCCTCGACTTGCACTGACAATATATTGTGAGCTTTGCATACTATTCAGCACATCACTATTAAACATGTGCTTAGTTGGGTATTGCCCATTATGTGTTAGTGGCGCATGCAAAGATATAATATCGGCCTGCAACACCTCTTCGAAGATTGATGAGCTAAAGTTGGCGTCGATGGCTGCTCTAGGCGGGTCATACAATACAACTTGCATACCTAATGCGGTTGCGATGTCTGCAACTTGCTTCCCCACGGCACCTACTCCCACAATAGCGATCTGCTTATTTTTGAGAAGAAAGCCATCCTGTTCAGCCAAATATAACAATGCAGCAAGGACGTACTCGGCCACCGCTCTGGCATTGCAGCCTGCTGCCGATGTCCACGTAATGTTTTTGTCATCTAAAGCGGCTGTATCAAAATGATTTATCCCTGCTGTCGCAGTTCCAACAAATTTAAGATTGTTTCCACATTCAAGTAGCGAGGCGTCAACTTTTGTTGTTGAACGTGTGAGCAGAACATCGGCATTCGCCAGCGCCTCACTAGAGATTTTTCCCAATTCGAAAGGTTCGCATATCCCGATATGCCCAAAGAACGCCTCGGCATAGGGCATGACACTATCATAAAGTATTTTCACGGCTTAACTTACTGATATTTCTTGAATACCAATGATGCGTTTGTGCCGCCAAAACCAAAACTGTTAGACATCGCAAGGTCTACCGCTTGTTCGCGCGCCGTCGTCACAATATCCAAACCTTTCGCTTGATCATCGAGCGTTTCAATATTGATGGAAGGGCTGATAAAGTCGTTTTGCATCATTAACAGCGTAAATATGGCTTCGTGCACCCCTGCTGCACCTAAGGCATGACCAGTTAAAGATTTCGTTGCACTTATTGCTGGACTATTTTCACCAAACACCTCTTGAATCGCTTTGAGTTCTTGCACATCACCCACAGGCGTTGAAGTGCCATGAGTATTCAAATAATCCAGTTTTTGATCGATGCCGTGCATTGCCATACGCATGCATCGAGCCGCGCCTTCGCCTGAAGGAGCGACCATATCATAGCCATCAGATGTTGCACCGTAGCCGACGATTTCGCCATAAATTTTTGCTCCACGCGCAAGCGCATGCTCTAATTCTTCAACGACAACCATACCGCCGCCGCCTGAGCTGACAAAACCATCGCGATTGGCATCATAGGTTCGAGAGGCCAATGCCGGCGTATCATTGTATTGACTTGAAAGTGCACCCATCGCATCAAATTGACTCGAAAGCGACCAATGAAGTTCCTCGCCTCCGCCTGCAAAAACCATGTCTTGTTTACCCAGTTGAATCAGCTCCCAGGCATTGCCAATACAATGTGCACTGGTTGCACACGCCGAGGCGATAGAATAATTCACACCTTTTATCTTGAAAGGTGTCGCCAAACAAGCAGACACAGTGCTTGCCATACAACGCGTTACCATGTAAGGCCCCATTCTTCTTACGCCTTTGGCTCGCAGTATATCCGCAGAGTTCACTTGATTTTCTGACGACGCACCGCCCGAACCCGCAATAATCCCTACCCTCTCACTTGAGTAGTCCTTTTCTTCTAACCCTGCATCTACGATAGCTTGTTGCATAGCTAGGTAGGCGTAACTTGATGCATCCCCCATAAAACGCAAAGCTTTACGGTCGATCATTTCCTTTAGGTCGAGTTTTACATTTCCCCATACTTGGCTTCGCAAGCCCATTTCTGCAAACTGCTCAGAAAATGTAATTCCAGAGCTACCGCTTTTTAATGACTCTGTTACTTCATTAGCATTATTTCCGATACTTGATACAATGCCTAAGCCGGTAATCACTGCGCGTTTCATTTATCACCTTTTAATATTTTACTTCTTTCAATTTCGCCAAAGGGCGGGATCATACTTTTTAGTAAATGCCCGACTAGAATAAAAGTCGCTGTAAAGACTTCAATTATACATGTACTTTCGTTTTTCATTTTTAAAAAACTAATTGTAATTCTAGCCGTCTTTTTACGACAAGGTATAACACAGCCGCAAATTTCGCTATATGTTAGCGGCTTAATCGATTCAACTGGTCTGCTCTTAAGGGTATACTGTCATATAATCAAACAAAAAGTCATTCACAATTTGAATACTTAATGAAAATACAACATGCCGCCGTTAGCTTTAATTCCCATGGAACCCTGATATCCGAAGCCTTCGATGATGTTTACTATTCCAACGATGACGGTATTGCAGAAACACAATATGTGTTTATTGACGGCAATCAACTGAAGCAAAAGTGGTTAAACCATAAGCAAAGTACCTTTGTCATAGGCGAAACTGGCTTTGGTACTGGTTTAAACATCATGTTGGTATTGCAACAATTTAAGCAATTCCGCACCGATAATCCTGATCATGACTTAACACATTTACACGTCATTTCTTTTGAAAAATATCCCTTAGCACAAGATATATTGAACGAAGTAGCCGCACAACGTCCCAGTCTAGAGGCAGAATATAATGCGCTAATTGACATCTACCCCCCTGCACTCTCTGGCCACCATAGACTAGATTTAGTTCATTTTAGTTCGAGCATTGATTTAATTTTGGGTGATATTAACGAATCGATAGAAGAAGTATACGCCTACGAATCCGGTAATGTTGATGCATGGTTTTTGGACGGGTTTGCGCCCAGCAAAAACGAGAGTATGTGGCAACAACGTGTTTTTTCAAACATTGCAAGGCTGAGTAAAGTCGGCGCAAGTTTTGCGACCTTTACTGCCGCGGGAGCCGTCAAGAGAGGGCTTCAGGCTGCTGGTTTTGAGATCACTAAACGCAAAGGCTACGGGCGTAAACGCGAGATGTTAGTCGGTACACTAATCGAAAAACAAAGCGTATGGACGAAGAAACAGCCACCGTGGTTTACTCGCGATACGGGTTCATCTGAAGGGTCGTCAAAAACGCATCCTGCATCAAAAAAAGTGGTGATAGTCGGTGGTGGTCTAGCGGGGGCAACATCCTCTTTGGAGCTATTACGTGCCGGATTTCAAGTCACGCTTGTCTGCGCTGATGAGGCGGTCGCAAGGGGAGCATCAGGCAATAAAATTGGCGGTTTTTACCCTCAGCTACAGGCTGAGGCTGGGATTTCTAGTCAGTTTTATGCACACAGCTTTTTATTTGCAAGACATTGGTACGACCAACTCAACGAACAACAGCCCTTTGAACACGATTGGTGCGGGGTAATACAACTTGGCTTTAATGACAACACGCGCACTCGCTTCCACAAAATGCAACAAAAAGACTTGTGGCCAGATTCATTTGCTCGCGTAATAAACACTCAAGAAGCAAGCGAAAAAGCCAATATTTCCTTACCATTCGGTGGACTGTACATACCCAATGCAGGTTGGATTTCACCAAAATCGCTTACCGAAGCTTGTATTGCTTCATGCCACCATTATGAACACTTTAATTTGTTAACAAATACAAGCCTGCAATCCTATTACTTAGGAAAAACAGGCAGCCCCATCAAGTCAACATGTCGCAATGATACAGACCAAGACTTGCACGTTATTTCTGACTATTTAGTTATTGCAGCTGCGGCTGGCTCGTCACCGTTTTTGAGTGACAATATTCCACTTCGATTAACGCGCGGCCAAGTTGAATATGTAAAGTCAACAGATGATAGCGCTGCGCTAAATACCGTATTGTGCCATAAAGGATACTTTACGCCCGCAGTAGATGGAAGGCACGCGCTGGGGTCAACCTATCACAAAAACGAACGCGGCACAGATTATCGTCTAAGTGATCGAGACCTAAATCTGCATACACATACGCAGGCTATGCAGGACACTGATTTCGCTAAGTGTATAGATATGTTTGCTAGGGAAGCAGAACCAATCGGCAGAGCAGCAATACGTTGTTCCACGCCTGATCACATGCCAATAATAGGTAACATGCCAGATTTTCTTGCCCAAGAAAAACAATATGTAGACTTGTACAAACACAACGATTTTCGTCGCTATCGTCCATCAAGGGTACAAAAAAATGTTTTTCTCTTAACGGGTTTAGGCTCCAGAGGACTCACAACAGCGCCCATCCTAGCGAGAACATTACGGGCACAAATCACACAGTCCTGCTTGCCTCTACCGAATAGTTTACTGAAAGCACTGCAGCCAAATCGCTACAAGATTAGGCAGTGGCTGACAAATAAATGAGTGCCTTGTCTACATACTCACATACTGCGGATGCACTGAATCAACAACAAAGTCGGGTATTAGAATATGTGCTGAAGCAATAACTCTGTTGTCGAGCAAGGAGATAATCCGTGCATTCACAAATGCGCCGTTTGCCTTCCTGATTATCGTACCTGACAAAACATGATCCATAATATTGTTGTTCGCTAACTGAGTAACATCCCTTGAAAATGCAATGTCGCCTCTTGTATTTACCTGAAGCGCGGGCATTAGCTTGTGATCGATCACGGACAAGCCATATGACTGAATTTCTCCGATAAAGTGCTCGGCCAGCTGATTGCCAAGAATTGACGTGGTTTGCAGGGTCTCATCAAGCTCAACAAACGAGCTTACGCCAATACGTAAATGACGGTTGATGCCGACGCTATTTTTGACCAAGGCCATCGACAGTTGCGCGGCATAATCTTCAATGCCTTTATATGAAAAAGAGGGCCGAAATGATTTTACTTGCTGATACTGGCTCATAAGCATCAGGTTTTCGTCAACTTCTACCTGCCCTTGTTTTTGATCTTGCGCACTGCCTCTTACCGAGTTTAAAGAGATTTGTCTAGCGCCTTTGCCGTCTGTATCCTGTAGCTCAGGTGGAAGCTCGCCAGCCAAAGCATATTGCTCGTTGAGCAAATCAGCAATAGTTTGTGGTGGTGTGTAGCCAGCCATGAACATTCTGCCCATTGCACAACCAGACAACACGAAAGCAAGCATGACGTACGCACAGGATTTGAAAATATTTGATTGTTCAGCATGATAGCTGAATTTTAGACAACTTCTCATTTCTATGCCTCGCTATTCACCACGAATGATGCGCACACCATCGAGCACTTCATTTTGACGGCTAGACTCACTCGGCATTAAGGCATCCACGATATAGTAGGGAATAAAACTCTGAGCGCTTGCCACTACTACTTTAGATTCCATACCTAACATCCTAGCATTGACAATATATCCTCCCTGATGTTTGGTCATAGTGCCAGTTAGCACATACTGAATCGGTGTTGAATTATTTAAATCTAAAAAGTCTCTAGACAAAAGATAATCGCCCGTCTCAGTAACGCGAATAAATTGCGTGGCCTTATATTCAACGACTGGCATTCTGAATTTGTGAAATTCGTGCACAAATGACTCTGCCATTTGCTGTCCCAAGAGGTTCGTCTCTTTTAAGTCGCTGTCGATTAGCGAAAAGTGCGTCACTGCCACCGGTGTGCGCTCGGTCACATATTCCATATTGGCGACGAGGTCGTTTGCCATATTCGTCACGTAATGCCCAACGTGTTTAGTTAAAGGTATGCTTTTATATGCGCCAGGTGTATGCGACATCACACTCGGTTTTAGCATTGAACCAAAGGCATCAACATTGCGCGAATCTGCTCGATTCACTAGGCTTTGATCTTGATTAGATTGTTCTGAAACGATATCAACCACTTGTGTATCTTCGACTTGTTCGTCTTTATTACTTTTTACCCAAAAATTATCGAGTGAAGGAAGGCTAGTACATGCACTCAAACTCAATATACCTGCCAACATGCTAATTCGTTTCATCATTACTCTCCTACCCTAGACTTTGCTTTTGCAGGCTTTTCTGCCCGATATAACAAGCCATTTCTTGTTGTCACTTGTTCTCGCTGCCAAAAAATTTCAGCAGGAAAAAATTTGGTTGCCGCCGCTATCACGTCTTTAGTGCGAACATTTATGATACGCGCGTTTACCATGGCACCCATTTCTTGTTCAGTAATCGTGCCAGTTATAAAAAAATCTATGTTTTGTGTGCTGCGAAGGTGCTCAACATTTCTGGACAAGGCACGCTCAGAATCAGCGCCCATAATGATGGTATTCGTCGCTTTGAAGTCTTGTGCAATATAACCCCTACGTACTGCTTCTGTTGTTAAGCCTTGCTCTAACTGATGCCCTAGCAACATCAACGGTCCTTGCTTGTTCAAGTTTTGTTTGAGGGTCGTCACGGGTACAAAACCGGCAACCGCATACCGGTATTGCCGGTCAGCGGCAAGACTAAGAAACAGTTCGTTTGCAAGTTCGTGTGTATACAACTCTGCATTACCCAACGCCTCAGGGGGAGCTGATGAATTTGTTTGAGAGTGACTCTGTACTGCCACTGCACAGCCGCTCAAGGACAACACAATATATACGCACAGCACACTGAGCAAGATACAGGCAAAGCTATTTAGTGTATTCTTCATAAATGCTACTCGTTAATAAACATTATTTGCCACCGAGTCACAAAGTGGCTTGCATGGCTGGGTTTCTAAAAAATCAGTAGCAATAATGAGTCCAGCTTTTCATTTGCACTTAAATAAACTGGTTCAGTAAATAAACGGGGGCAGTGTAAATTATCTTTTCGATAAAAAATCAGCGAGGTATGTGCCGCCTAAACGCACATACTAGACCTGAAAAATAAGAGCAATTCACACTAGGGTCTGTCCTCAGAGTTAGGATTGATTCAGGTCAAAAACTAATCGTTTTAGTAATGTAGTATGGGTATCAGTCCAGTCAAGTCAGGTTAAAAAAGGAACGAGACCATGCGAGCCAACATTGATCTTAGCCAATATGGAATTCAAGACGTCACAGAGCTTGTTTACAACCCGAGTTATGCTCAACTTTTTGAAGAAGAAACACGTACAGACCTTGAAGGGTATGAAAAAGGTATTGTAACTGAATCCGGCGCTGTGGCGGTGAGAACCGGTATTTTTACAGGACGCTCACCTAAAGATAAATACATAGTCAAAGACAAAATAAGCGAAGCGAATTTATGGTGGGACTCGACCCAGTCTCATAATGACAACAAACCTATTTCTGAAGATGTTTGGAAAGAGCTAAAAGCGTTAGTGGTAAAACAGTTGTCTTCAAAAAGACTTTTTGTCGTTGATACATTTTGTGGTGCAAATCCAAAAGTGCGAATGAAAGTCAGGTTTATCGTTGAGGTCGCGTGGCAAGCTCATTTCGTCACCAATATGTTTATTCGTCCAAATAAAGAAGAACTAGCGAATTACGGTGAACCTGATTTTGTTGTACTTAATGGATCAAAAACGAGTAATCCAAATTGGCAAGAACACGGCATGAATTCAGAGGTATTTACCGTGTTCAACATGACTGAAAAAATGCAAGTGATTGGCGGCACTTGGTATGGAGGCGAAATGAAAAAGGGGATGTTCGCAATGATGAACTATTATCTACCCTTAGATCATATGCCGTCTATGCACTGTTCTGCCAATGTGAGTGACACTGGTGAGACTGCGATCTTTTTTGGTCTGTCAGGTACAGGCAAGACCACCCTCTCGACCGATGCAAAACGCAAATTGATTGGTGATGATGAACACGGATGGGATGACGACGGTATTTTTAACTTTGAAGGTGGTTGCTACGCCAAGACCATTGATTTAGATCCCGACAGTGAACCGGATATCTATAAGGCCATCCGACGAGACGCATTATTAGAAAATGTAGTCGTTGACGAGGACGGCAAAGTTGACTATTTCGATCACTCAATTACCGAAAACGGACGCGTTTCTTATCCCATCTATCACATTGAAAACATTGTCAAGCCTGTATCTAGAGGCGGTCATGCTAAGACAGTTATTTTCCTAACTGCAGATGCCTTTGGGGTATTGCCACCTGTTTCCAAGCTAAATTCTGCACAGACAAAATATCATTTTTTGTCTGGCTTTACCGCAAAATTAGCCGGTACTGAACGAGGAATAACAGAGCCTGTCCCCACTTTTTCGGCATGTTTTGGTAAGGCATTTTTAACCCTGCATCCAGTAAAATATGCACAAGAATTAGTTACAAAAATGGAAGCAGTAAATGCGCGAGCGTATTTGGTCAACACAGGTTGGAACGGTTCAGGCAAGCGCATTTCAATCAAAGACACGCGTGCAATTATTGACGCCATTTTGAATGGTTCGATAGAACAGACCGACACTAGCATTTTGCCCATTTTTAACTTGGCCATACCCACCAGCCTACCCAACACGGATCTGAGTATCTTAGATCCAAGAAACACCTACGAAAACTCCGAGGTATGGACTGAGAAAGCGCAAGACTTAGCGTCGCGATTTATTAAAAATTTTGAGCAATACACAAACATTGAGGACGGTGCTGAGTTAGTGAAGGCTGGGCCCCAATTATAAGCAAACAGCGAAAAGGTGGATGAGCCAGCCGGAATTGTCTGGCGAGAATAACGGAAAAAGAAGCACACTATTTTTATTGTGGTGTAATTGCTCTCTTAACAATAATCCTAATGCCGTACTTCTATGTTTTATCGAAAGTTTTGTGGACAATTTGCGACTAACAATTTTCAGGTTAAACAGAGATTATCAACCAGTGTCGTATCGCTTGCATTTGCAATCTTCACCTTTAACAAGCCGACTCTTTGACTAAGCGTTAGCATGAAAAACGAAGAGATAAAGATCCGAATCGCTAGAGCCAGTGACGCACAAGCTCTATCTACCGTGGTAAAGTCATTAGCTCATTTTTACTTAGATGAACCGAAAAATGAGGTGCCAAATTGACTTGTTGCTCTTGTGACTTCCTATCATACGTTTGCTTTAATCAATCGTACTCCATACATAGGAAAGAAAGAGTCACATGTTATTATCTCTAAGCCCTCTGCTTGTGCTTGTGCAATCAACATTCTATCAAAAGGGTCCTTATGATGATTAGGTAAACTACCTGCTTGTTGTCCATGAAACACGGATATTGGTAATTTAGAAAATCCTACTTTCTCGATCACAGCATCAATATCTTCAGGAGCTTCAAGTAAGCCCTTGTTACGCTTAATAGAAATTTCCCAGGATGTAGCAGCACTTACATAAACTTTATTTGCTTCATCACTTATCAATTCGATAGCGTAATTACTCAGCTGATTGTCCCCATTTAACCACCAAAGAAATGCATGGGTATCCAATAACAAGTTTCTCATTAAACCCCAAATTCCTCTGCAATTTCATTCTGCGTTGCGTCAGAGTCAAAATTTTCAGATATCTTAATTTGCCCTTTATACAGGCCAAACACCCTCCTGCCTGAAGGTTTAAAAGGGACAAGCTTTACAGCAGGTTTGCCGCATCTAGCAATAATGACCTCTTCACCTTTCAAAGCTGTTTCTACTAATTGAGACAACTTACTTTTTGCTTCATGCATATTCGCTTGCACAATACACAACCTAGGTTAGCTAATATTAGCTAACACTATAGACGAATAAAAAACGTAGTCAAGCGCCTAAGTGCAATGTTTATTCCTTGCTTACTTTAACCTGAACTGGGGGTAAGGGAGTGTCATGCCAGAGCTTAATTAAACTATACCTAAAGGTCAGTACTCAATCAAAAAGGGCTATAAAACTTTCTGGGAATGAAGGCAGTTTGCGAAAAAGAGACTTAAGTACTGCAATAACAGCCACTGGCATCCACTTCGATGGTCGCAGACGGAAATCTAGTACTAGGATTTTGGATTGCCAAATCACGCTCAACATACTGTTTGAGTACATCATCAACTTGACCACTCGCGCTAAAGCATCCACTCCCTCTAGAGTATGGCCCCAAATAAATCAAGCGATGACGATCATCGATTGCTAGCACAGCAGGTGTGGAAGGAATCAATGGTTTCAACTCTGGATGTTCGTCTAGATTAACATCTATAATTGCAAAGTCTTGATTGGCAGCCCATAAACTCAGCTTGCTTATATGCGTTCTAGCAAGCCACTCACAAAAGCAATCCCCTTGATAGATGTGAAATAACTGTCTTGTCTCTCCAACAGTAGAAAGAGGAGCAAATTTTTCAACCACAGTATATTCAAAGTTCATATCCATGATGGCAGACGACAAGCGCATTTCGGGATCAAACTCACTTTTATTTGACGCCCCAACCCATACAATCAACGACGAACAAAGGATTAACCAACAGACCACGCCGAAAACTATTTTAGTCCTAGATGCCAACATGCGTCTATTGTCGAAATATTTAGTCCAACTTAAACTGACGTAACTGCTGGTTCAATTCGTCTGCCAAGTCATTTAACTTACTTAAATCCTCATGCAAGTAGGCCACTTGTTCTTTTTCACTCGCAAATGAGCTGCTCAAGTTATCCGTATTGCTGCTAATCGTTTTAGATACTTTGGCCTGTTCGTTCGTCGCATTAGAAACATTCGTCACGTTGGCATCCACATTCTCAATACTATCAAACACGATTTTCATGTTAGAGGTGGCGGTTTCTGAAGACGCTACCGCAAGCTCAACAACATCAACACAATCATCCATATTTTTCACCGAATGATTGGCACTTTCTGTCAACATTGCCGTGATTTTTTCTATTTCTTCTGCGCTTTCTTTTGACTTTATCGCTAGGTTGCGCACCTCATCCGCAACAACAGCAAAGCCTCTACCATGCTCCCCAGCACGTGCTGACTCTATCGCAGCGTTTAAAGCCAGTAGGTTTGTTTGTTCAGCAACGGACTTAATAGATTGCATCACCGAAGAGATATTCTCGCATTTATTGCTCAAATCACTGATCGCCTCAGAGGTAGTTTGTAAGGTTGACTTTAACTTGGCAATGTTAGTTTGACTGGTATTTATTGCTTCTGCAGTATCTGTCGTACTTTGCTTTGCGCTTTGTGCAATAGTATTGGCCCCCTGAGAAAGCTGCGCAATATCTTCTACACTAGCAGCTATCCGGCTAATAGACTCAGAGATGGTGAAAACTTGATTATTCTGCTCTTCTACAGTTTCATTTAGCGCCCCTGACGAAGCTCGTACCTTCTCAGCAATTGTCACTAAGGCTGAGCCAACATGCGCAGTTTGTTTAACGAGTCCTTTTACACTCAAGAGCATATTGGTAAACTCTTTTAACTGTGGATCACTGGGAATATTCTTGTCTCTGAGATCCAAGACATCCGGCGCGCTAACAATGTCATTAACAGTGGTTTGAATGTCTTTTGCTACCTTGTAGTCCTTTGCAGAACGCACAGCCAAAAAAGACAAGCCAATGCACTCAAGAATGGCGAATGTGGCATGAATTAAAAGGATATAAAAAGCAGGCGTAGCATCTTCAAATACCATGAGCCCACCACCTGACAATTGCATAACAAAGCCAAGTATGTGATGCACTGCAATAACTAAGGTACCAGTGACCACAACCTTCCAATCTCGATAAATAGATAAAAAGGCCAGCAACATAAACACTTGAAAGTGCATTTCGGTCATGCCTGCCGTTTGCTGCATATGCAACGCTGCCATTAGTTGTAAGGCCGTCGCGACAGCATGATTAGTCAACACTTTCTTAGGGTGTTTAAGACACAAAAAAATAGGGGGTACTAAGATAACGAAACTGGCTACCACCCCCAATAATAGGGTATCTGTGACCAGCCCAATACCAATTGCGGCAAGGGCTTGCAAAACCATAAGGGCAACAAACATTTTTTGTATCGAATTGATTTAAAGCGTATTCGCAGTGGGTTGCGGAGAAATATTGGCGCTGGTACTATTCATCATGCACTCAAGTTCCTCAGCTCATAGAATTGCATCCATTCTCTACAAGGTATAAGTTAAACAATATTATCTTGGTATCGACCAGTGAGGAGAATACTAAATATTGCACTTAAGTGATTCGTTGATCTAGATCAAGCAACTGACAAAGCATGGTATTCACATCTGCTGCATCTTCATCATCTAGCTCTTTTTTGTCGATGGCTGTATCGATGCTTGTGTAAAGCGCCTCACAAAAGCGTTTTGTATATTGATCAATAGTCTCTCGGTCGATTTCACCATCCTGAAGGTCAAAAACTTGGGCGGCAACAACGGATAAATGACCGTGGATATAGCTTGCTGCAAAAAGCTCTTGATCGCTTCCACAATCTATGAATTTATCTAAGAACGCTTCTTTTTTCTGCAAATACTGTTCAAAAGCTTGCGCTAGTACCATGTTTTATTCGCTCCTGACAAAATAAAGTACTTTGTCTTTGTAGCCTGTGATGACCTGGATAGGCCCAGCAAGTTTTGCATCGAGTTTGGTGTCTCCTGTATCCGCTACAAAACCATTTTGTTTTAGACCCAGCAACTTAGATTTCGTGCTAACTACCCACATATCGTCTTTGCTTAATTTAGCCAAAAATGTAGGGCTGAGTTGTTGATTCCCTCTTCCAAATATATGCCCCTGACCACCTATAGCAGTGATTAAAAGTTTACATGGTTTGTCAGCGATTAATGTTTCGAGAGCATAGGCTGTGACATCCTTAGCGACAATTTGACCTTTGTGCATTATATCTACGCCTAGTAAGGTATTATCTAAACCCATATCTTCCATGATGAAATCAATAGTACTTCCCGAGCCGACGACAATATAGTGCTCAGCATGCTCGTCGATAAGTTCTTGCACGGTAGCAGCGATGTCGGCTAACACCAGTTCATTTGATTCTTTGCCCCCTGCTTTGACGGATTGAATATAATGAAGAGATTCGGGTACTGACATCTCGCCGTAATACTTTGCGATAACCTGACCACCTCTAAACGCATCTTCATCAATGTCTTTGACGTCTGCTTGCATGATACTAAGCAACTCGCCATTTACAACTTGTTTTGCCACTATCCCAGCGGCATTGGGTGTCACAGCATATACGCCACTATGAATCTTACAGCCAGCCGGAATACCCAGCATGGCTTGTGAAGGGGAGAATATGTCGCACAAATTCCGAGCCGTGCCGTCGCCCCCCGCAAAAAGTAATAAATCAACACCTATATTAGCGATGGCCTTTGCCGCAGCAATGGTGTCTTCCGCCTCAGATTGCTCATGAGAGCGGTGATAAACCACTTCATATTTAAAGCCCATTTTGTCACAAAGACTTGCCCCCATATCACCATCACAGGTGTAAAATAGGATTTTTTCTCGTAAATCCAGCAGACTTTGCAAGCTTAGCTCACTGCGCTTTAAAGCAGTTTTTTCAGCCCCTGCCTTCAGTGCTTTTTCTCGTACTTCTTTCCCGTCACTGCCCTTTAGTGCTAGCGCGCCGCCAATACCAGCATATGGATTAATAATTAGTCCAATAGAAAAACGCCTCATCATTTAATTCCTATGGGTAAATTTGTCTGCAATAGTTACGGCGGGATTATACTTGGCAGTTTCCTTTACTTTTGTCGCAAAAACGCTTCGAGTATGTCCATATACGCTTTAATTTTTCATTCATGAAAAATAACTTTTTCGACAAAAGTAAAGGAAACTGCCAAGTATGATCTCACCGTACTGTAATAGTACACTTACAAACGAATTTTGTTTCATTTTACAACTTGTTGTTGAGCACAAGCTTAATATCAGATATGGACGTGCCATAAAAATCGAATAAACGCGATAAAAACTGCTTTGCTCGCAGTGGAAAGCCATTATTACAATAGCGGTCTAAAGCATTTAGCACTTTGCTTTCAAAATCTTTGTCATTGACTTCAGACATTGACAAATTGTCGATACTCACGCGAAAACCAGCGTTTGACGCAATAGAAAATGCCCACTCTAGTGCCTGCGGTTTTGACTCGACTTCTTCAAATAATTGCTGTTGACGGGTATTTCTGCCATCTGGAGCATACCAATACCCGTAGTCCACTTTTATTCTTCTCTCTTGACCGGCAATACACCAATGCGCTATTTCGTGCAAAGCGCTAGCAAAATAATTTGCTCGATAAAAGATACGGTGCTGATGACAACACGCATCGACCTCTGGAGTGACACTAATATGTTCCCTGTAACTCTGTGATGCCGGCAAGTAGAGAGGCTCAGAAGCATTTCCAAGTAAGAGAGTGTTTTCAGTCTCAGAAAACTCAGCATTAAATAGCTGCTCCAAGTGTTTGCTTGAATGAATATCAGTACTTAATTTGTGTGGCGCAGGAACTAAACACTTTTGGCTGTCAAACGGCATGGATGTAATGTTTACAACTTGTTTGGGGGCGATTTTATTTAACAGATTATACAGCATTCACTTTTTTTTACTCGCAAAAACAAATCGTGATTATATTCTCAGTGCATTGTAACATGTGATTTCTCTGCTTTATTTATAAATCAAGGAATGAACCTCCATGCACTATTCATGCAAAATGCTTATCATCTTAGTAGCCACTACTTTTGCCAATACCTCAAACGCAAAGGATTTGGTAAATATCAACGATTTTCCCTCGTGGTTTAAAGAATCGATGGCTAGAGAGGCTAGCTTAACAGAGACAAGTAAACTCAAAATTGAATCGCTTGTTATAGAAGGTGAAGTGTTAGGAAGCTATAAACTCGGCGAAAAAGGTGATGATTTTTGGTACTACACCGTGGATATTGGCAGTGCATATCCAGTCGAGTGCTATGTGTTCACCAGTTATGATGGTGCGGCGACTTCATTAAATGCAATCGTCGAAGCCGCTTTATCCAATACCCAAGAATTAAACAAGAAAAGTTTGAGTAGTCGATTTACATATGGATTGGATACGGGGGTAATAAATAGTAGCCCCTACATCACATTTGACGTCTTGTACAATTTAGGCGAAGGCAATGAAAAAGTGGCAGGCGTGATTAAGTCATTGGTATCTGAGAACAATGGTATTTTAAGAATGTGCTTGCATAATGAAATAGGATACAGAGACACATTTCTAAAAACCTTTGAGTCTTTCGTTACAACTATGGATCAGCGAAGTAATGACTCCTTTTTTGAGGCTACATACAAGCTCATTGTCAATAATTTACCAATGGGATATGTGCAAGAAATTTACGCCGTTGACGTTGACGGAGACATAGCCATTGAAAATCGAACAGCGTTAATTGCCCCTGTTGACGCTAACACAGTATCAACAAATGATGTTGTCAGAAGTGCTTGGAGTTCGCCAGATGGTTCGTTGATTAATGCCAATGAATATAGCTTACAGAATGGCAACGTAAATTTTCAGTTTTCCATACAATATATCGATGATTCTTGGCAAGTTGAAGGCACACTGCAAGGCAAAGAAATTAAAAAGACACTGGAATATAACGAATGGTTATTATCCGCTTATGGTAGCTACGTCTCTTTAGAAAATTTAAAAGCATCTGAGGATACCAGTACCGAGCTGTATATGTGGTCACCTGCAGCAGACCCAAGCAATGCAATCCCAGTGAAGTTAAGTCAATTGCCAGAAAATAAAAATGCTAACTTCGAAATTGATATGGGGCCGATTGTCATGCAGTTTTTAGCCGACCAAGACAACATATTTCGAAAAGGCACACTCCAACAAGGTCCAATGACTATGCAAATGTCATTGATACATGCCAAGGGAAAGCCGAAGCTACCATGAAGTATTGCATTTATCGACTTCTTGCATTTTCATTTATCACTGTATCGGCAATTACCAGTGCGCAAACGCCCTCTTTTTTGAGTAATATCCCGATCTCAATAGATGAAAATGTAAAACTTCCTCTAGATAGTAAGATTAGTATTACGCTAATTACCGCTAAGCCCAAAAAGCTTAGCCAAACATTATCAGACAATTTTGATATTGAACCGCTGACTGTGAATGAACAAAGTGTTCAATTACCTCTAACAAAAACATATGTTCACGATCGCAAACAAAGTAGTAAACACCTGCAAGATAGTTTTATTGTCGATTACACTGAACCAAGTGCCAGTGCCTTTACCAAGGAATTTAAAGACAAGTATAAAGAGACGTATCAGTTGTCAGATTTAGAGAGATATGTCAGTGAATACATTACCGAAACGACTTATATCCACGGTTTCAACATAGCGTCGGTTGTAGCGGATACGCGCAGTGGAGACTGCACAGAACATGCGGTACTTTTGGCCGCTCTTGCGCGTTCACTTTCTATTCCTGCAAAAATTGTGTTTGGCACGGCTATTGTTGAAGAGTCGGATAATCTCAATGCTTATGGGCATGCGTGGGTCGAAGTATATCAAAATGACCACTGGCAACTGTTAGATGCCGCTTTGTATGGTGCTATCGGCTCAAAAATATATTATCTACCTGCAAACGAATTAACGAATGAAGGACCCGGGTACGCATTTGGCATCGCCGAGATTGTTGGTTTGCTACCACAAGCCTTACATATAATGAAATAGCCAAATTGTTAAAACCTATTGCGAATCAAACAAATGCTGCCTAGTATACAGTTACTGATTGGAGGTTTTACTAACGCTCATGCTTGATTTCCCGAATGCCTCAGAGCCAGTCGACGATTTACGCGAGCTAAACTGGCTGTTGCCAGCGCCTTATATTGAAGTATGGCGCATTGAGTCTAATGATATTGACCACTACAATCACGTGAATAACACCGCTTACGTCGCGCAAATAGAAGAAGTGGCGTGGGCGCATTCCAATGCAATAGGTCTGAGTATCGAACATTATAAAACCTTAGACCGTGCTATGGTTATACGTCAACATCGCTTAAGTTATATACAGCCATGCCACTTACATGACGAAATAGCCTGCGCGACTTGGATTGTGTTTTGTGACAAAAAGCTGCGATTGCAGCGACAGTTTCAATTTATTTCGATAAAACACGGTAAAACGGTTTTTCACGCGCATACAGATTTTGTCTGTACTGTGTTGTCTACGGGTAAACCCACCCGAATACCGCCACTGTTTGCGGAAATCTACGCTAAACATGTTGTTCAGGATCGAGCCACAATTACTCAAGGCAATGAGCAGACGTGCTGAAATATATACTCTTAGGTATGTTAGCCGCGTCACTGTGTTTAAATGTGCTGCTTTTTTCACAAGTGCAACAAACAAAAGATCAATCGACGACAGCTTCACTATCACCCGTTTTCAAGCCAAAAACACTTGATCATCATGCTGAGTTGCCAAGCAAAAACAAGGTAAAAACATCAAATCCACATACGCAAAACAATGGTCTAGAGAGCAAATTAGAGAATCAAGACAATTCATACACGCATACAGAAAACACCTATTCCCCCGAACATCCAGAGAAATGGGAATACTTACAACTACTTCGCGGTCAAAAACGTCATGGTGAACTGCTAGTCGCTGTGCGCGAATACTTACGCGCATACCCTGATTCGATTCAGGCGCTGTTGCTAGAGGCAGAAACTATCTTTCACACTCAAGCCTTGAATGTAGCTATCGTGCACTATTACGGATTGCGCGAGTTACCTTTAGACGAAAGTCAACGATACGAAGTCGATAAGTTCATTGAAATTCACAGCAACAAGATAATTCAACAATTCAGCAACGACGAAAACTGGGCGCTTCTTGCTACTTTTCTAGAGCCGCTATTTCATATTGATCCAAGTAATCGCCACTATATACTCGCACTCGCCATGGCCTATGGGATGGACGAGCACTTTGGCTTAATGGAGGATATCTTGGCTAGCTTGTCGCCAAACGATCCTCGGGCAGAGCGCTTACGCGCAAAAATTTATCAAACTGAGCAACAAGAACAGGCGCCTAAACTGGCCAATAAGCAGCCGCTACCGAGTTTGCAGGATAGGTTCAATAAAAGCGAACTTAGCAGTATTAGACTGAGAAGACGTGATGCACAATACATAGCCTATGCAAGAATAGCCAAAGCCACGCTTAGTTTACTTGTAGATACAGGCGCGAGCATTACCGCAATCAGCGACACATACTTATCTGCAATAGAAAACACGGGAGAATTCTTAGGGATGTTTCCCGTGCAAACAGCAGGCGGTAAAATCTCAAGTCCGATGTACAAAATTCCCGCTTTATATATCGAAAACACTCGGATTGATCATGTAACGGTTATGGTTTTAAACGACAAAAATCTTGGTGACTTTGACGGCCTGCTCGGCATGAATGTGCTCTCACGGTATAACATCGTTAGTGACGACAACCAAGGTGGAATGATCTTGCGTTTAAATCCAGAATAGTTCGAAATAACTTAGTATAAACTTTCACACGCGCCTCCCCCACTTTATATCGTACAATTCGGCAATTTTTCAATTTGGGATTAACTATGTTTGAAATGTTTATTGCTATTATGTTTGCAGGCTTGCACGCCATTTTTGCCATTAAGGCGGCGTTCAGCTCAGTGTTAATCAATAGTGCAAAACGAAGCAAGTGGGTTGCTTTGTCCTTGCTAGGTGGCTTCGTGGGGCACTTTATCTACTACTCTTTGCAGTTAGACGACGAATACAAATCACTTCGCTCCTAACAATAAGGGTTGGCGGTACGATTGTCATGTTGCTGTGAAAGCGCAGACAATACGATACCGCCAATGCTTTTGTTCTCTAGAGCGTAGCTCTTTAGCCTAAATCTTATGTTCTAGTTCTAGCTCAGGCCTGCCTTTTTTATCGCGGTTTTTTCGCTTGTATTGATACAAAGCAAGACCCGAAATAATTGCGCCTGCCCCTACTACCGTATTGGTTGTTATTATCTCTTCGTTTAACCATGCACCCAGTAAAATGGCAAATACTGGAGTCATCATAGTAATTAAGGCCACTGTACTTGTAGTGAGTTTTTGTAACACAAAAAAATAGCAGACAAAGCCAATCAATGAGCCAAATATCCCCAAGTATAAGATGGATAAAACGGAACGTTCACTCCAAGTTTCGACAGGCAGAGTACCATCCATAAGATACCAAGTAATCAAGTACATTGGCGCAGTAAACAGCATCGAGCCAACCGTAGTTGCTGCGGGGTGTATATCAATCTTGACGGTTTTAATGAGTACCGCACTGTAACTAAAACAAAACACAGCAAACACGATCAATACCATGCCTTTCCACGCATTTTCAGACAAGGCTACACTATCCGAAAAAACGATACCCAATCCAATTATAGCAATAGTAATACCGACAAGCTTATAGCGGCTTAAGCGCGGCTCATCCAATAATTTGTATGCCATGATCCCTGTAAGAATCGGAGACATACCAAACACCAAAGACATTAAGCCTGAAGTGATATAAGCCGCCGCGAGGTAAGAACTATACATGCCACCGAACAAGCCTATCGACGAGTAGGCATACAGTCTGAGCCCACGTGGATGCCGTGGTAAATTAATTCGCCAAATTTTTAAACCGATTGAACCCAAGACTAAAGCGATAGCCATTCTCAAAAATCCCGCCATACTTGGGTGGACTGTTTCGCTGCTCCAAGCCAAACCAAGTGGTGTTGTAGACCATACCAAAACGACAGTGATGTAAGCTATCGCGATTTTCATTTTCTATCTCCTTTTGCTCGTTGTTAAAAACGGAATGAATAGAGATAAAACCCACGAAAATCAACAGTATGTGGATGCGTCTTTATCATTATTGAGGTGCTAAAAGATAAAAGCCGCAGTCTTCACGCTGCGGCTTTTTGAGGTGTTCTATCTAACTAATCAAAAACCACAGCATACCGTAGCCAATAATTGACGACGGTCAATCGGCTATGTAGCTGTGGTTTATGTAGTGTATTCAGAATCATTTAGAAAAAATCTTTTAAATATAAATCAACTAGGGTCGTAGACCCCATCGTGTCCGGAATATTTCCGTCATTGCTATTTTGCAAGAGTAACTCAATAAAAATCGATGTCAATGACAATTTTTTACGAAGCCAAACTGTTAGACGGTGTGATTGCTAGTGCCTTAAAGTGTGGCGGCGAGCCGTGTTCCTTGGTCAATGGCGCGCTTGGCATCTAGTTCTTCAGCGATATCGGCGCCTCCAATCAGGTAGTATGGGATATTAAGACCGTCAACCAAAGTTCTATTGGATAGTTGTCCAGCACAAACCACTACATTGTCTACGGCTAAAACTTGTTTTTCACCATTGATTTTTAGGTGTAAGCCTTGATCGTCTATTGCAAGATATTCTGCACCTGAAAGCATATTAACACCCTTCATCTTCAAACCAGCACGATGTGCCCATCCTGTTGTTTTACCCAAACCAGCACCAAGCTTAGACGTTTTACGCTGCAACAGGTAAATTTCTCTGGGTGACGGTTGCGGTTGAGCTATGACACCCTCCACGCCGCCTCTGGCTTGCAGACTCATGTCTATCCCCCACTCTTTCATAAATGCAGGAATATTAGTGGAGGTGTTGATTTTGCCATGAGACAAAAATTCACTGACATCAAACCCAATTCCACCTGCACCAATTACGGCCACACGCTTACCAACAGGCTTTTTGTGTTTCAGAACATCAATATACGTCAGTACGCTTGGATGGTCATTGCCAGGAATATCCAGCTGCCGAGGTTTAATGCCGGTTGCGACAATGACTTCATCAAAGTTCTCACTGTTTAACATCTCAACCGATGCGGGAGTGTTGAGTTTGATCTTGACCTTATACAAGGCCAATTGTTCTTTGAAATAACGAATGGTCTCGTAAAACTCTTCCTTGCCAGGCACTTGTTTCGCAATGTTAAATTGCCCACCAATTTCGCTATCTGCTTCAAATAATGTGACATCGTGACCACGTTGCGCAGCGGTTAAAGATGCCGCCAAGCCAGCGGGTCCGGCTCCAACAATCGCCACACGCTTGGCGCTGTTCGTGGGTGTAATCACTAGTTCAGTTTCATGGCAAGCGCGAGGGTTAACTAAACAACTAGTCATTTTGCCGTCAAAAACATGATCCAGACACGCTTGATTGCAGGCAATACAGGTATTTATCAAATGAGACTGACCTAGCTTTGCCTTACTCACAAACTCTGGGTCAGCAAGAAATGGACGCGCCATACTTACTAAATCGGCATCTCCACGCTGTAAAACTTCTTCTATAGTTTCAGGTGTATTGATTCTGTTTGAAGTAACGATTGGGATACTCAAGGCTTCACGAAATTTTGCGCTTACCCAAGTAAAGGCTGCTCTGGGAACTTTTGTTGCAATAGTCGGGATACGCGCTTCATGCCAGCCAATACCGGTGTTAATAATAGTTGCGCCAGCTTTTTCTATCGCTAAGCCCAGATCACGTACTTCATCAAAGTTGCTCCCTCCTTCGACCAGATCCAACATCGAAAGACGATAAATGATGATGAATTTATCACCTACTGCTTTCCTCACACGCCGAACAATCTCGACTGGCAAACGCATTCTGTTTGCATAGTCCCCTCCCCAGCTGTCTTGGCGGTGATTGGTGCGCGAAGCAATAAATTGGTTTAAAAAGTAGCCCTCAGATCCCATGATTTCAACGCCATCATATCCTGCTTTTTGAGCTTGCAAGGCTGTATTTACGAAGTCGTTGATTTGTTTTTGGATACCCGCCTCATCCAAGGCTTTCGGTACAAATGGATTAATCGGTGCCTGCAAGGCTGACGGTGCAACTAATTGAGGGTTATATGCATAGCGTCCCGTATGCAGTATTTGCATGCATATTTTTCCACCCTCTGCATGCACGGCTTTTGTCACGACTCTGTGATGTTCAACTGCTTCATCCGAGTCAATTCTTTTCGCTTGGCTATGCGTCGCTCCCTCCTGATTGGGGCCAATTCCGCCAGTCACCATCAAGGCCACGCCACCTTTTGCACGCTCGGCAAAGAAACGCGCCATCCGCACATGCCCATTGGGCACATCCTCTAAGCCAGTGTGCATGGATCCCATGATGATTCTGTTTTTTAGTTGGGTGAATCCCAAATCGAGAGGAGTGAAAATGTGAGGAAACGACTTGTTTGCAACGGGCATAGCACTTCCTTATTTACAAAATTGTATGGGCAAGCGATAGAGGCTGTTTAATCAACTAAATTGTTTGGCATTGATTGACGAAACTCTTGCCAAATTTTACCACTTTCAACGCCGTAATTACGCACAACACTGACCACGCGATCAGATTCTCCTGAATCCAACACTGCCAGTAGGTTGTCATAGTATGTTCGCGCTACTTGTCTCGCACGCTCACTTGAAAAGAAATGGCTACCAATACGTGAATAAATCGTTTTGAAGCCATTCATCATAAGTACATAAACAGGATTATTTGAAGCAAAGGCTAAATCGTGATGCATTTGGTAATCGTTATGAGCGAATGCTTCACCATCTTCACCAATATTTTTGTGACGCTCAATAATTTTGCGGCATTCTTCTGGGTTTTGTCGAAAAGCGCCTCGAATAAATACAGCACTAAGATTAGTACGTGCAGATAATAGGTTGTCCAATAGTTGCGGCTGTCCTTCTTGGTCAAGTCGAGCCAGTGTTTCTAAGATATTAAGCCCACAAGTTTCCCAATAATTATTTACCTTGGTAGGTTTGCCGTGCTGTATGGTAAGCCAACCATCTCTTGCCAAACGCTGTAGTACCTCTCTCAAGGTCGTTCTTGTTACACCGATTAATTCTGATAGTTCTCGCTCTGCAGGTAAAATAGTACCTGGGGGGAAGCGCCCACTCCAGATAGATTCAACAATGTATTCTTCTGCGAATCCTGCAGGACTTTGAGACTTATAAATCATACTCGTTTCATGTAACTATTAAGCAATTGTTAACTGATTGTACCAGATGCTAACCAATAAGGAAGAAGAATCGTTAATTCGGTTTTTTTTGATAAAAAATCAATAATTAACTGACAATGTCGATAAGATCTTTAAAATACGCTCGTTTATCAACATTTATTGGTTCTCTAACTATGCACACTAGCCCACTCATTGCCATCTATCGCAACTTTCTAGGTCCAGCACCAAACTGGTACAAACAAACGATCATTGCATTTTTAATTCTCAATCCATTTCTTTTTATGCTTAACCCCTACCTAGCTGGCTGGGCATTAGTAATCCAATTTATTTTTACCTTGGCGATGGCACTCAAATGTTACCCCCTGCAGCCTGGTGGACTGCTGTTAATTGAAGCCTTGTTTATCGGTATGACCAGCCCAGGACATATGTTGCATGAGATTGAAACAAACATTGAAGTACTTCTACTACTGGTTTTCATGGTCGCCGGTATATATTTCATGAAAGATTTACTGATGTTTTTGTTCACAAAGCTTGTCGTTAAGGTGCGTAACAAGACTATTTTATCCCTGTCATTTATTGCATCCTCAGCGATTTTATCCGCATTTTTAGATGCGCTTACTGTGGTGGCAGTTATCATTGCCGTCGGCTTAGGATTTTATTCGATTTATCACAAAGTCGCCTCAGGTAAAGAGTTTCACAGTGATCACGATCACACCGCGGATCACGATGTATCGCACCCCAAAAAAAATGACCTCGATCACTTTCGCGCTTTCTTGCGTAACTTGATGATGCATTCAGCTATCGGCACAGCTTTGGGTGGCGTGATGACCATGGTCGGTGAGCCACAAAATCTTATCATTGCCGACAAAGCAGATTGGGGATTCTTTGAATTCTTTATTAGGATGTCGCCTATCACCATACCTGTATTCTTCGGTGGCTTAATCACCTGTTGGCTGCTAGAGAAAACAGGGATTTTTAGCTACGGCGCTAAAATGCCCGATGCCGTTAGAGAAATTTTGCGCGATTACGACGCGCATATGGACAGCGAAAGAACACCACGAGATAACGCGCGTTTATTTGTTCAGGCACTAATCGGTGTTTGGTTAGTGGTTGCCCTTGCCGGCCATTTTGCCTCAGTAGGACTAATTGGTCTTAGTGTCATTGTGCTAGCTACATCCATGAGCGGGATTATTGAAGAACATGCGCTCGGAAAAGCGTTTGAAGAAGCCTTGCCTTTTACAGCCTTGCTTTGTGTATTCTTTGGTGTTGTCGCTGTTATAATTGACCAAGGCCTGTTTCAGCCGGTCATTGAGTACGTATTGACCTACGAGGGCGAAACCCAACTCGTCCTTTTCTATCTTGCCAATGGTGTACTATCCATGGTCAGTGACAACGTGTTCGTCGGCTCTGTTTACATAACTGAAGTCGCCGCTGCACTTGAGAAAGGTGAAATCACTCGCGACCAATTTGATTTATTAGCAGTAGCCATCAATACAGGTACCAATTTGCCGAGTGTTGCCACACCTAATGGACAGGCTGCGTTCTTGTTTATGTTAACCTCTGCAATAGCACCATTATTGCGCTTGTCTTACGGCAGAATGGTGCTCATGGCACTGCCTTATACTATCGTACTGACCATTATTGGCCTCGTCATGACTTACTTTAGCTTATACGAAATGACCGAAGTGTTGTATCAGCATCACTTGATTGAACATCATGCCGAATCTGGCGTCAGTCATGATGATAGCGCACATTAAAGCACGTTATTGTTTGCTTGAGTAAGCGCATCAACTATCGTCCCCAAAGCTTGACCTTGGGGACTAATCTTATGCCCCAATATCCCCTTACATTGCAGTGCTTGTAAGCCAATCAAAATCCTTGCTTTTATTAGCAAATACAGTAAATTGACCTTCAATTTTCCTGATTGGACGCCACATGCTCTGCTTATTATCTTGGAGTAAAACCAAACTCCCTTGGCTTATCTTGTTTTCCGTAGCGTTTGCATTAGTCTGCAGTGCCTTGTACTTCCACCATATTTTAGATCATAGACCATGCGTCAAATGCATTTATCAACGTACAGCAATGATTGGCATTGCTTTAAGTGCAGCTTTGCCGTTGGTATATATGCATGTATCTACCCGTATTATTGGCTTGCTTGCTTGGCTTGGACTTTCGCTTTGGGGCTTGAGCGTCGCGCAATCTCATGTCGAGCTTATTTACTTTGATGGGCTATTTATGCCGCCCTGTCCTATTGAGCCGAACTTTCCGTCATTTATGCCCTTGCACCATTGGTTTCCAGATGTGTTTAGCGCAACAGGACAGTGCAACGACAATACTTGGCAGTTTATGAGTATGGGCATGGCAGAATGGATGCGTATAATATTTGGCGTGTTCACGTTAGTGTCGGCTGCCGTCAGTCTGAGTTACCTTATTCGATTTCGTCAAGTGGCCAAGTAACGATATAGTCTTCGAATGCGGTAATATCGACATCGGCTTCGCTAACAGTTTTGTTTCGAATACTCACGCCTAGCGCGTGCATTTTGTTTTTTTTACCCCTATTCAGTAAAGGATGCCAACTCGCTAAGCCTCGCCCCTCATGTAATCTCCGGTAACTGCAAGAGGGTGGCATGAAGAAAATATTAGCTAAGTTTTCTTTTGTTAAGGTGACGCAATCGGGGACGAGTTCTGAGCGCTTTGCGTAGGCCGAGCAGCTACATTTATTGTCATTTAGTAGATAACATGCGATATTGGTATAATGCAGTTGTCCGTCGTCAGCGGGCGTGTCTGTGGGCGTAAAGTCTTCTTCTACCTCATCATCCTCAATAAATTTATGCAAGCAACACTTTGCGCAACCATCACAAATTGCCTCCCACTGTGCTCGATTCATGTCGTGTAAGCTTGTCCCTTCCCAAAACCGCGAGGCAATTAGCTCTGGGGTATACGGGGTATGAATTTTAGCCATAAGCTGTGTCTCTACTCTTCTATGCAAAAGGTCAGCAAACCCGAGTTTCAATCCGAATTATTTCTTTAGATTGGTCATCACTACCCAGCTGCTGTGACAATGAAGCGACGATAGTATCGCCGGAGAACAAAGGCCCTACGCCTTTTGGCGTGCCTGTCATCACAATATCGCCTGGTTCGATAGTGAACTCTTTCGAAGCCTCAGCTAACAAATCCAAGAATGGCCATAACATATATTTTGTATCGCCATTTTGCCGCAGTTCACCGTTGATACTGAGTTGAAAATTAAAATCCAAAGTTTGCGTCTTAGGCATTAAATAAAAGGGCGAAACGGGGCAACTGGCATCAAATGACTTGCATCTCTCCCATGGCAATCCGGCATCTTTGAGCATATTTTGCAGATCACGCAGTGTGAGATCTAGACCCAATGCCACGCCATAAATCGCGTGACGACAAGACTCTCGGCTAGCGTTAGAAAGTTTTTCTCCTATTAGTAAAGCAACTTCTAACTCGTTGTGACATTCCCCGCGATCATTGGGAATACTTAGGGTTTCCGAGAAATCACATAAGGCTGTTTTAGGCTTCATAAACAATACCGGTGAGCCTTTTTTAGGTGATGTTCCCTGACTACCACCCATTTCAACAATATGATCTAAGTAATTTCGTCCAACGCAAAGCACCTTTCCAACGGGTAAATCAATGCTATTGCCGGTGAGGTCTTTGTGAATATAGTCTGCCATATTGCGCCCTTACACTCGTAGTATTGAGAAGTATTATCTATCAGCGGATCTAAAATTTGATATCTGGAATTTTATCTAGGCCATTTTTTACACGGTGGGCTTCCATTAAATCTTCTTGCTTAGGTGGTAACTGCAAATAAAACCCTTGTTCTTCGAATTTTTCTATGAATTTATCTGTAGCCAAACCTGCAATGGTGCGTTTATCAGTTGTATTGACTAACATCACAAACTTAGGCACTCCAAAGGTTTGCATTAAGATTTCAGGCACCTGCGAAAAATCGTCCCGTTTAGCAATGTATAAAAAGGTATCTGCTTTCTTAGCTGACTTATAAACTGCGCAAAGCATTAAACTCGCCTTCATTTGAATCAAAAATTGGGCGTATTTTATCTAAGAGCAAGGTTCTTCGCCATCCCATCAACAAATCAGGTTTAATCCCTCTTTTCTCAAAATCGCAGTTTGCAAACCAACACCACTTTAACAGGTCGTTTATTTGCTTTTTGGACGCAATCATTGGTTCAGGTATACCCGTGCTAGATGAGACATCTGTAATCGTTTTTTTTAACTCACTAACAGCTTTCTTATACTTAGGGAATTCAATCAATCTTTCAATCCTATGCGGATACGTATGTTCTTCTGCAGTTTCAAGCTGTGCAATCATATCCAATATAAGCTGGCCGTAAACGCGCAGTTGTTTTGGCGTGATACCGTGTATACGAGACAACGCGTTCGGACTTTGCGGTAAACGCATTGCAATTTCGAACATGCAGTTTTCTCGCATTATAAAATTAATCGACGTGTTGCTCTCTTGTGCTTTTTCTAAGCGCCATTGGGCTAATAACTTTAAGGCCAACAATTGCTTACCATTCAGTTTCCAATTATTGCCAACATTCATGTATGCATCGTCATTGGGAATGGCGCATTGTTTCTTTTTGATCATGCCCTCACTTTCAGACAAAATGGCGTCGATCAAATTATTCTGTTTCGCCTGCTCAAACAAATTCTCGAACACAATATACAGGTAACTGACATCGGCTGCCGCGTATCTCAACTGCTCTTTTCTCAAAGGTCGAGCTAACCAGTCTGTGCGGGATTCAGTTTTATCCAAGCTGACATGGCATATTTTTTCAACTAAATTAGCGTAACCGATGCTATTACCGATGTTTAAAAAACCTGCAGCAATTTGCGTATCAAATAGCGGCGTAGGATAAGCACCCACATTGTGTTTTAATGCATCTAAATCTTCAGAACAAGAATGAATCACTTTCATTACTGTTTTGTCGGTCAGTAAATCTGCTAATGGCGAAAGATTTTTCACAGATTTAGGATCGAGCAAATAAATTTTTTCACCATCGAAAATCTGCACTAAACCTAAAAGCGGATATAAGGTTTTTGTTCTCACAAATTCCGTGTCCAGCATGATGTAATCAAGAGACTGACAACGCTGACACAGGCTTGCTAAAGCGGGATCTGAATCAATATAAACGAAGTTTTCGTGAAGACAATCAAAGTCGAGACGCATATTAGTCTTTCTTTTCTCTTAATTCTCTGCGCAAAATTTTACCTACATTTGTTTTCGGTAATTCATCTCTAAATTCGACGAACTTCGGTACTTTATAACCCGTCAAAAGCGACTTGCAGTGTTTGATTACTTCTGCTTCTGACAATGAGGGCTTGTTTTTCACGACGAATAGTTTGACAACTTCCCCGCTTACCTCATGGTCGATGCCTACTGCAGCCGCCTCTAATACACCTTCATGCATCGCTGCGACTTCTTCAATTTCATTCGGAAACACATTAAAGCCAGATACCAAGATCATATCTTTTTTTCTGTCAACAATGTACAAGTAACCTTGTTCGTCTATTTTGGCAATATCGCCCGTTGCTAGCCAACCGTCTTTAAGAATTTCAGCCGTAGCGTCTGGACGACCGAGGTACGCACGCATCACTTGAGGACCCTTTACATACAACTCGCCCGCTTCTTCAAGACCTAACTCCCGCCCATCTTCTGATACTATTTTGACTTCTGTCGAAGGTAATGGAATACCTATCGACCCTTTGTATTCACAATCCTTAATAGGATTAACAGATACCACAGGAGAGCATTCAGTTAGACCATAGCCTTCGACTAGCATTTTACCTGTCACTTGCTTCCATTTTTCTGCAACCGGTTTTTGCACGGCCATCCCCCCGCCCAATCCAAACTTAAAGTTTGTAAAGTTGAGGTCAGAAAACCCTGGAGTGTTAAGTAAACCGTTGAACAAAGTATTGACACCCGTTAATACCGCAAAAGGATACTTTTTTAACTCCGCGACAAAGCCTTTCATATCTCTAGGATTAGTAATGAGTAAATTAGGGCAACCATATTTTAGGAATAACAAGCAGTTAGCAGTAAGCGCAAATATATGGTAGAGCGGCAATGCCGTGACCGAAAGATCCTTACCTGGTGTGATTGCCGTTTCAAAAATACCTGACACCTGCTCTAGGTTAGCCACCATATTTCTGTGAGTAAGCATTGCTCCTTTACTAACGCCAGTTGTGCCGCCCGTATATTGTAAAAACGCAATATCATTCCCTGACATAGAAGGTCGAGAATAGTCTTGGGCTTCGCCTTTTTTCAATGCAGCATTAAACCAAGAAGCTTTGTCGATAGAATACTTTGGCACCATTTTCTTGATCTTTTTAATCACAAAGTTCATTAACCAGCGCTTATGCACAGGCATAAGATCAGGAATAGACGTCAGTACCACGTCTTTTACCGGCGTATTTTTAATTACTTTTTCTAGGGTACAAGCAAAGTTTTCGACGATAACGATAGTCTTAACATTCGCATCGTTCAACTGATGCTCAAGCTCTCTTGCGGTATACAGTGGGTTTACATTTACCACGGTCATACCAGCTCGTAGCACGCCAAACAACGCGACAGGGTACTGCAATAGATTTGGCATCATTAAGGCTACTGCGTCACCTTTTTGCAAACCTGAATTTTGAAGATATGCGGCAAACTGCATGGACATCACGTCTAGCTCTTCAAAACTAATAGTCTGCCCCATATTTATAAAAGCAGTTTTATTTGCAAACTGCGACACCGCTTTTTCAAAAATTTCGACTAGGGAAGGTACGATATCGGGATTAATCTCAGCTTCCATCGCCCCCTCATATTCTGCTAACCAAATCTTTTCCACGCCCATACCCTGATCTATAAAAATACTGCTGTAAGTTAAAGCTACATAGCCATGCTGTAGTGGCTATTTCGCATCACTTACAATTTTCATCATTATTGTTAATGTAATAGTAATTGACTGTTTACAAAATTTAAATGAAAGAATGCGTAGCGCCGGTTTTTTGTTGTTTTTTTGGGCGATGCATCATGACAAAACGAGTGTATTTAGCCTTTACATGCTCAGTTTACTGCGCAAGATCATCTGACAAAAAACCTATTAAACGAGCGGCAAGTGGCTTAGCCGATTCCATATGCACGTAATGCCCACCGTTTAGAGAATAAAATGATAAATCGGAAAAATAAACATAACGAGATTCGTATGCCCGCTTCAGTTTTTCGTAACCGTTAAGGCCAAACACAACCAATGTTTTACACTTTATTCCCTGAATAAATGCAATTGCTTGCGCTTCGGTTAATCGCAAGGGTGAGCTTGTTCTTAACTTTCTGTCCGTACGCCAAATATGCTCACCATTGTCATTCAGAGTAAGGTTTCTAGACATAATTAAGCGTGCATCAGCTTCTCGCATTTCGCTTACTTTGAGCCTTGCCTTGACGACTGCATCAAGAGGCTTGGGTTGTTTAATATTTGACATTGTTGCATGTAGGCGAGATTCACAGCAGAGTCTGAGTTGTTCACATGAGGTATCAGCATTTTCTACCAGAGGCCCAAATGACTCGATACACACCAAGCTCTGTATTCGCTCGGGAAAAGTGGCAGCAAACATACTGGCTACAATTCCACCTAAGGAATGCCCAACCAATACAATATCAGACCAATTTTCTTGAACGAGCAGTTTATAAAGATCATAGACGTAATCGCTGAGTTGATAAAAATGCCCGTCAGCATAGTGAGAGGAGTTGCCATGTCCCATCAAGTCTAGTGCGATTACGTGGTAGTCATCCAAATATTGTGAAAGAGGTAAAAAGCTTGCCGCGTTATCCAAATAACCATGTAAACAAACAAGCAAGGGTTTGCCTTGCTTGTTATTTGTTAATCCTGAATATTGCTTATTGTGTACTGAAAAACTGATTTCTTGCAAAAATTCCGCCGTTGCTAAGGCTTGTTAAGGGCAGTTGCTCTTTTCTATACGATAAAGGCCAAAAAACTAGATTTGCACACGCTTGTTGCTATTGCTTTGTTCTGTTCTTTTACGCCATGTAGGTTTTGGCTCAGAAATTTCTGGTTGAACAACACGAGGACTTACAGGTTTGGTAGGCTTCACGGGCACTACTTTTTTCCCCTGAGAATGGCCGCCGTTATATATTACTCTGTAGCGTTCTCTATGCCCCCCAAAAGGGTCATACCATGGGTTAAAAAAATTGCGGCGATAGTGACGACTATACAAGAAAGGAGAGAAACCGATATTATCTACTTGGACTTCCTCTGTTTTCTTCCACATGTAATACCCCACCGCGTCGACGGTTGGGTAAGTATAGTTTTGTTCGCCAATCAGTCCTTGAGAAAAGTCACCCACCTTTCCCACTACAGTGATCAAACGATCAGTTTCGAATACTAATGGATCAACAAAGCCCTCAACAACGGCTTTAAACCTGCCAGGGCTTTCTCCGCCCACATTAGGCTTGCCGGCATTGCCTTCAGGGAATAATACAACTTCTATCTCTGACACATCTTTTTTGTTTTCTACCCCAACAATCTTTCCACCCCAACGGGCAAGTTCGCCTTTTTGAGTTGGCGAGGCTTGGCTCGTATCAATGTTGGTGTAATGGATTAATTTTGCATTTTCATTCACAGAAATTTCTTGCGGAATGGTACTACAGGCTGAAAGACCAAGTATACATATCAAGATACCAAGTGTTTTCATGTTAATCTCCATTTAAGTGACTATAGGCGACCGTAACGCCTTATCTAGTGTGCAAACAACCAGAAAATAAAAAGGGCTTAACAATATAGACCGGTCAATAGCAATAAAGTTCTCATGCATATAGGGTAACAGTATAATCCTCCCCTATCATGCATACAAATCGACCCCCATCAGCTGGCTAAGCGTTTCCCGCTTTTCAGCATATGCAACATTGTTGTAGGCCTCTAGTTGCTTTTGAATCTTGTCCGGCGCATGGGCGTAATTATTGGGTCGCTTAAAAATATCCTCAGCATCTGCTGTCGTAACTAATTTGATGTTCCCTTCCGCTATTTTCAGCGAATCTTCTCTTTCAATAGCGTCTTTTTCTACTACATTCTGATGCTGTGTGACATGAGCGCTTTGGCTGGCATGAGGGTTTACAAACAACATCGGTGATGTGTGTCGAATAGGTTCCATTGCGATTATTTACCCGGTAGTTTTTTCCACGTAACCTTGTCTCTTATGTATGTAGGTGCGATATTAGCAGCACTCACTGTCCCGTTTTGTTTCGCGATATGTTTTGCTAGTGACAACATATATTTAGCATTAGGATACGATACATTTAGTTGTTTGGGTAGTGTCTCGATTTGTAAGGCTTCACGATAAGCGTGGTAGCCTGAACCCACATACGAGCTATCCCTTATTTTTTTAAGCTCGTCACTCAGCTCGTTGGGTGGCAGCACCGCTTCAACGCCAACCAATTTAACTACTTGACTCGAAGGATCGACACTATACATCCCTTTGTAGACTTCTTGCATTCGCGCGTCTATAAGAGCCATGCTGGACTCCACTCTAAAACGCTCATAGTTTTCTTGCGCCATCGTCGCTAGAGTAGAAATCTGCGCTACGGGTAAGTCAGCACCAAAAGACAAGCCTTGTATTGTACTGGCGGCTATTCGCACCCCAGTAAAACTGCCTGGGCCGCAGCCATATGCCAACAACTCCATGTCAGTTAAAGATAGCATGTGTTTAGACAATACTCGATCAATCATCTCGAGTAATTTTTGGCTATGTTGTTGCGGGCATATTTCGAATTCCCCGTCGATAAGGTCACGCGTGCAAATGGCGACACTGCAAGCTTCGGTAGAGGTGTCTATGGCTAATACATTCATTTTATTGATTTACTTCACTCGAACTTGATAAAGATTGTAAAAAAGACGCGACTTTATTTAGGTCTCGTGTTCTCGACATGGCGGGCACACTCTCTAAAAACGTGCTGGCATAATGCTTATTAACGAGCCGATTGTCACATATTACCAAAACCCCCCTGTCATTGTCGTCTCGGATTAACCGCCCTGCTCCCTGTTTAAGCGCAATAACTGCTTGAGGGATCTGAATATCGACAAAGGGGTTGCCGCCAGCATCCCGACAATCTTTTATTCGCGCCTTTAATAGCGGATCATCAGGCGCTGCAAAGGGGAGTTTATCAATCAGCACGCATTGCAAGGCTTCACCTTTTACATCTACACCTTCCCAAAACGCACCCGTAGCAAACAGTGGCAAGTCCCGCTTTTTAACAAATTTGTCGAGTAACGCTTGTTTGCTGGCATCACCTTGTACCAACACTTCTATGTCGTATTTGTCTACTACGCCTTTGGCTACACTGCGCATCATAAAATGGGAGGTGAATAAAAGGAACACTCTTCCTTTACTTGCTTCAATCAATTTATAGCTAATATCGATGAGGTGCTGTTGCATATCTCGGCTACTGGGTGCAGGCAAATATCGAGGTACGCATAACAAGGCTTGCTGTTGGTAATCAAAGGGGCTGGACAGTTGAACCGTCACAGCATGGTTTAAGCCCATCGATTGCTGGTAATGAGAAAAATCACTCCCTACACTTATTGTCGCAGAAGTAAAAATCCACGACGTATCACTCTTACTTACTATTTCTGAAAATTGTTTACTGATATTCAAAGGGGTCATGTGAAATATCAAATGACGTTTTGTGGTTTCATACCACAAACTAACGTCCGCTTGTTGTTTGTTTGTAATTGTCAGCAACTTACTCTGCATCTCAGCCAAACGTTCAAAGTAACGATCGAGATCCTTGTCTCGCCCCTCGTGCACATCTGCCGCCGCGAGCAGTTGCTCGACAATCACCTCTACTCTTTCCAATCGTTGATTAAAATCTTTCGCTGCAAATACTTTGTCTAGTTCGCCTCGCTCAGGATCAACTGCAAAATGTAAGCGCAGGTCTGACAGAGCCTGCTGTGCTTTAAGGGATATCTTCGACAACTGGTCCGCATCTTTAAGGCCAACCTTTTGCGTTTTTTCAATATCAATCAGCAAGTCATTCATTTGACGCGTAGAGAACGACTTTCCAAAGTACTCGCTAGCGATATCTGGGAGTAAATGCGCTTCGTCAAACACAATTGTCTCGGCTTGCGGAATAAGCTCGCCAAAACCATCTTCTTTGAGTGCTAAATCAGCAAAAAATAAATGGTGATTGACTACTACAACATCGGCTTTCATTGCCTGTTGCCGCGCCTTAATCAAGTAACAATCTTCGTAAACCTTGCAGTCTTTTCCTAAACAATTATCGACTGATGAAGTCACCAAAGGTATAACACTTGCCCCTTCTTTTAAGGTGCTGACTTCACCAAGATCGCCTGTTTTCGTTTTTAAACTCCATTTTTTGATCAGCTGATATTCGCTCAGTGTTTGTCGGTCTAAGCGCATGTGGTCACCGCCATTCAGTGACAAACGATGAATACATAAATAATTTGCCCGCCCTTTTAGTAGTGCGGTTTTGCGCGTTTTATCGATGGCTTTTTTGACCATGGGTAAATCTCGAGAAAACAATTGTTCTTGAAGATTTTTTGTGCCGGTCGAGATAATGGTTTTTTTATTTGATAGGATGGCTGGCACCAAATAGGCAAAGGTTTTCCCTGTGCCCGTACCGGCTTCTGCCACGAGTGTTTTTTTGTCTTTAATTGCAAGTTCAATACTTTCTGCGAGGTCAAGTTGAGGCTCGCGAACAGCATATCCCTTCACTAATTTTGAAAGCGCACCTTCATTGCCAAAGAATTGTCTTACGGATGTCATGTTTTGCAAAATATAACAGCGTTTTACGTCCCGAAAACGCTGTATTAGATATGAAATTGACTAGCGGAACAAGACCTTTTCTCGATTAAACCAATGCACACAAAACGCTATCAACAAACCAGCCAATAATACGCTAGAACTAAAAATACCCAATAATTGGAAATAATCCATCGTTCCTTTTATCAGCTCCTTGATAGCCAGCGCTACGTTTGTTAGTGGTATCCAAGCATACACGCCCTTGAGCTCTATACCAGGCATAAGTGCAATCATCACTGGAAAAATCACAACAAACACAAGTGGAGTCATGTAGCCTTGTGCCTCTTTGTATGAGCGTGCGTAAATTGACAAACTCAGTAGAACCGCAGCAAATATAGCCACCAACGGCACTAACATTAAAAATACAAGAAGAAAATCAATGATGCCAATTGCTGCCATGAATTCACCGACCATGGATATTGCCATGCCTTGAGAAAGCACGATACTCCATATTGCGATACTCAGCACGGTCACCAAAGCAGACACCACACCAGCAAAGCAAAGCGTAAAGAATTTTCCTAGGACGATTTGTGTGCGACTGATAGGGGATAACAATAGCGTCTCTAAGGTTCCGCGTTCCTTTTCTCCAGCTCCAATATCGCCTGCTGGTATCATCGCCCCTTGCAGGCAGAGAATGAACAAAAAATATGGGATCATACCGCCAAACGCTGCCCCTTGGCTTTCTCGCTTATCTGCAACATTGACTTTTTCTAATACAAAGGGTTTCACTAAACCCTCTTGTGTGTCTTCATCCACCCCCAAAGTCATGAATGCTTTGCGTTGATACATCGCTGCTAGGGTGTCTAAGACTTCTCTAATGCGATCCTGAACACGGTTGAATTGGGCATCATTCAAGTACACTTTAACCGTGATCTGGCCACTGTTTAAAATATCTTCGCTGTAATTGGCAGGGATAGCGACTAAAAAGTCAGCTTTACCGCTTTTTACAAAGGCTTTAAGCGCATCCTCAGAATCCGATTTGCCATCAAAATTCACCTTTTTTAAACTGGGCATTTCTTCTAGTTGGCGAGCAAGCTCCGTATTTTCAACAGGCGACACCAGTGCAAAGTTTAATTCCTTTGTTTGCGCTTCTGAAAACGCTTCCTGCATGAAATAAACCGCGCCGCCGATAAGTAATGGGAACACTAAAATAGGCAATGCGACCATAAAAAACAGAGTTTTGCGGTCACGTGTTAATTCCAGTACTTCTTTTTTAAAAATCAACCACATTATTGCTTTTCCCCTCTATTTAGACAGGCCATAAATGCCGCATGCAGACCTTCATTCGACTGTTGTTTGAATTCATCTACACTCCCTTCAAAGCTGGTTTCGCCGTAATCAATCACAGCCACTTTGTCGCATAATTCGCTCACTTCATCCAAGTGATGGGTAGAAAAAATAACGGGAACACCGGCTGCTTTGAGAGACTTAATAAATTCTATAACGGTATTGGCGGCCATAATATCTAAGCCTGTTGTCGGCTCATCCAGCACCACAACTTTCGGGTTGTGGACAACGGCTCGAGCAATAGAGGTTTTTTGCTTCATACCTGTTGAGTAATTTTCACTTCTGCGATCTAAAAACGTATGCATATCGAGCTGATCAGCCAGCTGCTCTACTTTGGCAGAAATGTCGGCGTCGCTCATGCCGTTCAATCGTCCAAAATAAGCAATGTTTTCGCGCCCAGTCAATCGACCGTATAAACCTGTAGAACCGGAGAGAAAACCGATTTTTTTGCGCGCCTCAACCGGATTATTGATCACATCTGTATCGCCAATAAAAATACTTCCTTCATCCGCTTGCAATGCCGTCGATAGCACCCGTAAGGTTGTTGTTTTTCCGGCACCGTTTGGCCCTAACAAACCAAGTACTTCGCCTTGCTCACAATACAATTGCACATTTTTAACAGAGTGGAAAAAACGCCCCTGCAAGCGCGGATCTTTTTTGTCTTGCTCACTAAGCTTCTTTGGGTTTTCAATTTTAAACTTTTTTGCTAGCTTGGATATTTTAATCATTTATTGTGTAAATCCTGTTAGAGCGTCAGGGCGTCTATATTGTTTTTCAAACGCTTATGCGAAAAAAGGCTTTATTCCGCCAGCATAGAACAAAGGCTAAACGCTAACAAGATAATGCATTTTTATTTATACAAGAAAATGTTACAAAGCTTGTCAAACAGTCACAATTGTCTTGAGGTACAGAAGTTCGAACTGCATAATCAACGGAAACCAGTTCCCATTTATGGAGTGTAAAGAAAAGTAATGGAATCAGAACAAACAAAAGAAATATCCAATCCGATTCAAGCCGCGAGCGAAGTGTTCTATCGCCCGCAAGCTGTGTTCAACACTATCGGTAAAGTTAATAACTGGTCTTGGATACCATTTATCATCGTTACTGCTCTGCTATTTATACCTTCATATTTGTACTACGGCATGGTCGATTTGGATTGGCTGATTCACCAAATGGCCTTAGCGAATGATCCTGAAGCGAGCCCAGCCGAGCTTGAAAACTTCAAAAGTCAATTGCCAAAAGAAGCAATCATATGGAGTGCCTATGGCATCCCTATCGGCGTAGCTATTGTCAATGCTATTATCGCGGGCTACTACACCTTGGTTACCCGCAACGATGAAGAAAATGTGCAAGGTTATATGGATTGGTACGGTGCTGGATGGTGGATACTAATGCCAACCGTCGTCAACGGTTTGATTGCATGTATTTTGCTGGCGCTGCAAGCGCATGGCACGCAAGTATCCCCTGCCATTGTTTCACCTTTATCACTGGCTTTCATGTTTGGAGTTGAGATTACTTCTGGTTGGTTTAATTTTTTATCTTCTGTACGTCTAGATAGTTTTTGGAGTATTTTGCTGGCTGGATATTGCATAAATTGTTGGACTAGTTATTCTTTTCAAAAATCACTGATATTGGCAGCCGTTCCTTCGTTATTCATTTGGTTACTGTCATTCATGTTTGCCTTATAAACGTGTAATTATGCAATGACAACGGTGGGGTTATAGTTGGCGGTTCCCCTTACTTTTGTCGAAAAATTTATTTTTCATGGATGAAAAATCAAAGCGTATATGGACATACTCGCAGCGGTTTTTCGGCAAAAGTAAGGGGAACCGCCAACTATAAACCCACCTTGATGCAATGAATACCGCTAAGCGCGCTTGTCTTTACTTGCTATTTGATCGCCCAATTCCCCTTACTTCTTGGGCATAAAGTAATTTTCATTATCATAAAAATCCTTGTCTTGCACATCGACATGCCATCCGGGTATGCCGAGCAGAGGCAAGGGTTTTAGTCTTTTCTTTTGCTGAAAAAACGCGTTTTCCCGCAAATATGCACAGAGCAAGTCGTCCATTTGGCTAGTAGACAAAGGCTGTTCAAATGTTGATACGTCAATCACAAGCGCTTTTGCTGTTAATCCTATGAATGGTTCGAGTAACATTTCCCATAGGGCATGACCAAAAACGAAGGGCGTGATGTCAGTAAACCATTTGTCTCTATTTTCAACAAAAAGCGCCTTCCAGTTATGCTCATTGAGCATAGCAGCAACATTTGCATCTTTTACGAACAACACCAAACCACATTCATCAAAATGCGTAATGCGGTCTCGAATGGCGCCGCGAGGTTTACAGCCAATTCTTTTGATTTCATCCATATGCATGCGGTTTAGCAAATTCTTAGTTTTTGGCATTTGTAACCAAATCAGGCCATTAAAAAAGTCGTGCCAATTGCTTTTTCTTGTCGGTATGAAACCGTCTTCAAAGATGATTTCCTCATAATACTTACAACTGAGTTTGGCTGACTTGTCTACACAGTCTTGACTCAAAAAAATTTTATCCAAGCCACTATTGTTGCAAAGTGTTGTCTTGAGATTTTCTATACACTCAGCAGAGAGCAACACATCAATTGGCAAATCGCGGGGTATTAGCTGTTGAAAAATTACACTAAATGCTGAGGAGAGTTTGCCGCTTTGGACTAAATCACAAAATTCAGCTACAGTCTGCGCTTGGTGATACCGTTCGATATTTTCAGGTTTCGCTCTACTAATCAATCAAAATAATCCTTGAAGCACATGTAAGATTGCATAAGGCTAAGGCCTTAAAAATCTACAGGCAATAACATAAAAAGGGAAAAACGATGGAAATGCTAACAAACAATAAGCCAATAATCAGCATTATTGCGTTGGGATGGCTAATGACATTAACGGCTTGCTCAAAAGAGCAAACGGCGGAAACTGCGCCACATAATAACTTTGACGAGATATATAGCAATATATCCGAAACGGAGCTCAAACAACACATCCAAACCTTGTCTTCAGATGAGTTTGGTGGACGGCTGCCCACCACAGAAGGTGAGACAAAAACGGTCGAATATTTAATAGAGCATTTAAAAGAAGCAGGGTTTAAAGGCGGAAACGGCGACAGTTTTTTACAAAAAGTCGAATTAATGCAAATCACCGCTGATGCTGACATGACGCTCAACTTAGGTGAACAAAGTTTAGATTACAAAATAGATATGGTCGCGGGCTCTAAACGCGAACAAGCAGAAATATCACTTGATAACTCGGAAGTCGTATTTTTAGGCTTTGGGGTAAATGCACCCGAATATGAGTGGAACGACTATGCCAATGTCGATGTAAAAGGCAAAACAGTTATCGTACTGGTTAACGACCCGGGGTTTGAGAACCCTGATAGTGGCAAGTTTCAGGGTAAAACGATGACCTACTATGGGCGATGGAGCTATAAATACGAAGAAGCCAGTCGTCAAGGTGCAGAAGCGATTTTTATCGTGCACGAAACAGCCCCAGCCTCTTACGGTTGGTCTGTGGTCGCCAATAGCTGGAGTGGCCCTCAATATGGCTTAGTTAGCAAGGATGCAGGCGCCAGTCGGGTAGCGGTTGAAGGGTGGATTTCTCGCCAAGCGGCAGAAGCACTTTTTGCCGAAGCAGGGCTTAATTTTGAAGATGAGAAAGCAAAAGCATTGCAAGGGCCTTATTCAAAAGCTCTTAAGGTGTCTGCCTCAGTTACGGTCAAAAATAGCATCGAAAAATCCGAGAGTGACAATGTCATTGCCACACTTCCCGGTACTGTGCGTTCGGATGAACACATTATTTACACTGCGCATTGGGATCATCTAGGTAGCGATGCGACAAAAGACGGTGACCATATATATAACGGTGCACATGACAACGCAACAGGCACGGCTGCCTTGTTATCAATGGCAAAGGCCTATGGGAGTTTAAGCCCTAAACCTGAGCGCTCTATTACTATGCTATTTGTTACGGCAGAAGAGCAAGGTTTGTTAGGTTCTAAATATTACGCTGACAACCCCATCATTCCTTTAAACAAAACTGTCGCAAATATAAACCTTGATGCCATGAATGTCTTGGGTCGCACAAAAGACGTAGCTGTAATCGGGAAAGGCAAATCTGAACTAGAAATCTATTTGACAAAAGCGGCTGAAAAACAGAATAGAATCATTACTGAAGAAGACCGACCTGAAGCTGGCTACTATTATCGCAGTGACCATTTTAGCTTTGCTAAACAAGGCGTGCCAGCACTCTACGCAAAAGGAGGTAATCAGGCGATTGATGATGAAACTGCCGCATATCGCAAACGGATGAATGTAATTGTGACAGGCTGTTATCATCAGGTTTGTGATCAATTCAGAGAAAGCTGGGACATTAGCGGCATACTGGAAGATACACAGTTACTATTCGACGTAGGGTATATGATTGCTAACACTGATAGCTGGGCTGCTTGGAGTCCAAGTAGTGAATTCCAGAGAAAATAGCCTTTTTACTTAGGGTCTGTTGACCTTTGGTGTGCAATTTTGCAGCGGTTTGTGCTTCATTTATACAATGCAGAGCGACTGCCGTGTAGTTGTTCTAAATCAAGGAGCGATAAAGCAGTAGAAATGAAGCAAAAGCCCTACCCAGAAGGGTTCAATTATAGTCTATCTGCTCCTTGTTGCAGCCTTTTGACTTAACCCATTAGGCCTGCAAGTCTGCGCCGCGATCAGATAGACTATAATTGAACAAAACTTGTACAACAAAGGTCAACAGACCCTAACCACACACAATGGCGACTTGAAGGTCGCCATTAAAATACAAATAATGATACCCCTCTTTATTCTCAGCCATTCATCATCGATTATTTTTTATCCTATAGCGAAAAAATATGGCATTTAACCGAATAAAAACTTGCAAATATTATCCATCATGGCACATTCACGGTGCATGATAATAAAGGTTGTATTAACAACCAGAATAAAAAGCAATTTTTGATACAGTATTAACAGTAGAAAGTAAAAATTTTAAGTAATCTTCCACTTAGACTGCATCCATTCACGACAGGTAGAGTTTGTTGATCGTTCCATTGTTAACGACCATAAGGCTCAACTAATCACACTTATATGTAGAACAGAGGCGAATCCTTTTATGTGCGGTATTTTTGGTATTCTTGATATTAAATCAGACGCGAGTGAGTTACGCACCTCAGCACTCGAACTGTCTAAGCTACTTAGACATCGCGGCCCTGATTGGTCAGGTATTTGGCATGACGAAAAAGCCATTTTGTGTCACGAGCGTTTAGCAATTGTTGATGTCGATACAGGGGCGCAGCCTCTAGTAAGTGACAATGGCAACCAAGTCCTTGCGGTCAATGGTGAAATATATAATCACGAAGAATTACGCGCAGGTCTTTGCAGTGACTACAATTTTGCAACGCGCTCGGATTGCGAAGTGATATTGCCACTATACCAAAAATTTGGCACTGAATTTATTGATAAGCTAAAAGGTATGTTTGCCTTTATCTTGTACGATAAATCGACAAGCGATTACTTGATCGCACGGGATCACATCGGAATTATTCCGCTTTATACTGGGTTTGATGAACATGGCAACTTCTACGTTGCGTCAGAGATGAAAGCGCTTGTACCGGTTTGTAAAACTGTACAAGAGTTCCCGCCAGGGCACTATATGTTGAATGGAAAGCTCAACAAGTATTATACCCGTGACTGGATGGAATACGACGCGGTTAAGGGCAACGAAACCAATCTCGCAGATTTAAAAGCGGCTTTTGAGAAAGCCGTAAAATCACATTTAATGTCGGATGTCCCCTACGCTGTCCTGCTATCTGGTGGGCTTGATTCATCGTTAGTATCTGCAGTCGCCGCAAAGTACGTGGCTAAACGAGTAGAAGACAACGACAAAACGGATGCGTGGTGGCCTCGCCTACACAGCTTTGCTGTAGGGCTTAAAGGTGCGCCCGATCTACTAGCTGCAAAGAAAGTAGCTGATATGATTGGTACAGTACATCACGAAGTGCACTTTACTATTCAGGAAGGTTTAGATGCCATTCGCGATGTGATTTATCACCTAGAAACTTTCGATACAACGACCATTCGCGCTGCAACACCGATGTACTTAATGACTCGAAAAATTAAAGCGATGGGTATCAAAATGGTATTGTCAGGTGAAGGCTCTGACGAAATATTTGGCGGCTACTTGTATTTCCACAAAGCGCCAAATGACAAAGAGTTGCACGAAGAAACCGTGCGTAAACTTGACCGCTTACACATGTTTGATTGTGCACGAGCCAATAAAGCGACCTCTGCTTGGGGCGTTGAAGCCCGCGTACCGTTCTTAGATAAAGACTTCATTGATGTCGCTATGCGTTTAAACCCACAAGACAAAATGTGTATTGATGGGCGTATGGAAAAGTGGATACTGCGTAAAGCTTTCGATGATGATACTTATTTGCCTGCTGAAGTGTTGTGGCGTCAAAAAGAACAGTTTGGCGACGGTGTAGGATATTCTTGGATAGATTCAATTCGCGACTTTGTTGAGAGTGAAGTGAGTGACCAACAATTAGCGACCGCGGAGTTCCGTTTTCCAATCAACACGCCAGATACCAAAGAAGGGTATTTTTACCGCACGATTTTTGAAGATTTCTTCCCACAAGAGACTGCGGCTAAATGTGTACCAGGCGGTAAATCTATTGCTTGTAGTACTGTTGAAGCACTTGAGTGGGATGCTAGCTTTAAAGAGTCTGCCGATCCATCAGGTCGTTCGATGAAGTCTGTTCACGCCGGTGAGTTTAAAGACTAACCTTCACTGATAAGCCATGTATCCAAACACTTGGGTGCATGGCAACACCTAAATAATAACACTAGCAATTAGCTTATTTTCTCGGTCTATACCATAAACTGGATTTATGAGTGGGTGCACTCATCGGCAACAGTGGGTTAGATAATTCGAAGTATTTAATATTCTCAAAGTTAAGATCCTCTAGTAGTTCTTGAAAATGAGAATAAAATAGCTCGTCAAAGCTGCCGTCATCTATTGCACGCTGAAGCCCCGTCTCTATTAGCTTTGCCAATGTTTTATTTTGTTTATTTACGAAAAAATACATCGCAGTGGGGTATTCAATTGCAAGTCCTGGTTTGAGTACCAGAGCATTAAACTCATCAGACTCCAACTCACTCATGATTTCGACCACAGAACGAGGAAAAAAGTTAGCCACACGACCAGATATCAAGGCCCTTGCTTCAGTGTAATCCCTTGCAGTCACAACATTGAAGCCGTTTGCTTGCAGGATCTTAGTATCAGGCCACGCAATGCCTTGAACTGGTTGATACTCCAATAACTGGTCAATAGTGTTTATTTCTGCAAGCAAAAACGGCTCATCTCTATGTACGATGAACATGCGCCAGCCAATAAGACCTTTGGTAATGGGAATGCGAATTGGCCTAAGCTGGTTTTCGCGGTGCATATCAGTCATTGACCACACCAAATTAACTTCAAGATTTTCCTCAAGACGTTTTAATGATTTTTCCTGACGCATGGGCGCTGAAGATGGCCTTATTTCATATCTCACACCTGTTTTTTCCAAAGCTAGATGCAATAGTGATAAGGGGTACACATAGCGCTCATCATTTTCAACCAAGCTTTGAGGATAAGTGATCACCCAAATTGCCGCATTGGTAGCCATCGAAAAAGTACTGAGGAAAACACAAAAGATGAGCCTCTTCATTGTTTATTCAACACCAATAAACTTGTGTGTTTGCAAGGATAGTCGCCAGTTGTTTTGGATGCACTGATTTACTGCAAAGTCTGTAGCACGCTTTTGCATGCTAATGGGTTGTAAATATACGACAGGAAGAGGCTTAGTTTGACGCTTAGCTAGAATCGATTGCAAATCGTCAACGTGACGTTGCATGGCAACAGGATGCTTAATTTCATTTGCACGTTCAATAGCTGATTGCAAGATTGTATAGCCTCCTTTCATATTAATTTTGGGCGACAAGGTCACCCATGTTTTTTCATGACAACGTATTTCAAATGTACCACTGGTTTCAATTTGTACAGTAAAGCCGCGTTGAATTGCTTCAGATGTTAATGTTTGCAAGTCAAACATACAGGGTTCTCCCCCTGTTATGACAATGTGTTTTGCCAAATATGCTTCTTCTTCAAACAAAATAAACAACTGCTCAACGTCTGTCTCAAAATAATGCGCTGTTTCCTCATTTTCTCGCATGACAATATCAGACTCTCGGACGTTATCTGGTAACACATCCCATGTATGTTTTGTATCGCACCAGGAACATCCCACTGGACAGCCTTGTAAACGCACAAAAATAGACGGTTGACCGGTATGGCTTCCCTCTCCTTGAATGGATTCAAAGATCTCATTTACTAACAACGACGCCATGTATTCCTCAATGTGTTATGGACTATCAATTTAGGTCAAAAACCAAGGTATGTCTAGGGTCTGTTGACCTCTAGTATAGTATACTTGATCGCTCTCCCTCTTTTGTCGCAAAACCGCTGCGAGTATATCCATATACGCTTTAATTTTTCATCCAAGAAAAATAAATTTTGCGACAAAAGAGAGAGAGCGATCAAGTATACTACCCCCGCGATGGGAAACAGATATTGGCTTGGGATTTTATCAGGGATAGCTTAAAATCCTGATATTATTTTTTGCTATTTTAGGTAAGGCGGTAAATGAGTGAAGTAACAAAGGCAAAAGTTGTCGTGATATTCTCTGGTGGCATGGATTCTTTCACCGTTTTACATAAAGCTTTGTCACAAGGCTACGAGGTGTACGCGGTATCTTTTAACTACGGTCAAAGGCATGACAAAGAACTGATATATGCAGCGAACGTTTGTAAGGAACTCAGTATTACCCACAAAATTGTTGATTTAACAAGCTTAAACCCACTTTTAGCTGGCTCTTCGTTGACAGACAATATAGATGTGCCAGAAGGACATTATGAAGAAACGTCAATGAAATCGACAGTGGTACCCAATCGCAACATGATTATGTTATCCATGGCTGTCGGTTATGCTGTCTCGATTTCAGCAGAAGCCGTATATTTTGGCGCACACTCTGGCGACCATGCTATCTACCCAGATTGCAGAACAGAATTCGTTGAAGCGATGAATGCTGTTTGTCAAATCGCCAATTACGCGCCTGTTGATATTCGTGCGCCCTACCTAAAAAATGACAAAATTGAAATACTAGCAGAAGGCTTATCAATGGGACTTGATTACCGAAAAACGTGGACATGTTACAACGGGAGAGACAAAGCCTGCGGAAAATGTGGTGCCTGCCAAGAGCGTTTAGAAGCTTTCGAGAAAAACAAGGCAGTTGACCCACTAGAGTATGAATAAATCATGGATGCCTTGTTGGCGCCCCATGGATGGATCAACGACAAGTTTGTTTTGTAAGTATCTACAATTAAAGCGGAATATAAGCTTTACTTTTGGCTCTCTGACACGAAGTATTCAATTTCTTTAATGCAATACCGAAGCACTGGGTTTAAGCGCGTGTTTTTTCCATTCATGACAAATAAGTCATGTGAAAACGGGAATAAGCTTCCCTTAGCGATCGGCACTAAACCGGTCGCAGCACCCTGCTCTTTCGCAATATAATCAGGCAATAATCCCACGTACTCCCCCGTCATCACGGCTGCCATACAGGCATCAAACGAATCAGAAAAGGTTTGAATAGATAAGCGCTTGTCATTAAATATGTAGTTGGAAGACGATAATCCAGAAATACCAATGGCAGGATAATCTTCGATATTAACATTGTCGGGCAGGCTGTCTGCTTCGCGAAATTTAGCTAATGGATGAGTAGGCGCACAATATAAACGCCCTACGCAACTCACGCCCACAGGGTGAAACATTACCGACTCTGGTTTCACCATATCGTACGTTGATAGCACCAAATGACACTCACCAGACAAAGCGACGTGCTCGACTTCGTTATACAAACGCGTCTGGATATTCACGTGAATGTCATCAAATTTTTTCATGGTGCTTTTAACGGCTTTACTTACCGCAAGTTGCATGGAAGTCGCCAAACCAGCCATCATTACAATGGTAATGTGACCAGAATAATCGTCATGCAAACTTTTTAAATTAAAGACAAAGTTGTCAAAAGCATTAAAAATCCGTTTAGTTTCTTGAAAAACTACTTCGCCTTCTTTTGTCATTTGAAAACCACCCCGTCCGCGGTGGCACAACACTAAGTCCAAGCGTTCCTCAAGCTTTTTAATCGCTGCGCTGATATTAGGTCGCTGCATTCTTAACACGGGTTCGGCAGCGGTGAAGCCATTGCAAGAAGCCACTGCATAAAATACCCGCAGTAACTTAATATCAGATTCTTGTAAGCGATTTAACATAACAATTCCTTCTAACTAGTGCACGTATGCCAAAATATATTTAAGCATAGAGAACCATCTCGAAATAGTTGTACACTTGTTTGGCATTATGTTTAGTTATCGTTTTATATAACTAAAACTTTACACCTTTTCGCTTAAATCGCCAAATTTTAAGACAATTTTACCACTTGATTACGCAGAGACTCGACTTCATCCCGCAATTTTGCTGCTTTTTCAAATTCTAAGTCTCGGGCATGTTCAAACATACGTTTTTCAAGTTTACTTATTTCAGCAACTAAGTCAGTGGCAGACATAGGTGAATAAGACGAAGATTTTTCAGCCACTTTACGCAGTTTGACTTGTCCTTGCCTTGCTTCACCTTCATTTTTATCACCTACGTCCATTATATCAGTGATTGGCTTAACCAAAGCTTGAGGCGTAATGTTGTTTTCTTTATTGAACAACATTTGTTTTTCTCTACGCCGAGCGGTTTCATCCATGGCTTTTTTCATCGATTTGGTGATGCGATCAGCATATAAAATAGCGCGTCCATTGAGGTGGCGAGCTGCCCTACCGATAGTTTGTATCAATGATTTCTCTGCGCGTAGAAAGCCTTCCTTGTCAGCATCTAGAATGGCTACCAGTGATACCTCTGGCATGTCCAAACCTTCTCTCAACAAGTTTATCCCGACAAGTACATCGAACTTCCCAATACGCAAATCCCGAATAATCTCGATTCGCTCAACGGTGTCAATATCAGAATGCAAATAGCGCACGCGTACATCATGCTCACTGAGATAATCAGTTAAGTCTTCCGCCATACGCTTGGTCAAAGTAGTGATCAAGACTCTCTCGTTCAGTGCAACTCGCTTGTTTATTTCGGACAAGACATCGTCTACTTGAGTATTTACTGGGCGCACTTCAATTTCAGGATCTAGCAATCCGGTTGGTCTAACAACCTGCTCGACAAATTCACCATCAGTCTTTTCTAATTCATAGTCCCCGGGTGTCGCCGAAACGTATATGGTTTGTGGTGAAATATGTTCAAACTCTTCAAACTTCAAAGGACGATTGTCCAGTGCAGAAGGCAATCTAAAGCCATACTCAACAAGTGTTTCTTTACGCGAGCGATCCCCCTTATACATTGCTCCAATCTGCGAGACTGTCACATGTGATTCATCAATAAACAAAAGCCCATCAGCCGGAAAATAGTCAATGAGAGTTGGCGGCGGCTCGCCAGGCGCTCTGCCAGAAAGGTAACGAGAGTAGTTTTCAATACCCGAACAATAACCTAGCTCCAACATCATCTCAACATCAAACTGAGTGCGCTGACTGATCCGTTGCTCTTCAAGTAATTTATGATTTTCTTTTAGCTGTTTTTGCCGCTTACTTAACTCCAGCTTGATGTGTTCGACTGCGTCAACTATTTTTTCCCTTGGGGTTACATAGTGCGTTTTAGGAAAAATCGTGGCTCGTACAACATTCTTTTCAATGGTGCCGGTCAGAGGGTCAAAAAAACTAATGCGCTCTATTTCTTCATCAAACAACTCGACCCTAACGGCTTGTTTTTCACTGTCGGCAGGAAAAATATCTATCACATCACCGCGCACCCTAAACGTACCGCGCTCAAACGCTAAGTCATTCCTTGAATATTGCAGTTCTGCGAGCCGACGAAGAATATCACGTTGATTCATGATATCGCCTTGACGAAGATGCAAAAGCATTTTCATATAGCTCTTAGGATCACCCAAGCCGTAGATAGCCGACACTGAAGCGACAATGACGACATCTCGCCGCTCCATCAAGGCTTTAGTCGCAGATAAACGCATTTGCTCAATGTGATCATTTATCGAGGCGTCTTTTTCTATAAACGTATCCGTACTCGGTACATAGGCTTCGGGCTGATAATAGTCATAGTAAGAGACAAAATACTCTACGGCATTTTTAGGAAAAAACTCCTTCATTTCCCCGTAAAGTTGCGCCGCTAAGGTTTTATTATGGGCGAGAATGAGGGTGGGCCGTTGAACCTCTGCAATAACATTTGCCATCGTAAACGTTTTTCCAGAACCGGTCACACCCAGTAGTGTTTGGCATGCTAACCCATCCTCTAAACCTTCTACTAAACTACTTATCGCCTTAGGTTGATCTCCCGCAGGAGAATATTTAGACGCTAATTCAAAACCTTTACTCATTTAAATTTTATGACCCAATTTAATTTGTCGCGGTGGAAACAATACCATCAACTCGATTTTTAACTAATATACGTTTGAACCACAGATAAGATACTACGGCAACTATAAAGTTCGCGATTACGCAAGCCCAAAACAAGCCCAATAAGCCAAACAACAAACTCCCCAAATATACGATTGGGATAAAACACATAAAAAGGCGGATGACACTCAATATAAGCGCGGAAAGTGGCAGATGCATAGCGTTAAATGAAGAGTTAGTTAAAATTACAATACCTTGAAAACCATAACCGAGCGGGACAATAAACAAAAACAATTCAATTTTATCTCGAACTAACTGCTCATCAGCAAATACAGCGGAAATATAAGGTGCAAAAGCAATGAGCAACAAGAACATTAAAAACTGCCATGCCATCACAGTTTTCATGCACAACATATATGCACTTTCGATTCGATGCCATTTATTAGCACCAAAATTCTGACTCAAAAATGGGGGGAGAGACATCGATAAAGCAAGCACAACGATGCAGGCTAATGATTCTAGACGACTACCCACACCCCAAGCCGCTACAGCTTCTGTGCCATAGCTAGCAACAATAGCAGTAATGATCGCCCCAGCAATGGGCGTTAGCATATTGGCGCCAGCCGCCGGTAAGCCAATTTTTAATACGCCAGACGATGCTTGTACAAAGTCCTCAAAGTTCAATAATTTAGCTTCTATTAGTTGCCGTTTGATAGCTAACAAATACAATATCCACACCACACACACCGCCCAAGCAACAGCTGTAGCTATCGCGGCTCCTTTTATCCCAAAAGCGGGTACAGGTCCAAAGCCAAATATAAGCAAGGGGTCTAGCAATGCATTAATGCCGCCACTCACTGCCATGATAACACTTGGCGTTTTAGTATCACCGTTAGCCCGCAATACGCTGTTACCCACCATAGGTAAAGCTAAAAATATGCCAGACAACAGCCAAATCCCCATATAATCGCGAATAAAGGGCATGGTTTCCTCGTTTGCCCCCATTGCCATGAATATTGGTTGCAGCAGCAAGAAACATAACAACGAGAGCAATGCCACCAATAAGACAGACAGTATTATAGCCCCAGTAGCGATAGATTTAGCGTGCTCTGTCTCCCCTCCTCCAAGGTATTTCGCAATGATTGCAGAGGTACCAATACCCAAGCCAATATTCAAACTTATAACGGTAAAAGTGACAGGAAATGTGAAACTGATCGCAGCAAGCTCTGTGGTGCCTAACATACTCACAAAAAACGTATCGACGACCGAAAAAGTCATCAGCATGATCATGGCCAATATCATTGGCATGGTCATATTTAATAGAGTTTTGGGGATATCTCCCTCAAGCATGTTGTTTACTTTAGATTTGTTCAAAGTATTTTTCTTCTTTTTTAGCGCTCATAGCAAACGGAAATTATATCCTAATAATTAGGGGCTGTTGACCTTTGGTGTGCAATTTTGCAGCGGTTTGTGCTTCATGTTTGAAACGCGGAGCGACCGTGGCATGGCTATTCTACTTGTAGGATTGAGATAACAATAGAAATAAAATACGAACTCGCCCTGTAGATTTTGTCCATCGCAAATCTTCGGTGCAACCTGACCAAGATTGCCTACATCATACTCGTACAGGAAATATCAACAAGTCCCTGAAACAGTTTTAGCAAATATGACAGTTTTGTGTATGAGTCGCAGGTTTCTTAGCGTTTGTAAGCTATTAGCTACGACAAAATACTGCCTACTACTTACATGTCAATAAACTGACTCCAAAATGGTATTTGTATGTCAAATTAATATATTTTTTATATATCAAAAAAAGTAACACACAGGGAAGATAAAATAAGCTAACCAGCAACTTTAAATTAGCAATTTCACTAATAAAAAACTTTATCTTATTGAAAAATAAAGAATTAATAGTTTTTAACACGAAATAAAATGAATTTGTTGTTGACAATATGCGTGTATTCAAAATCTGTCTCAAAAAAGTAATCAACATACTTATCCACAGGAAATGTTGATAACCTGCTGCGCCTTAATAATGACGCTATATCCAGCCGTTTTTGTTAAAATTTAGGTAAGTCTCTACTAACCTTTCACGTCTTTTTCTAATGTTACAAATTTATTAAACACTGTTCATGAATACAGTATTCAAACACTTTTTAATACTGAATTGTTATAGTGTAATGACTTTTTAATCCTTTGGTATTTTATAAAAAAGCTTGACAGCAAGCAGTAAAAACTAGGGTCTGTTGACCTTTGGTGTACAAGTTTTGTTCAATTATGGTCTATCTGATCGCGGCGCAGACTTGCAGGCCTAATGGCTTAAGTCAAAAGGCTGCAACAAGGAACAGCAGCTTCTAATAATTTCGGCCTACCGATTATTCACGTTGACGCCAAAAGGAGCAGTGAGAAAGCGCAATATCTTTTGAAAAAAAGGACATTGCTTATACTTTACGCACTTGAAGTCAAAATCGCCGGTATAAATACAAAAAACCAAAAAACCTTATTGACAGTGAGGAACTAGCTGATTAATATGCGCATCCGTTGAAAGTCAGGTCCCCCTTAGCTCAGTTGGTTAGAGCGACGGACTGTTAATCCGCAGGTCCCCCGTTCGAGTCGGGGAGGGGGAGCCAACTTTTAACACAATAAGTATCTGCTCCCCCTTAGCTCAGTTGGTTAGAGCGACGGACTGTTAATCCGCAGGTCCCCCGTTCGAGTCGGGGAGGGGGAGCCACTACTTCTATTCTGTATTTACTCTCCCTTATAGCTCTGTCAACGTCTTGCTTTTTAATACTGAGTGGTTTTCAGTCGAACATACATCCATACATTTTTGCGTAAATTAACTAGAGGCTGTTTATCAAAAACAATAATAACCTTAGGTTTTTCATGTTGTTTACCGCGCAGTAAAAGGCGATAATTGCTAGATTACGTTTCGCCTAAGTTTTTGCACCTTCTGTTTTGGTAAGTAAGCATATATGTCAGAATTATTACTACTACTCGTAGGTACGGTATTAGTTAACAACTTTGTATTGGTACAGTTTTTGGGGCTGTGTCCTTTTATGGGGGTTTCAGGCAAGCTTGAGACAGCTATGGGGATGTCACTTGCGACAACGTTTGTGCTGACTATTGCCTCCATGAGTAGCTACTTGGTTGAGTCATATATTTTGCAACCATTGAATATAGGCTACTTACGCACACTTAGTTTTATTCTTGTTATCGCCGTTGTGGTGCAGTTTACAGAAATGGTGGTGAGGAAAACCAGCCCAACCTTGTACCGCTTGCTCGGTATATTTTTGCCCTTAATTACTACCAACTGTGCCGTGCTCGGCGTCGCATTACTCAATACAACAAAGCAACATACCTTCGTAGAATCGATTGTCTACGGGTTTGGTGCTGCTATTGGCTTCTCTTTTGTATTGGTGTTATTTGCAGCCATGAGAGAACGCTTGGCTGCAGCGGATGTTCCGGCACCATTTAAAGGCGCATCTATCGCGATGATTACGGCTGGTTTGATGTCGCTAGCATTTATGGGCTTTGCAGGTTTAATTGGATGACTTTTACCTTTATTGCCATTCTCGCTTTTGCTTTACTCGCGCTCTGCTTTGGCTTGTTGCTTGGCTATGCGGCAATAAAGTTTAAGGTACAGAGTGATCCTTTAGTTGATCAAATCGACCAAATATTACCGCAAACGCAATGCGGTCAATGTGGTTATCCCGGATGCCGCCCATATGCAGAGGCTATTGCAAATGGTGATGAAATCAATAAATGTCCTCCGGGAGGAGATGCGACCATAAAAGAGCTAGCCGACTTGATGGGCGTAGACGCAAAACCTTTAGATGCTGCTCACGGTGTTGAAGATGTGAAAAAGGTCGCTTACATCCGAGAGGACGAATGCATTGGTTGTACAAAGTGCATCCAAGCTTGCCCAGTAGATGCGATAATTGGTGCCGCTAAGCACATGCATACAGTAATCATTGACGAGTGCACCGGTTGTGACTTATGTGTGGATCCCTGCCCTGTCGACTGCATAGATATGTTGCCGTTGACGCAAAGCACTGAGTCTTGGCAATGGCGTTTTGAAAAAATGACAGTGGGTGATATCCCCATTAAACAGGTTTAATATCAACGATGTTTGCAGATTTTGATCTTGTAATGGAACGGTTAGCAGCTAAACGACTTTGGGATTTTCCAGGTGGAGTGCATCCACTCGACCAAAAATCGTTATCAAACACCGAGAACATCGCTGACGCACCCTTACCCGAAAAGTTATTTATTCCCATCAAGCAGCACATCGGTGTGGACGCAGAACTAATAGTTAACATTGGCGACTACGTAAAAACCGGGCAGGCACTTACCCAAAGTCACAGTCCCTTTGCCGTACCAATACATGCTAGCAGCTCAGGAACCATTGTCGATATCACATCGCACGTCGCTGCACATGCCTCCGGTCTTGAGGAAACCACCGTCGTTATTGCCGTCGATGGTAAAGACAATGCGCTGAACTTTGAGCCCTTGCTAGACTACACCAAATGCGAAAAATCTGAATTGATTGAAGCAATTTGCCAAGCGGGTATAAGTGGCATGGGCGGAGCAGGTTTCCCTACTCACTTAAAGTCGAATAGCAATAAACCCGTTGAGTTTTTAATCATAAATGGTGTCGAATGCGAGCCCTATATCAGTGCCGATGATCGCCTGATGAGAGAACACGCTTGGCAAATAAGACAAGGCATTGACGTTTTGGTTTATTTGTTGTCTCCCAAACAAGTTATTGTGGCGATTGAGGACAATAAACCCGAAGCCTTGGAGACAATGTCCATTGCATGCCAGCAACAGGATAATTACCAAGTTGTCAGCATACCCACTAAATACCCTGCAGGCGGCGAAAAACAACTAATTCAGGTGCTAACGTCCAGAGAAGTCCCATCAAATGGCTTACCTATTGATGTAGGTTGTCTAATGTACAACGTAGGTACCTGCTATGCCGTTGCAGATGCAATAATGGAAGGTAAACCACTTACTAAGCGCGTAGTTACCCTTACTGGCAATGCTCTGACCAAACCACAAAATTATTGGGCATACATTGGTACCCCAGTAGCAGATTTACTTGCGCTGGCTGGATACTCCCCTGAAAAACAAGCTTACCCCAAAGTACTAATGGGCGGCCCAATGATGGGTTTTACCTTAAGTAGCGTAAAAATACCTATCGTAAAAACAACAAATTGTATATTAGCACCTGCAGACGACGAACTGCCATCTCTTGAAGATGAGCGAGCCTGCATTCGCTGCTCTGCCTGTGCCGATGCATGCCCAGTATCCTTACTACCACAGCAAATGTTCTGGTACAGCAAAGCGAAAGAGTATGAAAAGGCAGAAGAGTACAACTTATTTGATTGTATTGAATGCGGCGCATGTGCTTACGTATGTCCGAGTGAAATCCCGCTTGTCCATTATTACCGCATAGCGAAATCAGACATAAAACAACAAAAAGTGGACAAGGAAAAAGCGGAAAAAGCAAGAATTCGCTTCGAAGCAAGAAAAACGCGCCTATTAAAAGAGAAAAAAGCGCGTGACGAAAAGCACCGCTTAGCCGCTCAAGCAAGGCAACAAGCCATGAAGTCTGACAGTAGTGCAAAAGACAAAATAGCGGCAGCACTAGCGCGAGCCAAAGCAAAAAAAGCGGCGGTAACAAACAAAGCTTCATCCACTTCCGAGAAACCCATTTCTCAAACGAATGAACTATCAAATGCTGCGGACAAGCCAACCGAGCCCAAAGCAGACAATACTAATGCAAAAGATGACAAAAAAGCCAAAATAGCCGCAGCAATTGCAAGAGCAAAAGCCAAAAAAGCGCAGCAACAGGAAAAAAACAAACATGAGTAAACTAAATGTAGCGAGCTCGCCGCATCATCATAACAGGCGCGACACCGGCGTTGTGATGCGTATAGTTATGCTTGCTTGTGTGCCTGGCATATTAGCGCAAACTTGGTTTTTTGGTTTTGGTATACTCATACAAATTGTGATTTGCGTACTCAGTGCTGTTTTAGCCGAAAGTGTCATTGTCGAACTGAGAAAAAAGAACACTGAGCGCGTTGTCAAAGATTATAGCGCGGCACTTACTGGCTTACTCTTAGCAATTTGTTTGCCTCCACTAGCGCCTTGGTGGATTGCAGTGATTGGTAGTAGCTTTGCCATTGTGATTGTTAAACAGCTCTACGGCGGCTTAGGTTATAATCTGTTTAATCCTGCCATGGCTGCATACGTGATGCTGCTCATTTCTTTTCCAGTAGAAATGACATCTTGGCTGCCCCCTACTAGTTTAAGTGAACAAAACTACTCACTTTGGGACGCTATCCACACCGTTTTTACCGGATTCACAGCAAATGGATATAGTGTAGACCAGCTGCGTTCAGGCATTGACGGTGTCACGATGGCCACACCACTCGATCATGTTAGAACTCAATTACAGCAGTCATACACTGTACAAGAAGCAATGTCGGCAAACATATTTAGTGGTAGTAACGGTGTAGCTTGGGCACCTGTCGCTTTAGCCTACGCCATTGGTGGACTTATCTTAATAAAAGCAAAGATAATAAACTGGCATATACCCGTCAGTATGATTGTCGGCGGATTACTGGCTGCTTTAGTTTTGTATAGTATCGACAGTTCAGTTTATGCTTCCCCGTGGTTTCATTTAGTAAATGGCAGTCTAATTTTTGGTGCATTTTTCATCGCAACTGATCCTGTATCAGCGTCCACTACCAACAAAGGCCGTCTAATTTTTGGTGCATTAATCGGAATATGGACAATACTAATACGCACTTGGGGTAACTACCCAGACGCCATCGCCTTCGCAGTTATATTGATGAATATGGCTGTACCTTTGATTGACTATTACACGCGTCCTCGTACTTATGGTCACCGCGTAAAAACAAGGGCAAATTCGGGTAAGTAAGCATGATAAAAAAAATAGGAAACAAGGGGCTCATTCTCGCCGCTTTTGCCATTGTCACCACCAGTGCAATTGCTTTCACTTTTGCTATGACGAATGACAAAATAGAAAACGCAAAACAACAGCAGTTACTCATGACATTGAACCAGTTAGTACCTGCATCAAGTCACAACAATTTATTGCACGATGATTGTGTTGTTATCTCTCCCGACCCTCTCTTAAACAATGAAGGTCAGCGAGCATATCGAGCACGTATGGAAGGACAGAATGTTGCCGTATTGATAGAAACCACCGCAGCGGATGGTTACAGTGGAGACATAGATATACTCGTCGCAATAGATGACGAACAAACGGTATTAGGGGCGCGTGTACTTAACCACAAAGAAACGCCTGGCCTGGGTGATAAAATAGACTTGCGCATAAGTGACTGGATTTTGAGCTTTAGTGGTCAAAAATACAGCCAAGACACGCACGCTAGATGGGCGGTGAAAAAGGATGGAGGGCAGTTTGATCAATTCACTGGTGCCACAATTACACCTCGCGCTGTGGTAAAAGCAGTGGCAAAAGCAGCTGAATACACCAATAATAACATTGAATTTTTGTTTAACACTCCCTCAAACTGCTACGATGCGAACACAAATGGCAGGAGTGAGTAAAATAGTATGGCACAATTAAAATCACTGCTTGTTGAAGGTCTGTGGAAAAACAACCCAGCTATCGTACAGCTACTTGGTCTATGCCCTCTCCTTGCCGTTACTGGCACATTTATTAACGGCTTGGGTTTGGGCATTGCCACCACCTTGGTTCTCTTGGGCTCAAATATAACCGTATCGCTAGTCCGGAATGTCGTACCCAACGAAATTAGGATCCCCATATTTGTTATGGTTATTGCTGCTTTTGTTACGGTCACCGAATTATTGATGCATGCCTTTACTTACGAACTATATCTTAGTTTGGGCATTTTTATTCCTTTAATTGTGACCAATTGTGCCATCATTGGTCGTGCAGAAGCCTACGCCTCTAAAAATGCAGTGCAGTTTGCCGCTTTTGATGGACTGATGATGGGGCTGGGCTTTACCATTGTGCTGGTAATATTAGGTGGGATGAGAGAAATTCTTGGCCTCGGTACTCTGTTTTCTGGTGCAGACTTATTATTCGGAGAAAGCGCAAAAGCTTTTACCATTACGGTTTTTAACACCGAAAGTAAATTTTTGCTAGCGATACTACCACCAGGTGCCTTCATCGGTATGGGACTATTAATTGCAGCGAAAAACCTTGTTGACAAAGTAGTCGAACAACGAAGTCTCCAAGGTGCAAATAAAGTGGTTACCCGCGCGCGCGTGACCGGTACAGATTTATAATAATCCCCAGAAAAACAGAATGAAAAAGCCAGTATCAAAGCAAGAAAAAGTCCAAGCAATTATAGAAATTCTTGAAGAGCTTTACCCTGAGACTCCTGTGCCTTTGGATCACAAAGATCCCTATACATTGCTAGTTGCCGTGCTTTTATCAGCACAATGTACCGATGAACGTGTCAACCAAATTACCCCTCTTCTCTTTGAGCGAGCAAATAACCCTTATGATATGGTTAAATTGACGATTGATGAAATCAAAGCAATAATTAAACCCTGCGGCTTATCCCCGATGAAGTCTAAAGGCATTTGGCATCTATCTGAGATGATTATTAAACAACACGATGGGCAAGTTCCGGCAGATTTTAAAGCACTAGAAGCCATGCCCGCAGTGGGTCATAAAACAGCATCTGTTGTGATGGCGCAGGCTTTCAATATACCGGCCTTTCCAGTAGACACCCATATACATCGACTTATGTATAGATGGGGGCTATCAAATGGAAAAAGTGTAGAACAGACCGAAAAAGATGCAAAACGCATTTTCCCAAAAGAAAAATGGAATAAGCTACATTTGCAAATCATTTTTTACGGACGCGAATACTGCCCTGCCAGAGGCTTTTCTTTGGATAAATGTATTATCACCCGACAATACGGACGGCGTAGTTTTATTAATGACGTATTAAAAGCACAAAATAAAAAGAGTAGTAAAACTAGGGTCTGAAATCAAAATAAATAATTACCGACACCGATATTTCATATGTAGCTGAGATTAAACCACATATCTCGCACCAAGTAATTCAATGCGTAATCAGTTATTAGCCGACTAAATGGCCAATTTCCCTTCAAAAAACTCACCTTATCAGTTAGGCCGATGTAACAATAGCTTAGGTAAGATTGCAAAAAAAATGACCGCATTAAGCGGTCATTTAGAGAATCAAATCTAGCAACTACTTGCTATCGCTTGTCTCTCCACAATTGACTTCCACCAGTAACTTGCTTTTGAGTTTGAGTATTAACTTTTTTCATTGTGTACAGCTCCGTCTAATAGATCTTAATGAGAGTAATTTTTAATAGCTTAATGTTATTTGTTTTCTCTAAGAATGCGTTTTCTTAGGAAGCAAATCGATATATTCGTTTGTGGAACACAAAATTAAATGCATCGCTTATTTGCTTCAATACAAAGGTATAAAATAAACTACGTATGATCCATACTTTTTTTTAAAAAAACAGAATAAATATAAAAAACAACAATTCTATTCCAATAACGAATAATAATTGATTGCATTTTAACCATTAGTGCATAAATTAAAGCCTGCGCGTCAAAAAGCGTAGTAAATTCTATACGGTAGTATTGATAAAGCTAACAATGGTAATGAGTGGGAATTCGAACTTTGCTGGAAAAACTTAAAAAATATCTACGACAACTTAAGTATGCTGAACTCGGGATTTAGGGCGCTGCTGGACGGTGTTGCTTATCCCGAGTTTAGCTTAACTAAGCTAAAGCGATTTCGCGGTCGGCAGTGGCAATGGTTTCTTTACGATGGGCTACGCTTATACGCGTAATGTTCATTTCATTCAGAGTGGCGACCACCTTTTTTTCCATCGCATGATCAAGCGCAGATGTTGCTTCGTCCATGAACAGTATCGATGGGTTGGCATACAGGGCACGGGCAATCAAAATACGCTGAACCTGTCCACCACTCAGTGAAGTGCTGTGACTGCCTGCCACTACCGTATGAAACTGCATTGGGAAATGCATAATTTCATCATAAACATGCGCTTTTTTTGCAGCCTCATAAACCCGTTCTTCATCAATTACGGTATCGGCAAAGGCAATGTTCATAAACAACGTGCCAGAAATCAAGCCCTCTTGCTGGCTAATAATAGCAACATGCTTTCGGTAATGTTGTTTGCCTATTGAATGAAGGGGTACATTGTCGATCAATATGTCTCCCTGTGTAGGCTCAATAACACCTGCTAGCAGTTTAATAAGCGTCGTCTTGCCCACACCAGAAGGGCCAGTGATGACTACATGCTCTCCATCTTCAATATCTATATTCAGATTTTCAAATAGAGGGCTTCGCGCACCATCGTGCACGTATGTTAACTGTCGAGTACTGACACGGCCATTTATCTTTTGTTTAATAGCACCATCACCCAACATATTGGCCTCAACATCTTCCACTTCAATATCTGACAATCGATCTAAATCAACCTTCAAAATTTTAAAACTTAAGATATTGTCAACCAATGATTTGCTTTGGGTGGAGAAGATTTCTCTGTAAGCAATAAACGCGAATAGCATACCGAGTGTAATTTCCTGTTGTATTACCGCTAATGCACCGATATACAAAATAATCAAACGCTCTACTTGCCCAAGTAATTCATTACTCGCGGTATACCAAAGCTTTAGTTTCATTTGTACCACACTGGCATTCATTTTCTTTACATAAAATGCTTTCCATTGTTGGTATCTCGCCCCTTCTCTCCCATAAAGCTTTACCGCGAGCATATTGCTTATGGTTTCAAAAAATGTGTGCGACTCTTTCACACTTTCAGTAAAAAATGTGCCTGCAAACAACACCTCTTGACGGACTAGATACGTTCTAAGCCCCCAATAAAATAAAAAGAATCCCCCTGAGATTAAGGCTAAAACAGGCATGTATATAAACATGACTATGATAGTGACTATAGACATCAAGCCATCGATGAAGCCATCTACCAACTGCTCAGTAAAACTCTCCTTTAGCTGGTCTAAAACGCGAAATTTGGTATTGATATCTGCAATGTTTCTAGATTCGAAATAACTGATAGGCAGTCTGACTAAGCGTTGAAAAAAATAAGATGAAAAACTGGCGTGCCAATGATAACCAATGACAATAGACGCCCATCCTCTAAACATTCTCACTACAAAAATAAAAAGCGTTAAGCCAATACCACCAAATATGACTGGCAATAAATACTGGTTTTCACTCACGCCGACAAAATCATCTATAACCACCTGACTCACAAGAGGGATGGTCATTACCATCAATTGCGCAACAAAAGTTAAAACAATTAAATTTAGTAGTCCTTTTGCTAAGCCCTTTGATCGAAAAAATAACTCGCGAAACGTTAACAAAGAGCGCGCTTTTTCGTTCGCTAGCTCCCACGTCGTTTTTGCTGCATTGAAAGCCTCAGCTTGAGCAATCTCGATCATCATTGCATATCCAGTGAAGTGCTTAGCTACCTCTTCTTCTGTCATCAAGATTTTGCCTACGGCAGGATCGTGAATAGTGTACTTTTTCCCATTAATTTTGCTCAGTACAACAAAATGAGACAAGTCCCAGTGTAAGACAGCGGGTAGTGTAAGCTCTGGCATATGCTCCATACCCAGCTCATAGACATCCCCGATTAAGCCCTCGTTCTCACAGATACTGGATAAGTCTGCGATTGACATTCCCTCTTTTCCAAAACGGTATTTACTGCGCAATTGATGTAAAGACACGTCCAAACCATGATGTTGAAAACACATGGTTAGGGATGCTAAGCCACATTCTGACATTTCATTTTGCAAGACAACCGGTGTTTTTTTGCGGTGGCTAAAAAAAGAGATATCCATTTATTTGCAAAGCTCCAACTGTAAACTAAGGCTTTTTATCAAAGCCAAACAACAAATCAAACAAGGATGTCTTATCCACCACAATATCCGAGCCAACAGCCATGCCTGTAACTAAACTCACGTTATCGGGTACTTTGTCTATCGTGGCCTTAACTACAAAATAGGTAGTAGCTTGTAAGCCTTGCCCGTGCTTATTGACCATATTTCCCGGCACCGGAGAGCTTGAGACTGATTGTACTGTCGCTAACAGCGCACCAAACTTATTGACAGGGTAAGCCGACAGCTCAACATGAATTTGATGACCAACTTGAATTTGGCGATAGTTTTTAGCTGGAATGTATAATACGAGGGAGGATTTTTCTCGTGTATTTGAAAGCGTAATAACTGATTGTCCAGATACAACCGGCAAACCTTCCTGAGTGAAAATATTGTCTACCACACAATTGCATGGAGACAAGATCTGCAATCCATCTTGCAAGCGTGCTCTCGCAAGCTGCATACGGTCAATATGTGCTTGTTGACTATGTTTTTCTCGCTGGAAGTTTTCTTCTAGATGCAAGCCTTGCAATGCGAGTGATTTAACCAAGGATTCTTCTTTAAGTAAGTTAGCCTCAATTTGCGCCAATGCGCGCACTTGCTCATCAACTAAGGTCGCAGCAATCAAACCACTTTCCACATTTTTACGGTATCGCTGAAGTACTCGTTCTTCAACAACCAAAGTATTGCGCAACTGCTGGATGATTTTGTGCTGTTCAAGCGATTGCCATTCAAGGTTTTGTTTACTTTCCTGAAAAAATCTATTCGCGTCTTCAATGTGTTTTTTCGCCGTAGTGATTTGTAATTCAATGTCCTGTAAATCTGCATGCAGTTTACGCTGATTTCGGTTTTCGAGTAACAGTAAAACCTGCCCTTCTGTCACCTTCTCGCCCTCACTGACATTTATATTAGAGACAATTTGATCATCCTGATTCACCACCATCTGGTGATAATCTTTACCAGCAATAACTTCGCCTTCGGCCGCCATATGCACAGGTAATTTTATCAAAAATAGGGATAAGACAATAAAAACAAGTAATAGAAGAAATGTGAGTGTATACGCAGACAACTTGGGCGGAGATTGCACAAAAAAGGGTTTTTGGCCTTGAGAAAACACATTATCGACAGATTCCTGTCGATAGGAAACGCGTTCATCAGGTATTTGTTGCTCACTCAAAACGGCCTACTCCAAGCATAAAAAACACCCGTAAAATCATATGTATGAAGAAATCAAAATGAGAGAATAAACGCTAAATCCAGTGAGTTCAACACGATATAAGTACGAAAACACAAATGATTCTTTGTCTCCGAGCCATGGATTTATTCTTATAACACCGCCGCGTGATAATTTTGTTTAAATATCACACACATTTAATCGTATTGTTTATAAATTGCGAATTATTCACCCTGTTTTTCATTCTATACTTTTTCCACCTATTCAGTGATTTGTTGCTCTACCATGTTAAGAAAAATAATTTTTGCCATTACCGTAAGTACAATGACGTGTTCTGCATTCGCTTTTGAATGGAACATCACCTCACTCAGAACGACACTCTCTAGGCCGGATACGAGTCACACGCTCATATTTCAACAACAAAATGATCCTACTCAAAAAACGGCCTTCTTGCTCACGCCTATCAACAATGAGAGATTGGGCTTGTTTGTCGATGTGAACGGCGTAGAGATTGGTTATGCTGTCGACGTCTTGCCTAATGACGTTGAAACTAAAACACAAAATTTTCTTTTTGCTTATCGAAAATTAAAGCATTCAAAAATAACCCTGAACTATCAAATTTTAGAAGGCTTTAACACTGACGTAGAAGATTTAAGCCCCAACGGAATAAGCTCTCAAATACTGGAAGGACAGTTTCTTGAAAACACTAAATCAACGAAGATTGAGTTATTTGGGCAACACAACTTATTCACTTTTAACAATAAAGAATCACTATTCGAACACTTCTTTCTAAATCGCCCCAAATTGAGTGACCGTTTTGATTGGTCTCTGAGCATTGTTGGTGGATGGTCTTTTAAACATCTTTCGCTCGAAAGCCCTGAATCACTGTTATTTCAACCTAGTTTTTTGTCATCCCCCGTTCCCACCGTTGGTAAACTAGAGTCAAACTCGATTAATGCAAATGTAGGCCCATTCCTCTCCGTTAACTTACCGAACAATTTTAACTTCTTTGCCGAATATAAAATCGGTAGAGGACATATAAAGAACACCAATACAGAAACTGGCTTAAAAGAGTCGGGGGACGAAAAAGCGAATGCAATCGGCGCTGGGTTCTCTTGGACATCGAAGGATGAAAAAACCTTGGTATTGCTGCGGGCTTGGAATCAAAAAGGCCGCCACATAGAGACGTCTTTTGGCGATTTGTCAGTGGTTCGGTTCTTCTGAATTTACCATTTAAACTACAAATCCTAGCATAAAAAAAGCCAAGCAACACTATGCTTGGCTTTTGTTCATATCAAAGCTGTAAATTGACCAATGTATCCATCAGCCTAATTACATTTTTAATAAGTGTATTTTGCTTGTAAGTACCAAGTACCACCATTAAAACCAAACGGGCTTGATTCAGAGTACAACTGCCCTAAACCGCCAGCGTCTGGGTTTTCTTCTGGGTAGGTATCAAACAAGTTATCTACACCAACAATAAACTCCAGTTGATCTGACATGCGGTAAGCTACTTGTGCATCAATTAGGACTTCTGCACCAATGCCGGGAACACCGTTTCCAGTATCATCCCATCCACCGTAATACACGGCACGAAGTAACGTTCTGATGTTACCGTCAGTGTGGCTCCATGAGATATTGCCTCGCGTATTAGGCAGCAAATCTTCAATTGCATTCACACGTCCAGCGCTAATCGGATTAACTGTACCGACACTATCTACTTCGGTCTCGTTATAGTTAGCTGCAACCGTGATTCGCGAATCACCACCCATGAAATCAAAATCGATGTTACCAACGATGTCAATACCAGTTGTGGTGGTACCGAAACTGTTAGAGAAGAATCTAAATTCAGAGAGGTCATCCAAGCCCAAGAAATCTTGACGATTAATCACGCCTTGTGCATCAAGTGTGGTCAACGCTTCTGACACAGTAGCGAAGTCTGAGCCAGCACCACCAGCAAAATTCAAGGCAGACAAGAAGTCAACATTTGCACCTAGTGCGACACGATCCGTCAATTCAATATTGTAGTAATCGACTGTCCAGCTTGTACCCGCAACATCAAAACCAATACCAAAGGAATAGTTAACCGCTTCTTCAGGGCCTAATTGTGGACGGCCGTTACCTGCACTTTCAACAAAATCTGCGGCTAGCTGCCCCGCGACTGAAGACAAAGGCAAGGTACCTTGGTCAACCAACACACCGTTCACATTTTGTGTTGTCACGTTAGTGATATTTGCTTGACCGGCAGTGGGTGCGTGGAAACCTGTTGAATAAGCTGCGCGCAATCTGATTTCATCTGTTAGGTGGTAAATACCTGCTAGTTTAAAATCAGTCGTATTGCCAAATTCACTAAAGTCTTCAACACGTACGGCCGTTTGTAGCGTCAACTCTTCGGTAACATCTGCTTCTAAATCAATATAGAAAGCCGTACTGTCTTGAGACGCAGTAGTGGTTGCTGGGAAGCCGCCGAAACCATTTGAACTAGATGCGAAGCCTTGGTCTGCAAGTGGTCCTAAGGCAAAAGAGGCGTTATCTCCAGCATATAAATCAAACTCTTCTTCTCTGTATTCCGCACCAAAGGCAATGTTCAAATCTGAATACAAACCGACATCCAGTGTGTAAACAAAGTTTGCATTAAACAAGGTTTCTGATTGTTTTTGTCCACCGGGCACAAAGTCTCTAGGCGTATCTGGACCTAATGAGGCATTGATTGTATTTCTTATAAAGAAATCAGTTCTGTTTGAACCCTGTTGTGCACTGATATCATAATAAAAGCCGTTTCCGATATTTAACTCGCCTTTCACACCCACAGTAATCGCAGTGTCTTCGTTTGTTCCACCAAAACGCGGTACAAAACCAGCAGGGATGGTCTCGATGAACGAGAAACAGTTGTCATCAGCTGTGACCTGCGCTAAGAACGTAGGATCTGGATTCACGCCGCCTTGACCGCCTAGAGGGATACCGTCAATACATGAGCCACCCATACCCAAACCATCTAAATCACCCACCAATACTGAAGGCACACCATCGTCTGCTCTTAAACCGGTTGCTGGATCAACCAAAGGGCCACGGTAAACACCGCCACGTTGACTAGATGGGCCACCCACTACGTTACGATAGAAGAATCCACCTGTCACCATACGTTCGCCGTAATTACCGAACAAGTAAACCGTGGCTTGCTCACTAATATCGTATTCAGAGTTAACGAATAACTTGATATCGTCTTCTACATCAGGTTGCCCCCAATACTGAGGTACTTCGCTGGTGTAAGTATTGATCAGTTCAAAGTCAGAGACAGGCGTGTAACCATTTGCTATTTGAAAGGCGACATCGTCGCGAACTACAGAACGTACTGTACCGTCAACATCTTTGATTTCGGCCGTAATATTGACGAAACCAGCATCACCCAAAGGCAAACCAGCATTTGCAGATACAACAAAATTGTCGCCGTCACCTTCGAACGTCGAACCATATCTAGCTTGAACTTCGAAGCCCTCAGCATTGTCTTTTAGAATAAAGTTCAAAACACCTGCAATAGCATCAGAACCATACTGTGACGAAGCGCCATCACGTAAAACCTCAACTTGCTTTAATGCCATTGAAGGAATGGCAGAGATATCCACGCCTTGCGCGCCATCAGAAATACCACCACCTAAAAAGGAGATGATTGAACCGCGGTGACGTCTCTTACCGTTAACCAATACCAGTACGTTGTCTGGCGACAAACCACGTAAGTTAGCAGGACGCACGATTGTTGCTGCGTCACTTATAGGCTGTGTGTTTACATCAAACGAAGGTACTGAAGTACGCAATAAATCTTGCACATCAGTTGATGAATTTTGTCTAAATTCTACACCGCCAATGACATCAACAGGCACAGGTGAATCTGCAGCAGAACGATTTGTTACACGCGTGCCGGTAACAATAATATTTTCGGTTTGTGATTCTTCTGCGTTATCTTGAGCTAAGGCGGGTACTGCGATAGTCATTGTACTGACTGCTGAAGCAGCCAAGACACCACTGATTGCCTTAGTGAGTTTTGACATAGAGGTTTTCATGATTTTTTCCCGGTTATTTATTATTCTGTAATATGGCAAGGTTATATTTGTTTTGGTTTGCCATATCGCCAATATGAAATTGACTAGAGGCTGTTTATCTTGATTGATTCTTTTTGTTGGCTCTAAAATTGGATAAAACAAGGCGTAGTTGGTGCAGTTTGGTGGTTCCAAATAAGCCAACTACAACGAAGTACTATCCAATTTTAGAGCCAACAAAAAGAATCAATCAAAATAAACAGCCTCTATTATCTTTATATAGATCAATACGATAAAAAACAAATGATTTATAAGATAAATACCTCCATTTGCGACAAACAGCGGCAATCGCATGCTCAGATTCATCTTTTGGTAATACAAGGGCTTTACGCTTCCGTTTTAATTTTTTTACTCGGTATGCCGCGTTACCGCAAATATCGATATGCAAGCTGGAGTCACTTTTGCGTAAATTAAATCAACTCATCTTTGTTATTTTGCTTAGCCATTATTCCTTCACCTTATGGGCTTTCGACATCATTGCCCATCGTGGTGCATCTGGCTTTTTACCCGAACATACCAAAGAAGCGCTGGTGCTCAGTTATATGCAAGGTGCCGACTACATTGAGCAAGATTTGGTCGCGACCAAAGATGAGCAACTCATTGTATTGCACGATATCCATTTAGAAACCGTGACAAATGTTGAACTGCTTTACCCTAGCAGAAAACGCAGCGACGGCAGATACTATGTGATTGATTTTACGCTAAAAGAATTAAGGAGATTGCAAGTTCACGAAAGAACCGACGCAAATGGCAAGCGGGTGTTTCCTGAGCGTTATGCCGGTTCAGGGTACTTTAGTATTGCTACATTTGAAGAGCACATCGAATTAATAAAAGAATTAAACAAACGATTTGGCACAAACACAGGGTTTTATCCCGAGATCAAATCCCCCGAATTTCACCTAAGTGAGGGTATAGACATAACCAAAATCACTCTGGATGTACTCAACAAACATGGATTAAATAGCCGTGAGGCCAATATTTATGTGCAATGCTTTTACCCGCCAAGCTTGAAACGCATTAGACAAGAGTTCAAGAGTAAGGTGAAGCTGGTGCAGTTATTGGCCGAGAATGATTGGCAAGAATCTTCAGCCAATTATGACGCCTTGAAATCACAACAGGGTATTGAAGAAGTGGCACAATACGCTGATGGCATTGGCCCGTGGCTACCACAAATTTTTGAAGATGGGCATGGTAAACCCAAAGCCTTGTTAAACTATGCTAAAGCAGCGCAGCTGACTATTCACCCATACACGTACAGACAAGATGCCTTATTTGGCAACATGTCTGACGAAGCGTATTTTAATCGGATACGAAGCAGCGGCGTTGACGGCCTATTCACCGACCATATACTCCCATTTATGAAGCTAGATAAGGTGCCTTAGGATTTTGCCATCCTAATAACCACACGTCGGTTTTTAGCTCGATCCAATTGGGTGTCGTTGGGAGAAATATGGCGCTTTTCGCCATAGCCATTTACGTCAATTCTATCACTGTCGACACCCATCGAAGCAAAGTAATCTCTAATCTCATTCGCGCGTTTTATAGAGAGTTGTTCATTTGCCCAACTGCCACCATAGCTGTCCGTAAATCCTGAGACAAGCACTAAGTCGAGAGCCAAATCTTCTTTTAAATACTCACCAATCATATCCAACCGACGCTGAGAATACTTAGTCAATTCAGCACTATTCTTTTTATAACTAAGCACCGTGTACGCAATATCTTCAAAGCTAAAAGGCAGTAAGTTGCTAATACAGTTAGAAAAGCTTTGGTATAGCGGTTCAAAGTTACCCGCATTTAAGCCTACGGCAACTTGATCATTTGGATTTAACCAGTCTTGATACAAGATCGTCGGGAAAAAACCTTTTTCCAGCTCAGTTAACATCTGCCAAGCTGCCTCCTCAGGAAGATCGGCATCGTATTGTTTACGCAAATCCATATTCGCTAGACGCCGCGCTGCTACGCCTGGCATCCACGATGGTGGCTTGGAGTATAATGTTGCGGTGTCATACTTTCCGGGTAACCTTTTCATATCTAAGGTAAACTCTAGATTAAGTTGTTTTGACGCTTCAGACACAAATTGCGCTTGTCCATAGCCTGGTATATCGTGACTCAATTCACACACCAACCTTGTTTGTGTAGACATCGTCCAAGTCGACTCATCAATTTGCGCGATATATTCTCGCATATTAGCATTTGCATGATTCGCATAATTTGTAAAAGCCGCTCCAACAAACAGAATAAAAGCACTTAAGTATTTATTTGCCGTTGAAATGTCAGATACGAAGATTTTTGTCATGTTTTTTGTCATAATACGGTCTGTCTATATGAGTAAGATATCGGCAAAAATTCAACAAAACTTAATGCCCATATTCTATGATTTGTTGACCCTAGGCTCTTACGTGCCTAACTAAAGCGATCGTAGCGCAATTACTAAGTAGACAATATTTTCTGCAAGGAACCTAACTACAATAATGCCAACTTCCTCTTTTCAATTGAAAGACAGATTCAGAGGCTATTTCCCTGTAATCATTGATGTCGAAACTGCGGGTTTTAATGCTAATACAGATGCTATATTGGAAATTGCCGCTATCACCTTAAAAATAAAAGACAATGCCTTTGTAATGGATGAGTGCTTCCATGAGCATGTTGTGCCATTTGAAGGTGCCAATATCGAAAAGGCGGCCATAGAGTTCAACGGTATCGATCCTTTTTGCGCCTTGCGTGGCGCTAAAGCAGAAGATATGGTGTTTAAAGAATTGTGCAAGTTTATACGCAAAGCTCAAAAAAAGTCAGACTGCCAGCGAAGTGTCATCGTGGCTCACAACGCTACTTTCGATCAAGGTTTTGTCAATGCGGCAATCGAGCGCCACAATATAAAGCGCTCCCCTTTCCATCCTTTCGTTTCTTTTGATACCACGTCTTTAGCGGCAATGAGTGTTGGACAAACGGTATTGGTTAAAGCATGCCAAGCAGCAGGAATTAGCTTTGATCAAAATGAAGCGCATTCCGCTTTGTACGACACGCAGAAAACCGCAGAATTATTTTGCTATATGATTAACCGCTACCAAAGTTTGGGTGGGTGGCCATAATGGCTGTTTATCGCTTTGCTATTAAAGAATACAACATAGCCGGATTAAACTATGTTGAGTAGGGGCTTCTAGAATCAAAATTTGTTTTTCATGGACGAAAAACTAAAGCGTATATGGATATACTTGCAGCGTTTTTGATGCTAGCAGACCCTACTCAGCCTAATTCAGCGCAATACAATTCCGCCGTAAAGAAAATAATAATTATTCGCAAAAAAGAACAAAAGTGGCTTGCACTAAGTGTGAATAACAACTATTATCATTTGCAATGATATTTATTAGGAAGCGATAATGTTTGTTTGCATGTGTTACGGCATCACAGATTCACAAATTGAAAAAGCGGTACGTGAAGACGGTATCGGCAATATGCGCGAACTAAAAGCCAAACTAGGTCTCGGCAGTCAATGTGGATCGTGTGTTGAAATGGCTCAAGATATCATCGATACGACTATTGTAGGCGAATCATTGTTTAAAAATGTTGGATAAATTCACGCCCGATTATCTCAGGCGCTTATCAATAAAATTATTCTGCTTCTGACGCTGCTTCTTTTATCAAGGTTTGCAATTCACCTTGTTGAAACATCTCTAAAATAATATCACAGCCGCCAATCAATTCTCCCTTGACCCATAACTGAGGAAAAGTTGGCCAATCGGCATACTTAGGTAATTCCGCACGGATATCCGGATTTTGCAATATGTCAACATACGCAAACTGCTCTCCGCACGACATCAGTGCTTGTGAAGCCTGAGAAGAAAAGCCACAACTTGGCAACTTAGGCGAACCTTTCATGTATAACAACACTGGGTTTTCACTAATTTGCTCTTTAATCTTATCTATTGTTTCCATATTTTTCGCCTTCTAAATCGATAAATTCACAGTTGTGATAACTGTCTGTAAGGTAAGGCCAGCAATGATGAATATCAAGGCGATTTAACAAAATAAAAGATATATCTCATAACCGGTGATCTAGATAACTAGAAAAACAGAAAAAACAGTACTAGATGAAAAACTTATAAGCGTAAGGGTTTAAAAATTAACGACAAACCCCTACTCTCTAGTAGCTTAGAAAACACTTATACTTAATGGAGAAAACACATGGCTTTTGAGTTACCCGCATTACCGTACGAAAAAAATGCATTGGAACCACATATTTCGGCTGAAACGCTTGAATTTCACCACGGTAAACATCACGCCACGTACGTGACTAAACTAAACGGTTTAATCGAAGGAACTGAACTTGCAGATAAGTCCTTAGAAGAGATTGTTAAAACAAGTGACGGCGGTGTATTCAACAATGCTGCACAAATCTGGAATCACACCTTTTACTGGAATAGCTTAAGCCCCAACGGTGGCGGTGAGCCTACTGGCGATGTTGCAGACGCTATCAACGCCAAGTGGGGATCATTTGCTGAGTTTAAAGCTGCGTTCAATGATAAAGCGGTAAACAATTTTGGTTCAAGCTGGACTTGGTTAGTAAAAACAGCAGATGGTAGTTTAGATATCGTTAACACAAGCAATGCTGGCACACCAATCACTGAAGAAGGTGTCGTACCTCTTATCACCGTTGATTTGTGGGAGCACGCTTACTACATCGATTATCGCAATGTTCGTCCAAACTACCTAGAAGGTTTCTGGTCGCTTGTAAATTGGGATTTTGCTGCTGAGAACTTCTCTGCATAAGTGTTTGCAAACAGAATCAGCTAAAAACATTATCTTTTTGTAGGCGTCTACAATAAACAAATGTAACGCAATGTATGCTAAAGGCAGTGTATCGTCACTGCCTTTTTTGTATGTAGGCTGAACTTGGATTAAACAGAAACGACAAAAATAAAAAGCAATAGCTTGCTCCAAAGTTAAGTTTAACTCTTGCTAAATGCCAGTAAATCATTCCCAGTTAATTGATATCCAATCCACTCATTTTTTGGCTTTGCGCCAATCGAATCATAGAAGTCAATGGACGGTGTATTCCAATCAAGTACACTCCACTCAAAGCGACCACATCCTTGTTCTACAGCTATATTCGCAAGGTGTTTGAGCAGCAATTTGCCCGCTCCACAGCCTCTGAATTTTGGAGAAACGTATAAATCCTCTAAGTACAAGCCATTTTTACCTAACCAGGTGGAATAATTGTAAAAATACACAGCGAATCCAATTGCTTTGCCCGCTTGCTCACATATAAGTGCTGACACACTTGAGTTTGCACCAAACATAGATGTTTCGATATCGCGAACAGTGGCCTTTACCTCATGCTCTGCTTTTTCGTAAATAGCAAGTTCGGTGATAAAATGATGAATTAAAGCAGCATCGTTTATGTTTGCTTGTCTAATATTTAGTTTTGTCAAAGTACATTACGCCTTGAATTTATTTAGGTTATTTATAGAAGCTATTGCAGCCATAACATATCAGCTCTTGTGAGAACAATGAATAGAAAACAACGCAAAATTATTCTGTTTAACAAGCCCTATTTGGTCTTAACGCAATTTACCGATCAACAAGGGCGCGCAACCTTAAAAGACTATATCAATATACCCAACATCTATGCGGCAGGACGTCTAGATAGAGATAGCGAGGGCTTGTTAATACTCACAGATGATGGAAAACTAGCCAATCAACTCACCCACCCGAAGAAAAAGACCAGTAAGACTTATTGGGTACAAGTCGAGGGACAGCCCAATGAGGACGCTCTGCAAGCACTACGAAAGGGGCTTGACTTAAAAGATGGCAGAACCTTACCAGCAAAAGTAAGTGTTATCGACGAGCCAGCTGTGTGGCCGAGAACCCCTCCCATACGTGAACGACAGTCCATACCGACGACTTGGCTATCCATCACCATCACCGAAGGGCGTAATCGACAGGTAAGGCGAATGACTGCGCATATTGGGCACCCAACTCTTCGCTTGATAAGATACCGCATTGGTAGCTGGACAATAGACGGTATCGAAAATGGCAGCTATTCGGTCATCGAATAACGATACCTTCCGCATACTTTTTTGCTATAATTCGCGCTCAAAAATTTTAGTCAGCATCGAGTACCCCGTTTTACATGAATAACAGCCACTTAACAGAGCCACTTGAGGACAACGAAAACAACGCCGACATCAAGGTTATCGTTGGTATGTCGGGCGGTGTAGATTCTTCTGTATCAGCGCTTTTACTTAAACAACAGGGCTATCAGGTCGAAGGCCTGTTCATGAAAAACTGGGAAGAAGATGACAATGACAAGTACTGCGCAGCTGCAGAAGATTTAGCGGATGCCCAAGCCATTGCCGACAAACTTGGCATCAAGCTTCATCGTATCAACTTTGCAGCGGAATACTGGGACAATGTATTCGAGTATTTTTTGGAAGAATACAAAGCGGGTCGTACACCCAATCCCGACATCATGTGCAATAAAGAAATCAAGTTTAAAGCCTTTTTAGAATTTGCAGCAGAAGACTTAGGTGCCGACTATATTGCAACTGGGCACTACGTGCAGCGCCGCTTAGTTGACGGCCAATGGCAAATGATACGCGGTTTAGATAACAACAAGGATCAGAGCTATTTTTTGTATACTCTGAGTCACGCTCAAGTTGGCAAAACTTTATTCCCAATCGGTCACTTAGAAAAGCCCGAAGTGCGTAAAATTGCAGAAGCCAATGGCTTAATTACCCACAATAAAAAAGATAGCACGGGTATTTGCTTTATTGGTGAACGAAAATTCAAAGACTTCTTAAGTCAATACCTACCCGCACAACCGGGTATCATTGAAACGGTAGACGGCGAAGTAATTGGTAAGCATGAGGGCTTGATGTATCACACATTAGGCCAACGAAAAGGCCTGTATATTGGCGGTACTAAAGACCACGGTGAAGAACCTTGGTATGTGGTTGGAAAAGACATTCAGCGAAACGTACTGCTTGTCGCCCAAGGCGCAGATCATCCGTCTTTGTACTCTGACGGCTTACTGGCATCACAATTACACTGGGTATCGCGCACCCATTTTACCAAAGCGACAAAATTGGTCGTAAAAACACGATACCGACAAACAGACATTCCCTGCACGCTGTATCCGATAAACGAGGATACGGTAAAAGTGCTCTTTGATACACCGCAAAAAGCCGTTACCCCAGGGCAATCCGCCGTATTTTATCAAGACGACATATGCTTGGGCGGGGCAATAATCGATCAATATATCAAATTAGATGACACACAATCACAACACACCCGCAACACCGATATAGCAGAGAAAGAAGCCAATAATGCTCAATAAAGAACAAGAACAACAGCTTGCCCTAGCTGGGGTGTGTCAATCTGCTTCCTTAGTAAAATCAATTGCACGTCGTGGACAAGCAGATACAGAGGCTTTTGAAGCAAGTATATCCAGTATTTTAGTTACCACACCTGAAAATACGCAGCAGGTGTATGGTGCCATCTCTAATTTACGTGTGGGCTTTAGCACGCTTATTGCTCAGCTGGATAACAGTGGTCAAAAAGACGCTGAATTAACCCGTTACATAGCATCAATGTTAAGCTTGGAGCGAAAACTCGCGAAAAATACAAACGCGATGCAGGAACTTGCTGATCGGGTGTCACATGTGCAGCGCCAACTTGCCCATGTGGATTTTGAACATCAACAAATCATTAGCTCATTGGCAAGTATTTATTCAGACATTGTCAGTCCGCTTGCCCCTAAAATTCAGGTGGCGGGTAACCCAGAATACTTGCGTATTGAATCCAATCAAAAAAAAGTGCGTGCTTTGCTCCTCGCGGGCATTCGCTCTACTGTGCTTTGGCGTCAACTCGGTGGTCGTCGCAGAAGCATACTGTTTTCTCGAAAAAAAATCGTAGCATCAGCTCGAGAAGCGATGCGCCGTATGAACTAACATTTAGGAAATCTAATGGATTTATCTAGCCTCACTGCCCTATCTCCTGTCGATGGTCGATATGGGTCAAAAGCCGCCAGTTTACGCCCATTTTTTAGTGAATTTGGCCTGATTAAACACAGAGTAGAAGTCGAAGTTCGTTGGCTACAGGCTTTGTCAGAACAAACTGAGATCAGCGAAGTTCCCGCGTTTAGTGCAGAAGCAAATGCGCTGCTAAATGACATTGTCGAAAACTTTTCAGAATCTGACGCGCAAAGCATTAAAGACATTGAACGTACAACTAATCACGATGTAAAAGCCGTCGAATATTTCTTAAAGGAAAAGGTACAAGGCTTTGAAGAATTACATCAGGTAAACGAATTCATTCATTTTGCATGTACTTCTGAAGACATCAATAACCTTTCTCACGCACTAATGCTCACAAACGGGCTCAAGCAAGTATTAATCCCGCAATGCCAGTCGTTGATTGATGCCATTGCCGGCTTAGCCCGTGAATATCGCTGTATCCCTATGATGTCTAGAACACATGGTCAACCCGCGTCGCCATCGACAATGGGGAAAGAAATGGCGAATGTAGCGGTGAGATTGCACAGGCAGCTTAAACAAATTAAACAGGTAGAGATCCTTGGCAAAATTAATGGTGCAGTTGGCAATTACAATGCCCATTTGAGTGCCTACCCTAATGTAGACTGGCACGATTTTTCGCAGCGTTTTGTTAAAAGCCTAGGGCTGAGCCACAACCCTTTTACCACGCAAATAGAGCCACATGACTATATTGCCGAACTGTATGACGCCATTGCTAGATTCAACACCATTATCATTGATTTTGATCGCGATGTTTGGGGCTATATTGCGCTCGGTCTGTTTAAGCAAAAAACGATTGCCGGCGAAATTGGCTCTTCAACAATGCCGCATAAAGTCAATCCCATCGACTTTGAAAACTCTGAAGGAAACTTAGGATTGGCAAACGCTGTTCTTAATCACTTGAGTAGCAAACTGCCAGTCAGCAGATGGCAACGCGATTTAACCGATTCGACGGTACTGCGAAACTTAGGTGTCGGGCTTGGCTATGCAGTGATTGCTTACCAAGCGACTCTAAAAGGAATAAGTAAACTACAAGTCAATGAACAAGCACTGCTTGACGACCTTAACAATAACTGGGAATTGCTCGCGGAACCCATTCAAACTGTAATGCGCCGTTATGGCATCGAAAAGCCTTACGAGAAACTAAAAGAACTCACGCGCGGGAAAAAAGTCAATGCCGAAATAATGGCCGATTTTATTGACCAACTTTCATTGAGTGATGAAGTCAAGCTAGAACTTAAAGCACTAACACCTGCAAACTATATCGGTGACGCAATCCGGCTAGTCGATCAGTTGGATGAAACACTAAAATAAACGATACTTTACTCACGTTTAGTCACACGGATGAGACAAATGTGAGCGCCTTTTCACTCACCTCGCCCCCTTTAGCAAAGCAATATACCGCGCCGCAAATATTGTCCCGAATCATTTTCGTTTTATGCGCAGTGGTAAGTCTACAATCGATTAAGCTTTTCTGGTTTGCAGACTACACAAAGCACTTAATTAACATGCTTGTACACGTACTGTTATTTGCTTCGTGTTGGGTAATGCTGCAACGAGGTGCCTTTAGGTCGGCGCGAATTTTATTATTTGTAAGCTATTCAAGCTACATTGGATTTGCCTGCATACTGTGGCAAATGAACCTCAATTTACAATACTTTTACTTACTCGCTATTGTTGTCGCTAGTTTGCTTTATAAAAAGAGGGAATCCGTAGAATTTTATAGTGTTCTTAGCATACTCACCTTATGCTTTATTTCTTTTTTAGTGCAAACAAATTCTATTGAGCTCTTTGCAAATGCCTATAATTACTTAGCCTTCGTAAATAGCATCGTTTTGATGATTTCTTGCGTCTTAAGTGCTATTTATATACGCCGAATGGTTAATGCTAATTGGGAAATATTGAAAAGGCATAGCAGTAATCAGCAGAGCATCGTCGATAAACTCGCCCCGCCTATCTTTGACTTAACAAGGCATTCGCCAACGCTCTTTACCGAAGCAACTGAAATGCAAACCTACTTTTGCAGCGTTGCATATCTCGATTTAGTCAATTCTACACAGTTGATTAAAGAAATAGGCGAGCAAAACGCCTTAACATACTTCCACCAGTTGTTTGTATCCTTCGATGCTGAAGCGCAAAATTTCGACGCCTTTCGAGTAAAAACAAATGGTGATCAATATATTTTTGTTGTGGGGCTTCACGAAAACAGCAATAAGAGCGGGCTGCACAAAGAGAATGCACTTAAAGCTTGTCAGTTAGTCAATGTTCTTTCAAGTGTCATTGAGCAATCTCCCTATTATCCAAGTTTGAATTTCAGAGCCGGGATTGCAAGTGGTGCAGTCTATGCTGGCATAATTAACCCTAATTATCCCAATTTTGATATATGGGGTGAAACGGTCATCCGCGCGTCTCGATTAGAAACTCACGCGAAAAACAAACAAATATTGTTAGACGAACAAACTAGACAGTTTGTTCGAGGAACAATCCCCCTTAACACGCCAAAGCATACCTCACTAAAAGGTTTAGGTAGTACGATGTATGTGTCTATGCAACCAATCTAAAACTTAGTGAGTTGGATTACTGAATATCCAATGGCGCGAAACTTTTTACTAATGTATCGATTGATTTCATTTGCTGAAGATAGGCTTCTAATTTATCCAGAGGTAAGGCGCATGGCCCATCACATTTGGCTTCTTCTGGATTGGGGTGGGATTCAATAAATAGGCCAGCCAAACCTAAGGCCATTCCACTTCTGGCTAGATCGGCTGCTTGACGCCTACGGCCATCCGCAGAATCCGCACGCCCTCCAGGTTTTTGCAAAGCGTGTGTGGCATCAAAAATAACTGGCGCCATTGGCTTCATTTCGTCCATACCCAACATATCTACCACAAGGTTGTTGTAGCCATAACAACTACCCCGCTCGCACAGTAAAATCTTACTGTTTCCGCCCTCTTCAAATTTCTTAACAATGTGGCGCATCTCATGGGGTGCCAAAAACTGTGGCTTTTTAACATTAATTACCGCATCGGTTTTTGCCATTGCCGCCACTAAGTCGGTTTGTCTTGCTAAGAATGCTGGCAGTTGAATAACGTCTGCCACTTCCGCTACTGGTTCAGCTTGGAAAGGTTCATGCACATCGGTGATGATTGGTACCTTGAAGGTAGATTTTATTTCTTCAAAAATCTTCAAGCCTTCTTCCATACCAGGCCCACGGTAGGAGTACATAGACGAGCGATTGGCTTTATCAAACGAGGCTTTAAATACATATGGAATAGCCAGTTTTTGTGTTACCTCGACATATGTTTCGGCGATTTGCATGGCCAAGTCACGAGATTCAAGTACATTCATACCGCCGAACAATACAAAAGGCTTGTCGTTCGCCACTTGAATGCTACCGATATTCACCTGCGTGATCTGTGTCATCTTGCTTCCTTAATTAAAATAAACTGTTTTTAGAAATGGCAATACTTGCCGTCACCGCCAGCCATACGATTGCACTCACTAGGCCAACAATACGCATTGGCGTGTTGCGCGCCCACTTTAATGCATAGGAAGCCGATAGAACGTAAAGGACAAATCCTACCGCTTTGGACGCCAACCACTTATGCTCATATGCGCCAATTTGTACAATCATCAATATGGCGGTAATAATCGCCAGTGTATAAAGAATATGTGGCGCTATCTTCAACACTTTTTTTTGCGCAAAAGACAAGTTAAATATCACACCTACAAAAGCAATGATGACAACTAAAAGGGACAACACCATCGATGTTTGGTGTAAGTGTTTTAACATTGTGTACATGGCGTATCCTTAATTTTATTTTGAAGCGATTTATAAACCGAACTCTGGATAAGCAATAGCGCCCAGCAAGGCTGCAATAGAGTCTTATACTATTTCTTATCCAGAACGCGGTTCATCTTTTATCTGAACTGCCCAACCGTGACTCGCGGTAAATTATTTAAATCCTTGATCGTTTTAATCGCACTAAAGCCGCTTTCGTCTAACAATGTTTGCACTGCATTGTGTTGTTCAAAGCCATGTTCAATACCCAGCCACCCTCCTGCATTCAAGTACTGAGGCGATTGCGCAACAATTTGCTTAATATCAGCCAAACCGCTGTTTGCTGCAACGAGAGCAGAGCGAGGCTCAAAACGCAAATCCCCTTGATGCAAATATTCACTCGATTCTTCAACATAAGGTGGATTGCTGACGATTAAATCGAAGCCTAGCTTATCCTGTTCAAAAACGGAAAACCAATCACTTTGTAAAAATTGCGCCGACAGGCCATTTAGTTTTGCGTTTTGTTCCGCTAAGTGCACCGCACCTTGAATACGATCAACACCATAAACCTGCCAGGATTGTTTTTCGCTAGCCAATGACAAAGCAATGGCCCCCGTGCCAGTGCCGAGGTCAAGCACCCTAGCTTTTTCGTAAAGTGTTAAACTTATCGCCCACTCCACCAATAATTCAGTCTCTGACCTCGGAATTAAGGTGTGAGAATTAGTCATTAGCTCCAAAGTCCAAAAACCGGTTTTGCCAAGAATATAGGCTACCGGTTTACCCGTAGCCCTTTGTTCGATGTACGACATGTAGCGGCTATAGTCTTCACTTGAAATAGCATCGTCGCACTTAAGTATGTATTGCGCAGCAGTAACATCCAGCACAGATTGCATGAATAAGCGCGCTTCAAATAAAGGATCTTGAATCGACACCTGCTTACTATTTGCCAAAAAGATCCGGCCTTGCTCGACCGCCGCTTTAACTAAGGTGCTACTCATACTTGCGCTATGAACCATTGCTGTTCGTTAACTATGATTCGTCAGACAATGCGGCTAATAGGTCAGCTTGATGCTCTTGGCGAATGGGGTCAGCTAAGGCTCCCAAGTCTCCGGCAATCACATCGTCAAGTTTGTACAAGGTTAAGTTTATACGATGATCCGTTACGCGCCCTTGCGGAAAGTTATACGTTCGAATTCTTTCGGAGCGATCACCACTTCCCACTAAAGAACGACGTGTACTGGCTTCTTGTGCATCTCGTTTGTCTTGCTCCAACTGATTTAAACGAGCTTGCAAAACGGACATAGCCTTTGCTCTGTTTTTATGCTGGCTGCGCTCGTCCTGACATTCAACTACCACCCCAGTCGGGATATGTGTTAATCGAATTGCAGAATCTGTTTTGTTGACGTGCTGTCCACCGGCACCTGAGGCGCGAAAGGTATCGACTCTGAGATCAGCTGCATTGATTTCTATCGCTTCGGACTCTGGTATTTCTGGCAATACAGCGACGGTGCATGCAGAAGTATGGATCCGTCCTTGAGATTCTGTTTCCGGTACCCGCTGAACACGGTGACCACCTGACTCAAACTTTAAAATACCGTAGGCGCCCTCACCTGACACATTGGCGATGATCTCCTTGTAGCCACCGTGTTCGCCCTCATTCGCACTCATGATTTCTACGCACCAACCTTTAGTCTCGGCATAGCGTGAATACATTCTGAATAAATCACCGGCAAAAATACCCGCTTCATCACCACCTGCTCCTGCCCTGATCTCAAGAAAGCAACTATTATCATCATTGGGATCTTTGGGTAAAAGCAAAACTTGCAAAGAGATATCCAAATCTTCCAGATTTGCTTTAGCTACTTTCATCTCTTCTTGCGCCATCTCACGCATTTCAGGGTCGTCTTCCTGCATCATTTCTTGAGCTGAGGCAAGATCATCTTGTGCCTGTTTATACGCGCCGAATTGCTTAACCACTTCCTCCAGCTGGGAATACTCTTTTGATAAGGCTTTAAAACGGTTTTGATCGCCAATGACTTCAGGATCACCCAACAGTGCTTGTACTTCTTCAAAGCGCTCAACCAGAGTTTCAAGTTTGTGTATTACGGAGTCTTTCATTTAATTCCTGTTATTATTCGTCTCTATCGACATATTTATCGTTCGCCACCAAGCCAGCTTTGAGTATGTCGATGATCTCAGTATTGCCAGATTTAATGCCCAGCTGCAGAGCTTTCGTTGGACCATGCATTAGTTGTTTGGATAACTTAAAGGCCAAGCTCTTTAAAACCTCACTTGGATCATTTCCTTGAGCAAGCATACGTTCACTATTGCTGACTAGTTCCTTCGTCGCTTGCTCAGCTTGCATTCGATAGGAGCGAATCAAATCAACATGCTTCGCCTGTGCTAACCAATCACTAAAGGCCGATGCTTTCTCTGCCACCAACTGTTTTGCTTGCGCAGCCGCTTGCTCTCGATTGGCCAAATTTTGAGTAATGATGTCTTGTAAATCATCTACCGTGTAAAGGTATGCATCATCTAGTGCTTCAACTTCGTTTTCAATATCTCTAGGGACTGCCAAATCAATCAACAACATCGGTTTATGTTTACGTTGTTTTAGCGCTGTACTCACCATACCCGTGCCAATCAAGGGTAAGGCACTTGCAGTGGAACTTATCACCACATCTGCCTCAGCCAAGTGCGACGGAATCTGGCTAATTGTAATTGCTTCTCCATGAAGTGTTTTAGCTAAACGCTTTGCGTTTTCTAGACTTCTGTTGGCAACCATGATTTGCTTTGCTTTTGCATCGAGCAAATGTTTACCGACCAATTCTATGGTTTCGCCAGCACCGACAAGTAGAATACGGCTTTTGTCAATTGACGAAAAAATCTGCTTGGCGAGTTGCACTGCAGCAAAAGCGACTGAAACTGCATTTGCGCCAATTTCGGTCTGCGATCGCACTTGCTTGGCAACAGAAAAGGTAGTTTGAAACAACTTATCTAGCTGCACACCCACCGTGCCGGCTCGCTTTGCTTCGCTATATGCTTGTTTTACCTGACCTAATATTTGCGGCTCACCCAATATAAGTGAGTCTAATCCACATGCCACTTGCATCAAATGACAAATCGTTGCATCCGTATCATTCTCGTACATGTGAGGACGCAAAGCTTCAGTGTCAACATCGTGAAATACAGCCAGCCAGTTTCCCAAGTCTTCTGTATTTAAACTGTTTGCCACATATACTTCTGTACGATTACACGTTGACAGGATCACTATTTCTTCGCCACCACTTCTTTCCGCGAAAGCACTTAGCGCACGCACCAACTTGTCGGGAGTAAAGGCCACCTGCTCACGCAGAGCCACTGGCGCCGAATTGTGATTAATCCCGATAGAAACAAAAGCCATGGAGTGAGTAAAAAGATACCTTTAATTAAAACCGTCGCATTGTAGTAAAATACGCGGTATTTTAAAATGGCTAAGTGCTTGTTTATTGCCAAAGAGAGGAACAAAACATCAAAAAACTAATACTGTTGGTGCCACTATTGTGGCTTACCGCTTGTGCAATAAAACCGGAAGTGAGTGAAACAAGCCCAGTCATCGCTAATCAAAGCCTACCTGATGCTTGGAAACTATCCGGTAAACTCGCCGTTATCACACCTGAAGAGAGAAAAAGTGCATACCTAAGTTGGCAACAAAAAAATCAAACATTTGATATGGCGCTAACGACTATAGTGGGTTCGTCTGTCGCCAATATGAGCTTTGATGGAAATATCGCCATACTAGAAGCCGATGGCAAAAAATGGCAAGATGTTTCGCCTGACAAGCTCATCGAAAACACCACAAGCTGGTCGATACCTGTTTCTTCTATTGCCGTATGGATGTCCGGACAGTCTGAACCAAGAGATTCTGTTTCTTTTTATGAGAATGGTTTAATTAAAAGCCTGATACCTAGCTGCATAGGATGTGAAGTGTGGCAAATTACTTACAACAGCTATCGTCAATACAGTGTAGCCAAGCATAATCTCGTATTACCTCACAAACTCACTTTAAAAAATTCAAGCAAACAAACTCAAGTAATTATAAGAATAGACAAGTGGCAGGCAGAATGACAGATGTAATTTGGCTCCCCTCTCCAGCAAAAATTAATCTTTTCTTACACATTTGTGGTCAATATCCAAATGGCTATCACAATCTTCAAACACTCTTTCAGTTGCTCGATGTTGGTGATGAAATAGGCTTCGCTGTGCATGATCGTGCAACAATTGAACTTAAAACCCCAATGGCTGGGGTGGCAGAGCAAGATAACCTTATAATAAAAGCCGCTAAGGCATTACAAATTCATACAGGCAGCAACTGTGGTGCGGCCATTTTTGTCAAAAAACACTTGCCGATGGGTGGCGGTATTGGGGGTGGCTCGTCGAATGCAGCAACCGTATTACTGGCGTTGAATGCATTTTGGAAATTGAATCTGCCGTTAACTGAACTGATGGACATTGCCACTACCATTGGCGCAGATGTACCGGTATTTATCAGGGGTAAAACTGGCTTCGCAGAAGGAATCGGAGAAATTATTACGCCGATGGACATACCCGAGCAATGGTATCTTGTCGCGAATCCTGGTGTGCATGTGTCAACACCTGACATATTTCAACACCCAGATTTACCAAGAAACACGCAAATGATAAAAGCGCATGAATACAGCTTTGAAAGTACGCGAAACGACTGCCAAAATTTAGTGTGTAATCTGCAAGGGAAGGTTGCAAAATTATTACAGTGGTTGGTACACTACGCCCCGTCGAGAATGACGGGTACAGGTGCAAGTGTTTTTGCTGTTTTTAACAACAAACATGAAGCACAAAACGTACTCCGACAACTACCAAATGAATTTAAGGGTTTTGTGGCAAAAGGAACGCAAACTTCAGTTTTGCACACAAAACTTGAAGATATTCTTAGAGCAAGTTGATTTCTAATTATTAGTTCATCATTCGCTTCTAGGTAATCGCCGTCAACCAGACTTTACATTAATCGTCAATGCTAGCCTCTCGCCTTTTGCTATCATTGCATCAATATTGCACTGAGGAATATCTTGTGCCAGATATGAAGCTATTTGCAGGAAATGCTGTTCCTGAACTTGCTCAAAAAGTCGCCGAACGTCTATACACCAAACTCGGGAATGCCAGTGTAGGTCGCTTTAGTGACGGTGAAATTTGTGTCGAAATTCATGAAAATGTACGTGGTTCTGACGTTTTCATTATCCAATCAACCTGCGCGCCAACAAACGACAATTTAATGGAATTAATCGTGATGATTGATGCCTTCAGACGGGCATCAGCAGGACGCATTACTGCCGTTATTCCGTATTTTGGATATGCCCGACAAGACCGCCGCGTGCGCAGTGCCCGGGTGCCTATTACCGCTAGAGTCGTCGCTGATTTCTTGTCTAGTGTGGGTGTAGATAGAGTATTAACCGTTGATTTGCATGCCGAGCAAATTCAGGGCTTCTTTGATGTCCCAGTTGACAATGCATTTGGCACACCTATCTTGCTAGATGACATGTTTAAGCGAGATTTTACCTCTCCTGTAGTCGTATCTCCTGATATTGGCGGAGTAGTTAGAGCGCGAGCAACCGCAAAATTGCTAAACGACACGGATTTAGCGATTATTGACAAGCGTCGTCCTAAAGCCAATGTCGCGCAGGTCATGAATATCATAGGTGATGTCAAAGATCGCGACTGTATCATTGTCGATGACATGATTGATACAGGTGGTACCTTGGCGAAAGCGGCTGAGGCACTTAAAGAACACGGTGCTAAGCGCGTGTATGCCTATGCGACCCACGCCGTATTTTCGGGTGATGCGGCCAAGATTCTCGGCGGGTCTGTCATTGATGAAATTATTGTCACAGACAGTATTCCTTTTTGCCCAGAAATACAAAAACTGGATAAGGTGAAAAAACTCACTTTATCCGAAATGCTCGCAGAAACGATTCGACGCATCAGCAACGAAGAGTCTATTTCTGCAATGTTTGAATACTAAATCCCTGCCACAATCAGCGGGGTATTGATTGGTTTCAAATAGATCCATACCTCGGACTACACACCGCATTGAGAAAGTGTTTTTCAATGCGGTTTACGTCAAGCTACAGATTCAGCCTACCCATCTCAATTTGCACAGATAATTTGTTTTATTTTTCATCAATTTTTTGTTCATTTGCATGACAAATGCTGCTACCTTACTTGGTGTATATTAGGGTCTGTTGACCTTTGGTATACAGACCCTAAATACTCATGCACGAATAAAAGTATCATTTTTGAGGGAGACTAATGAATAGCAGTATAATGGCGCGCGAATCTAAAGAAAGTGCAGATTCTATTAGCACACTAATTAAATACAATAGGTCAACTTTTGATGGGCTCGCCGAATCTTTCAAACTTTCGCCTCCACTTGGCATTATGACTGTCGGCCGTGGGAGTTCTGATCATGTTGGCGTCTTTGCAAAGTACTTGTTTGAAACTCAATGTGGAATACCTGTTTTTTCCGCCGCGCCGTCTGTCGCTAGCGTGTTCAACAAAACACTCAACCTGAAGGGCTTTTTAGCTATTGCAATTTCTCAATCAGGTCAAAGCCCAGATATCGTATCTCAATTAAAGTATGCGAAAGAAGGTGGCGCTTATTGTATAGCTATAGTTAACAATAGTTCTTCACCTCTAGCTAAAGTAGCAGATGTAGTGATAGATATGTGTGCAGGAGAAGAGATAGCTGTCGCGGCCACAAAAAGCTACTTGTGTTCTTTAGCTGCATTACTTGGCTTATGTGCAAGTTGGACGAAAGATACGAGCCTGCAAGAATCATTGAAAACATTGCCCAGTCAGCTCGCGCGCGCCGGAAGTATGCCTGCTATGCTAACCAAGGATAACTTCCATATTTCTGAGCGTTGTATAGTGGTGGGTCGCGGGTTTGGCTATGCCATATCTAAAGAGATTGCGCTTAAGCTAAAAGAGGTACTCGGTGTGCAAGCTGAAGCGTTTAGCAGTGCAGAATTTTTGCATGGCCCCGTAACACTGGCATCTAAAACTATTTCTGTTGTATCTATTTCGCTCAATGATGCAACCGGTTACATTCATGATCAAATTGTGCTTGATTTGCAAGCACGAGAGGCAGAGATCATAGATATCTCGGTTGGTGAGGATGTGCACAACTTACTCCAGCCTCTGTTGATTGTGCAGAGATTTTATTTAGATTTGGCTGCACTAGCTGCTTCTAGGGGTTTGAACCCAGACAAGCCACCAGGTCTACAAAAAGTAACGGAAACAAAATAAATACAATTGATAAGGAAAAAAAATGTTCCTACTCATTATTGTCGGCATCCTGTTTTTCATTTTTGGCTTTATTACATGGTTAAATGGCGCGTTGATACCATTTCTGCAAATTGTCAGCAATTTGAATGAGTTTCAAGCGCTACTCGTGGCCTTCTGCTTTTACATCGCTTACACGGTTATGGCATTGCCGATGTCTTGGATATTGGATCGTACCGGATATCGATTGGGTATTGTGTATGGCTTGGTGCTTGTGGGGATCGGAAGCTTTTTGTTTATACCAGCGGCAAAAACGCAAGCTTTTGCCATATTCTTGTTTGCTCAATTTACGATGGGAGCCGGCTTAACCTTGCTTCAAACGGCAGCCAATCCGTATATAGTTAAACTCGGGCCGCATGAATCTGCAGCCGCTAGAATTGCCATCATGGGCATTCTCAATAAACTCGCTGGCGTACTCGCACCGCTTGCATTTACAGCATTGGTTCTCAGTGACTTTTCAAATGTCAGTACAGCTAGTATTGCCGCGCTCTCAGAGGCAGAGAGAAAATTAACCATAAGCAATATGGTGAACAACTTAGTGTTGCCATATTTTGGCATGGGTTTCGTCTTAATATGCTTGGCTATTGCCATGTGGCGCATTTCTCTTCCCGAGATCGAGGAGACAGAGTCCTTACAAGCCTTGCCAACAAAATCTGTGCTACAACACCCTCAATTGATTTGGGGAGCCATAGTCTTGTTTTTCTACGTAGGAATAGAAGTTATTGCAGGCGATACAATCGGACTATATGGATCATCACTCGGACTGGAAAGTGTCACTACACTGACTTCATACACAATGGCCGCTATGGTGATTGGCTATATTGTTGGGCTGGTGCTCATTCCAAAGTTCATAACCCAGCAAAGCATACTTGTCGTATCAGGTATTACGGGGATAATACTTAGCATCGCGATAGTGCTCAGCTCTGACACAAATACTAGCATTGCTGAATTTCTCTGGGGGTGGTCGAATGTGCCTGTTGTGCCAAATTCGATAACTTGTATTGCACTGCTGGGATTGGCAAATGCCATGGTTTGGCCAGCTATTTGGCCACTAGCCTTGGCTGACTTAGGAAAACACACGGCAAGAGGATCTGCACTTTTGATCATGGGAATAGCCGGCGGCGCTATTCTTCCTCTAGTTTATGGAGGGGCGAGCGAGTTGATAAACGCGAAGTACGCATACCTATTGTTGCCGATAGCTTACTTACTGATCGTTTGGTACGGCTCGATAGGATACAAGCTGCGTCCCAAAGAATAGACTGAGGTTTAGTGCAGTGAGCGACACAAAGTGTCTACCTCACCGCTCAACTTTTTTATTCTGTAATGAATGTCAAAACTCCACCCTTTAACAACTCAAAGTGAGTAATTTTATGGTTATTAATTTGCTCACCATTAAACTCTATTCTTTTAACTGGACTAGTCAATTCACCTTGGACTTTTATTTCTAGTTTCTTACTTCCCAAATACAAAAAGATTCGCTCAAAATCAGGTACCCCTAAAACGTATTCTCCACTTGCTGGATTTAGCGGATAAAACCCTAAAGCACTCATCACATACCAAGCCGACATTTGACCAACATCATCATTGCCCGCAAGGCCATCGGCTTGACTGGTGTACATCGTATCGCGTATTTGCCTAATCCTTTGCTCACCTTTTTCTGGTGATCCTGCTAGCGCATATAAATAGGGCACGTGATGAACCGGCTCGTTTCCATGAGCATACTGGCCAATTAACCCAGAAATATCTGGTGATACATCATCCCCGTGCATTTCTGAACTGGTCGTAAAAAGCTCGTCCAATTTATTGACAAAAGGCACGTTCCCGCCAAAAAGCGCAATCAAGCCCTCAACGTCGTGAGGGACAAACCAAGTATATTGCCAAGCATTAGCTTCTGTGTAGTCTGTATTTCGATGCTCAACATGAGTTGGGTTAAATGGCTCCACCCACTTACCATTTTGATCTTTACCCCGCATGAATTGAAGCTCTTTATCAAATAAGGTCTTATACGCGCTTGCCCTATCAGCAAAATAGGCAGCATCATCCTCAGCTGCAATTGACGCGGCTAGTTTTGCAATAGCCCAATCATCAAATGCATACTCAAGTGTTTTTGATACTGCCTCTACTTCCAGTTCTGAAGGTATGTACCCATATTGTTTAAAATGATCAATGCCAAACATGTCTTGCATCGCTGATGCCTTGCTGGCAGATAAGATTTGTTCGGGTTTGAGTGTGGTTAGGCCTTTAAAATAGGCATCAACTAGCACAGGCACAGCATGGTAGCCAATCATGACATCTGTTTCATTTGCCATTAAATCCCATGTAGGTAACAAACGTGTCTCTTCATAAAACCCATACATTGAGTGCATCATTGGGTCTATTAACTTGGGGTGAGTAATGGTCAACAGAGGATGTAACGTTCTGAATGTATCCCACAGTGAAAATAGCGTGTATCTGGGCAGTGCTTTATTTGTTGTGTATAATTTACCGTCTCCACCGGTAAATTGTCCTAATGCATCACTATATAAGTGTGGCGCAATCATCGAATGATAAAATGCCGTATAAAACTTTGTTTTCTTCTCCAAGCTTTGGACGCTATCAATTTCAAAAATATTTAGCTGCTCACGCCACGTTTGCTGGACTTCGTTTTTCACTTTTTCAAAGTCAAAATGCGGTACTTCTAAATCGATGTTGGCTTGTGCTCCGGCAATACTGGCATAGGAAATACCCACTTTAACGACCAGTTCATCGGCTAGTTCTCCAAAATTTAGTACCGCTTCAGACAATATTCCTTGATGTTTATCACCGAGTTTAGGTTCTTTGTTTTCGAAATATTGATGAGAAAAAGGATGATTGAATTCCGCGACAAAATAAACAGTTTGGCGTTTGGCCCACCCTGTTGACCGACGATAACCGACCAACTTAGTATCGCTAATTTTTGAAAATGATGTTTCTGTTGCTTCATCATAATTCTGAGCATAACCCAAATTAAAAATTAGTTTTGCCTCTTTTTTGTAGTCAAAATGATAACGATGAACACCGACGCGTTCACTCGCTGTTAACTCTGCTCGGATGCCTGATTTATCAAGAGAAACTTGGTAATATCCTGCCTGAGCTTGTTCATTTTCTTTGGCGTAAGTATCGTATATCAGTGGCACATTTTTGGTATACTCAGTAAAGACACTATTGTCTTGCTGTGCGATAGTTTGCAGATAATTACCTTGAAAAGGCATCACTAAAACATCCAGTAAGTCCCCCACCCCTGTTCCCGACAAATGCGTATGGCTGAAACCCAAAAGCACATTGTCAGAATAATGATAGCCTGATGTCCAGTCCCACCCCTTTGACGGATTATCTGGACTCAACTGCACCATACCAAAAGGCGCCGTTGCGCCGGGAAAGGTGTGGCCGTGCCCCCCAGTTCCAATAAATGGATCTACATAATCAAGCACATCACTTGAGTGGGTCTCGGTGTGTAAAACTTCCGTAACTTCTCTCTGTAATGAAGAGCACGAAAGTATAGTTGCACTCACTAGCCCAACAACACTTACTTTTAGCAAATAACTCAATCCAAATCGACCGTGCATCACCACATTAAGCCTCCAACTTATCGTACCAGCTTCGCTTTAAAATATAACTCGTGCTTAAGCACACCAAGATTGCCAATAGCATTGCCGAGTAAAGTTGCAAAACTAAATACATAGCAATGAGTACCAAACTAGTTTGCCAAACAATACCCACAAGGACATTGAACACATCTTTCTTCATAGAAGCATGTTTTGTTTCTGGGTTTAATCGACTGACGTTCTCGCGAACAGGCCCCCAGCACCCCCAAGGTCGCACCGTTTTATAAAACTGACTAAGTACATTAAAGTCGTCCGCTGGCGTGAGTAAAGTGGCAACGATCGAGCCAACAGCCCCAGCAAATAACAAAAAGGGAAAAGCGTACAATGGATGTAAACTAGGATAAATAACTGGTAGCGCTAAAGACGCGAGCAAACCACTGAGCATGCCTCCAAAATAGCCGTAACCATTGAAACGCCACCAATGCCACTTCAGTATATTCGCAGCCGAGTACCCACCAAATAGAGCAGCAAATATCCATTGCATGATCTCGTTAATCGAATCTAAAATCCAACCAAAACTGACGCCGACAATAACAATTAACAGGGACACAACATAACTGAGTTTAACGTAGTGAGTTTCACTCTCACTTGGCCTTAAATAACGGCGATATATATCGTTAACAAAATATGCTGGTGCCGCATTAATTGTCGCGGCAAAGGTTGACATGAACGCAGCTAACAAACCAGCTATTAATAATCCAACCAAACCTACCGGAATAAAATTACTGATCGCAAAGGGCAAGACTTGCTCAAAATCAAAGTTCTGCTGGGACGACTGAATATCTGGCCCCATGAAGACCAAGGCAAGCACAGCCAAACCTACAACCATCATATAACGTGGGATAAGCATCACTAAAGACACCACAGCGCTCATTTTGGCTGCATCTTTAGCATCTTTACATGCTAGAATCCGTTGCATATCGTAGCCTGGAACTGGGCCTGCCATACTGGACAATACGCCTTTAAATAGCATCATCATAAAAAACAGGCCAAACAAACTAAAACCATCACTGGCTATCTTGTCATTGACACTATCGATTACCCCACTCCAGTCCAAAGCAAGCTCCCAACCAAAGCTAAGCTCCAACCATCCGTGTGGCACCGCTTTCGCTATCATATCGGGGCTGATTGCTGATATAGCGATAATACCGACAGAAATAGCAGCAAGAGTCATCAGTAAAAACTGTATGATTTCAGTAACTACGACGCTTATCATGCCGCCTTTAATGACGTATAAACTGGTAAGCGTGAATATCGCCAATGCATAGGTATCCGCTGACCATCCCCATGGCAAAAAAACTTCTGAAAACTTTCCGATACCCTTAAAGGCGTAAGCAATAAATCCAACTGCACTGATCAGCGCAAAAACAACAACAATAAGGTGTGATAACTGGGTACCCTTGCCCTCGCCAAATCGACTAGCAAGCCATTCAGCACCGGTCATTGCATTTGAACGCCGCAGCCAAGCAGACAAATAGACCATTAAGAAAATTTGATTAAATACCGGCCAAATCCAAGGTAACCAAGCGCTTTTTAAGCCGTATACAAACATCATTGAGACTAACCACATAGTCCCTGCGATATCAAACATCCCAGATGCATTGGACACCCCGAGTGCCCACCAAGGGATGCGTTTACCTCCCAAGAAGTAGTCTTCAGTATTATTACTTCTTTGTCTGGAGACCCAAATTCCAATTAACAATGTCCCAAGCATATAAGCACAAATGATGACAAGGTCTAAGAGTGATAACTGCATGTAAATCCAGCCTAATTATACGTATCGTAAAGCGAAGTAATTTCCAGTGATTCCTTGACCAGCTCAAGGCCTTGTTGAGCTAGTACATCGTCCTTTATCGAAACGCTTTTTGCAACATTGGGCACTAAATCAAAAAAATTCTCACTAAAATTTTTATCACAAATAGGAAAAGACAAATATACATACCTAACGAGGGTATCTGCAGTTAAGCTAATGCTTATTTGCCCGTCAAGAATGGAAACATCCACAAGAATATTTGGTTTTTTTAAGGGTAACTCCTTGTTTTCTGTAAAATAATAAATACTATTTTCTTTCTCTCCATCTGCATTTTGCCACAGCATCAGTAGGAACACTTCAGCCATATTGACGCCTTCTAACACTTCTTCGAGCATCAGGCTCACGACACTAGAACTGCTATTCCCCGGCGCAATGCAGGTATAATTGGCATGCATGTATTCCTCGCCTGACAGCGACATAAGCTTGATAACAATGTTAAATAAGTATGCTTCAGGGGCGTCATTCAACGCATATATCGTAACGGTATCGCCATCGACATCCGCTGCAATTAATCGATCTCGAAACAATGCTTTTGCCTCATAGTGCGCCGCTTTATATTTACCGTAATAATCAATACTCGACCATGAAGTAACCGGCCAACAATCATTGAGCTGCCAATACAAGGTTCCCATACAAAATGGCTGTGCTTTACGATGAGCCAGAAACGCCGTCCCCAATGCTTGTGCCTGTAATAACTGACTGAGAAATAAAAAACTCTCGAAGTCTTTTGGTGCGTTAAATTCTGCCTCTATGTGTTTTTTAATTATGTTGTTTCCACGAGGGTGTTTTTGATGATTCAACATCGTAGGAGAGTCTAAAAAGTAATCGCTCTCAGGACAAAAGTGTTTGATTGAGGATAGAAGTGGGAATGCTTGAAAGCCATACTCTGACATAAATCGCGGCACGCGCGTTTTAAATTCAGAAAAAGGCAATTCCCCATGCCATACGCCCCAATAATGATTGTCCCCAACAAGATCTTCCTCAGGGCGTTCCCAAAAACTGATGGGAGATGAGGCGATATAATCTATTTCAGGGTGCAGTTCATTTACCAAACTCGGTAAAAGCTGATGAAAAAGCACCTCGTAGTCTTGCTTGAGTTTCGCATATTGGGTATCAGAATAACCAAAATTTTCTTGCCATCCCCAACACTCTATTCCCATTGCAATCTCGTTATTACCGCACCACAGGGCGATACACGGATGACTACGGAGACGTTTAATGTTGCATATCACTTCGTCTTTTACGTTATTTAAAAACGCTTTGTCTGCAGGGTACAGAGTACAAGCAAACATAAAGTCTTGCCAAACTAATATTCCGTGCTTATCTGCCAGTTCATAAAAGTAATCATCTTCATAAATACCGCCTCCCCAGACTCGAAGCATATTCATATTGGCAGCTAAAACGTCAGCAAAAATGGTGTCGTACTTTTCCTTTCTCACTTTTTGCAGAAAACTATCACTTGGAATGTAATTTGCCCCTTTCATAAAGATCGCACGGCCATTGACCTTGAAATAAAATGACTGCCCAAATTCATCCTTTTCCTGAACAAGCTCAATCGTTCTCAAACCAATTTTCTTATCTATACTGCAAAAACGTTGATTGTCGTCTAAGAGGCTCAATGAGAATTCATATAAAAATGGTAACCCTTGACCAACAGGCCACCACAAATTTGGCTTTTCTATCACAAACGACAATTCGACGGTATTAGTGTCCCCTGCTTGCACACTAAGATGTTTTATCGATGGCGCAATATCGACGTTATTGCATTTGGCTACGACGGTCAAATACGTAGAAATCGCACATTCCACCGTCAGACTAAAGGTGAGCTGAACATGCGATTGTTTGTGGCTCTGTGTGGCGTAGGCATCAACTATCTTTGCACCAAAAACAGGAAGCAAGTGTACAGGACGCCAAATACCGCTGGTAACGAACCTTGGCCCCCAATCCCAGCCAAAGTGATAAGGCGCTTTGCGCACATACACACTGAGTTTATTATCTGACTTATCGTTTTCCGCAGGGTAAACCAACCCGTTTTTGGCGGGTAAGTGTTGATTTAAACGAATAGGCGAATAGAAATAAAAATGAAGTGTATTGATGCCGGCTCTCAAATACTCTTTAATGCGTAGACAGTGACTGAGAAACATATTGTCAACGCTTGCGATATGCTTGTCGTTAACACGCACATCACAATAGGTGTCCAGACCCTCACAAAACAATTCCCAATCTAATGCGAGCAACTCTCTCTCTGTCATTTCGAAAGAGGTTTCATATTCCCAATCTTGATGCTCAATCCATTGCAATCGAGTTTCTTCATCGGCATAAAAAGGATCATTAATCACCCCCGCTTCGAGTAAATCAGAAAAGTTACAACCCGGCACAGAGGCTGGTCGCCATGTGTTTGTGCCAGATTGCTTGAATCGCCATTCACAGTTAGCTAGCTTATTTTTCAGTTTCTGCTGCTTGTCACAACTGTGCATGAATAACTCTTCAGCCTTATTCAATATGCAACCCTCCCAACAAAAAATAGCCTGAATTATCGCTTGCTTCAATTTCAATACTGATACGAGTGACTTGTTTACCAGCATGTTTCGCTAAGTCGAGCTTATTGCTATGCCATCCACTTTCACTTGCCTTTTGCTTGCGTAAGAACGATTGTTCAGTTTCGCCCCCTTCAAATTCAAGAAGAATAGAAATCTTGTTCTCAGGCAAATTATTTAACTTTGCAAAGCTATGTATAGTTGCATTTGAAGGGAGTCTGATTGCTGTTTTATACAGGGGGACGATAACACTGTTTTGCGTAAACGCTTTTACATCCACTCGCAATGATGACCCACCCTCATAGGCGTCTGAAAAGTCATATCGAACTTGAACACGCTTGTCGCCATTATTAAATTGTGCAAACTGCCATGTGGGTAAAATGTCTTGTTCTGCCATGTCATGCCAATCCTTGCCTGCGATTTTTTTACCCTTTGACATCTGAATTCGACCGTGTCCAGTGTTGAAGTAGGAAATGAATGGCAACGCTTTAACGACACTTCTAGCAGCGATATGTGCACCTAAACCAGACCACTCATTACTATCGCGAACTGCAATGTTTAAATTATTGCCAGCAAACAAACGTTGCTCAGTTTGATAAAAACGCAGCACATCTTCAGGGTTTTCTTTATATTGACTATATGCAGCTTGTTGGTCGGTTCCAGCAAAATTGAAATTAATGTTGTTTGCAAAAAGAGCCAATGATGATCTAGCCTGACGACCTGCGGGGAAGATATACTCTAGCCACTTATAGCGTGAAAATGCTCTCTGTGCTCTTCTCTCAGGCCATAAGTCCGCGCCAAAATAAATATCATAAGGCGAACGCCCTTTCTTTATTGCTAGCGCTGCGCCTTGGATAAGCATTTCTTCATTCCACCAATAATTAACGAACATAGCATCTGCAGTTGCGGGGCTATCTGGAGAAGCTTGAAACATTGGCAAGTTTTTTTCATTCAGCGTATTTTGCCAACGAACACGTCCATCCATCAGCATTGAATCGTACCAATGAATTTCTATTTCCTGCGGAGATATTTTTGTCAAATATCGCATAAAGGATTGCATTTTTTTTGCGAGCTCACGACCACGTTTTTTGTCAACTTTGCCTTTTACAACTTGCCCTTTATCATCTTTTACGACTTGTAAATCGGTTTCCTGATTGATCAGCCAGCCATCAAAACCATAATATTTCGCCATACTCAATAAACGATGCGCCAAAACAAACCGCCCCTCTTTATCTTGTATCAGCATACGCTCCACGGTGTCTGCACTTCCACCCCATTGTGCAATTCCCAAGAACACTGTACCCAGCACTTTCACACCGTTTTTGTGAGCAGCCTCAACCCATGGGCGAGCGGGAATATTGACGGTTTGATCAGCAGTGCCAGCAAACCAGTTCAAGCTATCGATATACGCCCAATTGGTAAAATTGTATAAATTAAATTGGCTTTGGGGACTGATGTAATTGCCAAAGTTATTCATCCCATCGGGTGCAAGCAATACCTTTGCGTTCACGTCTAGCCCTTTTGTCAGAGGATTTGTAGCTGGATCAATCCGCTCAGCTAGAGGTACCTGACTAACATTACGTGGCTCAGCTAGCGTAGAATCCTTATCCCATTCGAGCGCTTGCGAGAGCGTGAGCGAAAATGGCGGCTCACTGTGTTTAATTTGCGCAAGTACTTGAGAAGAACCAAGTATGACGAGTAATAAAAGTATTAATCTAAGCAAGCTTACTCCTAGCATCTATTAATTGAGAACCGCTTGAGTTTTGCAAGGCATAGTTAAACCCTGACTGAATTGCATATGCGCCCACTTCGCCTCGTTTGTTTATTGCAAGAAAACCAACCTGATATTGACGATAGTCATCCAACTTTGCTGCAATACGAGAAACCGCTTCTTCGCATGCCTCCTGAGGGCTTGCGCCTTGGCGCATGATCTCGACGACAGAAAAACAACCCACTGTCTTCATCATAAGTTCGCCCATACCGGTTGCCGTGGCGGCACCAATATCGTTGTCAACATATAAGCCGGCGCCGATGATGGGTGAGTCACCCACACGCCCACGCATCTTAAACGAGGCACCGCTTGTTGTGCAGGCACCAGACAAATTGCCTTTTTTATCCAACGCAAGCATCCCAATGGTATCGTGGTTTTCTATATTTATCTGAGGTGGCCAGCTTGGGTCTTTTTTCCATGTTTGCCACAATGCTTTTGCTTTTTCAGTAAGTAAGTTTTCTTCTTTAAACCCCTCTGATTTCGCAAAGTCTAAGGCTCCTTCTCCTACAAGCATGACGTGAGGCGTGTTGTCCATGACTTTTCTTGCAACAGCAATAGGATGTTTGATGTTTTCCAAAAAAGCCACCGAACCACAATTCTGCTTGTGATCCATAATACAAGCGTCTAGTGTTACGCGACCCTCGCGGTCTGGATATCCACCATAGCCTACCGTCATTACATTGGGGTCTGCTTCTGGCACCATTACACCTGCCTCAACAGCATCAATGGCTAATCCACCTTTTTGCAAATGTTCCCATGCTACTTTATTCGCAGGCATCCCATGTTCCCACGTAGAGACCACCAAAGGCTTACCAGCTTTTCCAATTGGTGCTGATGAATTGTTGTTCGATGCTGTGCTTGCAAAGCCAAGATTTGACAGAGCGGGAAACGAGGCCAGCACACCAGATAACTTCAGAAAACGTCTTCTGCTATTCATAGGAGTCAACCTTTTATTCAAAGGGAAAGAAAATGTAAGGCTCGGCTAGACAAGGCAACGCTTGCCTAGCCAGAGCACTTAGTTATCCAAACCAATCAACTCGATTTCAGCAATTTGCATTAAATTACTATTACCAGCATTTTTGGATACATTGAAACGATAACTTGTGTACGCAAACCCGTTGGCAACATCAAATGATCTGCGTTGGAACCGGCTGTCAAACGATTCTCCCACCCAAGTGCCGATAACTTCCCAAGTAGCCCCGCCATCGTTGGATCCCCACAACTCAAAGTTTTCGGGATCTCTGTCAGGCGCATCATTTGCACTGGTAACCGCAAGCGCACTCACAACTTTAGCTGATGGCAAGTCAACTTGAACCCAAGCTGGATTGTCAACGGATGGCACACTTGCGTTATCCAACCATTTGGTATTGATGTCATCATCAAAAACCTTGTCTTGATTTTCTCCTTCACTAATACTCGCTCTGGCCGAATAAACTGCTCCATCTGTACTGGAGTGATCAACACCGGCGTATTGAGGGCCAATTAATCCAATTTCTGCAATCTGCATCAAGTTGCTATTACCAAAGTTCTTCGTGATGTTGAATCGATAAGTAGAAAACGGCAGTAAATTGCTGAACACAAAGTTGCGCTGTTGGAAACGCTCATCGAAAGACTCACCTATCCATGCAGCAAGTTCAATCCAAGAATTGCCACCATCATTCGACGCCCAAACACTGAAGTTTTCAGGATCCCGTTCGGGTGCATCATTGGCACTTGTTAATGAAAGCGTATTGACTGTTTTTGCTTCGACCAAGTCTATCTGTACCCAAGAAGGGTCTTCAATAGAAGGTACGCCGGCGTTATCTAACCACTTCGTGTTAGCATCACCGTCAAAAGCTTTGTCTTGATTTTCACCATCTGATATGAAAGCACGGGCAACATAACTGGCACCTTCTGTCCGCGCCTGATTTTGCCCTGGCACTTCAGCACCGATGAGCTCTATTTCAGCTACTTGCATTAGCGAGTCATTACCAAAGTTTTTTGTAATATTTACTCGGTAAATTGAATAGGCAAGTTGATTTTGGAAACTAAAAGATTTACGTTCAAACCTTTCATCAAAAGATTCACCCAGTACACTACCGATTTCAATCCAAGGATCCTCTTCTGAATTACGTGCCCACAAACTGAAGTTTTCTGGATCACGAGACGGCGCATCATTGGCACTTGTGAGTGCAAGCGTGTTGACCGCAACGGGCAAGTCAAAAGTAACTTGAACCCATGCAGGATCTTCCTCAGATGGCACCCCCGCGTTGTCCAACCACTTGGTTTGTGGATCATTATCAAAGGCTTTATCTTGATTTTCACCATCGCTAATAAAGGCACGTGCGACAATGCTTTTAGCTTCGACATCAGAATGATCAAGATCGGCAAAAACAGGACCTAAAAAGTCGAACTCAGCCACTTGAGTAAGGCCGACATCACCCAGGTTTTTAGTAATATCTATGCGGTATATTGGAAAGGCAAGGCCATTGCTGAACGTAAACATTTGGCGCTCAAACCGCTCCTCAAAAGACAAACCAATAAATTCACCCAAGCTAACAAAAGTGAGACCATCAAATGACCCGCTAACGCTAAAGTTTTCAATATCTCTTTCTGGCGCATCATTGGCACTGGTAATAGCTATCGTGTTAACAGCCTGTGACTCTGCAAACTCGATCTGGATCCATGAGGGATCTTCAGCGGATGGCGCCGGCCCAAAGTCATTGTGATCTAACCACTTTGTGTCTGTGCGACCGTCAAAAGCTTTATCTTCTGCCTCACCTTCGCTTATTCTATTGCGTGCTGTAATTGTCGCAGACGCAACGTTTTCAGAGGTGGTAATCTCCTTTATTGGGCCGCTACTCGCCCCATCTTCAATAAATTCAAGCTCAAGATCGACCACCTCTTCAGCGCTTAGCCTTAGCTCTGACAAAAAGGGAACCGCTGAAACACTCGCCAATAAACGCTCTCGCAAAGGCTCTAATGCCAAAGTATCGCCATCTATTGCTGCTTGAATAGCAGCTGAGGCATTTGCCATCTTTTCATTGAAAGTTTCACCTTCGGCTATATTTGCAAAAGCGGCATTAACTAACGAGGCTTTAATAACCGAAGGCGGAGCTAAGTCATCAACACACACTTCTCCGCTATCGCCGGTAGTGCATGTTTGTCCGACAACAAAATTATCGTAGGATTCGGCGCTAATGAGAGGTGTCGTATAAACATTCAAACCAGGCGCAAACACACCAAGACCTTTTAGTGTGGTCTCAGAAAACTCTAACATCGCGGCTTCGAACAACTCTCTAACACCAACATTCCGACCCGCCGCTGCGGCATTATCGATTAAGTTAGAAGCAACGGTAGTTAAAGCACTTGCTTGAAATGAAGCGTCTTGAGTACCGTCAGCAGCGTTCGCATAAGGTACACCGACATAAGTAAAACTTCTTAGTGATGTGCCTTCGAGTGCACCTCCACTAAGTACTTCACCCATCGCCACATCACCGCACATGGGCGCGTCACAAATCATACTTGCGCCAGAGCCTGCAGTGACCATAATTTCCATCATACTATCTAAGCCAAAACCAGCATCGCCTTGGATTTCTATATTAATTTCACCGTTTGCTGAGCTAAGATTATCGCTTGCGATGCTAACATTTGCACCGTTCATCTGAGTGACGGAAACTTCCGCACTTGCAAAAGTTCCCTTAACTGCAGCACCCATTACGTCCGCAGATGTAAAGGTAGCAACAGGCGCTCTCGGTGGTAATTCTTGTGGCTGAGGCTCGTCTGCGCTACAACCAACTAAACTAATAATTGCAACCGTCACGGCAGCTGACAGCTTAAGTTTCTTAAAAGTTTTCATAATATCTTCCTCTATTCAAATCCGTAATTAGCACAGGGTGAGTTTTAAAAGCGGTAGTTCAAGCCGACGAAAAACCGTCGACCACCATAGCCATTGCTTAAAAACCTGTCTTTTGTGTCGTTACCCACATGGGCGTAACTTTCGGACTTGGTTAGATTGATAACAGATGCAGTTGCCGTAAGCTGCTCAGTGATATTGTAGCTTGCGTTAACATCCACTTGTTCATATGTGTCTGTAAAAAAGTTAAGTGTTTCGCCACTAGAAAGCGTAAGTTGGGATTGACCACCGATTGTAGGGCCTGTCTCAACATATGAGGCACGTACGCTGAAATCATCATTTTCATAAAACGCAGAAAAGTTAAACGAATAGTCTGCAGAGCCCACAAATGGGCGTTCACCAATTACCTCACCATCCTGTTCAACCTCTGCGGAGCTGGCTTCATTGTCAGTATAGTTGGTATAGATACCGAAGCCATTTTCAAAGAAATGCTGCCAAGCTATTTCAAACCCTTCTGAAGTAGCGTTGCTGCCGTTGCCTGTCGTAGAAAAATTGGTGACCACTATATCACCACCTGGAGAAATCGCGTTGCCGTTAGCAAGGGTAAAATCTCGAACAGGAACAGTTCTTTGCACGTCTAATTCCAAAGGTACACTAAACCCATCTACCTCTTTGTAGAAGTATGCGAAGCTTAGCCCCGAGCCCTCGCCGTAATAATATTCAAGTGAAAAATCAAACTGATCAGAGGTTTCCGGTTTTAAACTTGAATTGCCTCCTGATCCAGTCCATCCTTCGCGATCGACTAGAGGATTAAAATCGGGCCTAGAGCTTGAATCTGCCGCCCACTCTGCGGAGCGGTAGACTAGGCTTTGAAAACGTCCTAATGCATTGTAATTTGGTCTGGCCAATGTCCTTGCTAGGGCAAAGCGAGCCACCCAATCATCGCTGAAATCCCAAACTATATTTACGCTGGGTAACACTTCAGTGTCAGATTCTTCTTTATCAACGATGACCGTATCTCGCTGAATAGCGACACTTTGAGGTTGGGGGTTACCTTGATCATCAGTTCTATCCAATGCGTAAACAAATCTATCACTGGCAGATGTTGTGGTGGTAGTGTCGACAAAACGTACGCCGAAGTTACCTCTAACTTCCCCCCATTTATAATCAGCTTGCACATAGGCTGCGGTAATTTCTTCTTCTACTTCATAGACAAAGTCATCTTCAAATCGCGTATAACGTACGAAATTTTCATTTAAAATTTCAGCATAGCGGTGCCAATTAACTGCTGGAAAAATATTCGTATTAATAGCACCTGAGATATTATCTAATGGCTGAGCTGCGATAACTTCGGTAAGCAGTGGGATCCCACCGTTTCTAGAATAGTCATCGTCTAAATCGATGCCTCCAGAAGCTTCAGCTGCCGCAATATCGAAATCAGGAGCGAGGTAGAATGTATTTCTGGTATCTCTGCGAATGCCATTTTTGCGGTACTTTGCACCAAAGCGCAGTGTTTCTACTATGCCCCAGTCGACAAACCAGTTTGCATCAATTTGGGCATAATCCTCTTCTTGCGTGCCTGTTTCAAAACTAGAATCAGTCGCGCCAATATCCGCTTCACCACCCAGACCGCTGAGTAAATTTTGATGCATAGCGGGATCAATATAGGTGATCAAGGACTTGTCTTCGAAACTCCAACCATAAAAACGTGAAGAATTTGTACCGTCGATGTTTGAGCCTGAATAGTAAGCAGAACGATATTTTTCTGTCGGTCCCCCTTCAGATTCTGTATGACCCGCTACGGCTCGTATTTCATAGTTGTCACCCTCGTAAGTTGCAAAAAAATCGAAGGTATCTGAAGTGGACTCTTCACGCACAAACTCGCCATTTATTCTTGGAATTTGAGCAATCGCCTCAGAACCGCTCACACCTACCGAATAATCAATACCAACGACGTATTCAGCGTCAGCATTCACTCTGACATCTGTCCAGTAATTAGGATTATTGTGCCACTCAGGGTACTCAAGTTGATGTAAAATGGAATCGAGGCCTAGAGTAAATTGAAAGTAGTTAGCGCCAATTTCAAAACTGTCATTCACCCGCCACTGCGTCGTAAACTGAATGCCAGTGCGCTCTCGGTCTTCTTCAATGATATTTTGTACAAAACTTTGCGGCGCAAACCCTGTCGCACCGCCCTCGACTGGCTGCCCATCGCGTAACTCTGAATATCTGAAATTACTGTTTAAGATATTTACTGCAGAAGATTGAGAACGATTTAAACGGTCTTGGCTGACATACCCAAAGAGAACACCGAAGTCCTCATTTTCATTCTTCCACGAGTAGATACCACTAAACTGTGGCTCATATTTATCTGTCACATCAGCGTAAGTATATTCAACGTTCAATGCACCAGAGTTTCTCTCCATGTTCAAGGGTTTACGGCTGTTCACTATAATGGTACCGCCGATCCCCCCTTCGTCGATTCTGGCCTCTGGGGTTTTGTACACCTCTACTTGTCCTACTAAGTTTGAAGGCAACAATTCAAATGAGAAAGAGCGAGAGGGAGCACCCGGACTGGACGCGATGTAGTTACCATTGAGTTGTGTTAATGTGAGCCTAGGCCCTAGACCACGGATACTTACCGTCGATCCCTCACCGCCATTTCGGGTAATTAACACACCAGGCACCCGTTGTAGGGCGTCTGCCACGTTTTTGTCTGGAAACTTACCGATATCTTCAGCAGTAATAGCGTCAACGACGGCATTAGATAAGCGCTTAGTAGCTAAGTTTTCAGCGGACGATGCTCGAATTCCACGAATTTCGATTTTTTCTACTAATTCTGATTCTTCGTCATTCTCATTATCTGGAGACGTCTGCTGTGCGCTCACTGAACCAATAGATGCCAAAATAGAAAGGCTGATTAACGTTCGCTTAAATTTGAAGCGTTTGTTGCCGAAGTGTGAGTAAACCTTATTGTGAACTGTCATGGTGTTTCCTCTATTTATTAGTATAAGTGCCCTTGGTTTTGTTGCGAAAAGTCCTGTTTTCGCAACAAAACAAGAACCGAGAAACGCTTTATTGTTCTAGCACTACCGACCTTAACAGTGGAGGGCCAGTTTTTATTATTGATGTTTCTCTTATCTGCGTTTTGCAGGTGCTTAATAGACAGAGCTACAAGTGAGCATCTGTCTACTTTTATGCTAGTACCTCCGCCATGTGCAACCGGTTGCAAACAAAGACAAACAAAAACCTGCAACCGGTTACATTTGCACACAAAACAAGCGGGTCATTTTTTAATCTATATTGCTCTGAATAATTTATCAAGGCAAAATTTACACAATTTTAATATTTAGAGGCTGTCTGTCTTTGTTTGTTATTTGTGCTCAACTATCTCTAGTTCGGTACAGGCCCCGTGCTGTCTCTCACCAACAAAGTATAGGGTTTGTACTCTGTAATACTTTGTATAGGCTCACCATTTATCAGTTGAAACAATATTTGCATTGCTCTGCGCCCCATATCAACCGCTGGTTGATCTACCGTTGTTAACGATGGATCCATGTATTCACAGATATCCACATTGTCAAATCCTACTATAGAGATATCTTCAGGTATTCTGAGGCCATGATTTTTTATTGCCTTTATTGCTCCAATTGCAATTTCATCACTAAAGCAATACACAGCGGTTGGTCTATCGGCTAAGGCAAGCAATTTTTCCATTGACTCTTTTCCGCATTGTTTGGTGTATCCGCCGCGCATAAACCAATCTTGATTGAATGGAATGCTGTGCTCTTGCATCACTCGCATTAAACCACCGAGACGGTCGCTAGTAACGTGGCTATCATCTCTGCCCGCTATTGCACCGATTTTCGTATGACCCAAAGATATCAAGTGCTTTGCAACGTCACGACTGGCAGCAAAGTTATCTATCGTGATGTACGGATAAGCATAATCACCGTCGATAGCATCACAGACACTTACCATCGGCACAGTTTTCGCTATCTCTTTATCTTTATCAGCAAAAGGAAATAAATGGTCTAGCTGAATCAAGCCATCTGCTCGATTATTTAAGACCATCTCGGCATATACACGTTCTCGATTTATGTCATCATTGGTATCACCCAATAGCACAGAATACCCAAGCTTTTGCGCTTCTTCTTCGACACCTTGCACTATGCGCGAAAAAAACGGGTTTGTTAGATCCGTGACAATAACCACAACAGTTTGTGTTTTACCCGATGAAAAATTCTTTGCCAAAATGTTGGGCCGATAGCCCAAAGCCTCGACTGCTTTTAACACTTTGTCCCGCGTTTCAGGCAATACCATTTCTGGGTTTTTTAATGCGCGAGAGACGGTTGCGGTAGACACTCCAACCATTTGGGATACTTTTCGCATTGTTGTCATTGCCAAAGTCCTTCATTTTTACGCTTCCGTATGCATGGAAGTTTATGTATTAACTACAATTATTAGCTTGTTACGTGCTATCACACAAGCATTAATACAGATAATACCTTAGTTTTAATTTTCGCTTATTAAAAATAATTTAACAAAATTTCATTGACGAATGCAATCGGTTACATTAGTTTTATAAAATATGTTCATATTTCATTCAATGTCTAGATACTTGAGTGACTGCTTGACGAAAATTGGAGGAAAGCGACATGAAAAATAGAACAGTCACTGTTCTGTTGGCATTACTTACTTTGTCTGGATGCAACAAGGCACCGACACCCAGTGAATTTTCGACGCATTCCATGTCCGTACGCGCTCCCGTTAATTTAGTCGATTCAACTAATTTGGTACAATACGTTAACCCGCTAATCGGCACCGACTCTGAATTCATCTTATCCAACGGTAATACCTACCCTGCTTTAGCAAGACCATGGGGCATGAATTTTTGGACGCCTATGACATCAAAAATGGGCGATGGTTGGACCTATAAATACGATGAGTATACGATCCGTGGATTTAAGCAAACACATCAGCCCAGCCCTTGGCTAAATGACTATGCAGCCTTTTCCTTTATGCCAGTGACCGGTGAATTGAAATTTGAAGAGGAAGCGCGTGCATCATGGTTTTCTCATAAAGCCGAAACAGTCCAGCCTCACTACTATTCTGTCTATTTAGCTGACTACGATGTTGTGACAGAAATTACGCCAACTGAGCGCGCTGCACAGTTTCGCTTTACCTTCCCCGAAACTCAAGATGCGTACATTTTGCTTGATGCTTTCCACAAGGGGTCACATGTAAAGGTTATCCCAGAAGAAAGAAAAATAATTGGCTATGCGCGCAACAATCATGGTGGCGTACCTGAAAACTTCCACAACTACTTTGTGGCTTATTTTGACAAAGATTTTACTCTAGCGCAGACGTGGACAGACGATTGGGAGCTTGCGCCCGAAAAACTTGAGCAAGAGGGTGATCATGTTGGCGCGATCGTGAAATTTTCGACAAAACGAGGCGAACAAGTTAATGTGAAAGTGGCGTCTTCCTTCATCAGCTTAGAACAAGCGGAGCTCAATTTAGCGAGAGAAATTGGCCAAGACGATTTTGACACAACAAAACAAAAAGGCTTTGATGTATGGCAAAAAGAACTAAGTAAAATACAGATAGAAAGCGCTGACTTAGACAAAGTAAAAACCTTCTATTCCTCGTTGTATCGCTTACTACTTTTCCCTCGATCTTTTTATGAATTCGACGAAAACGACTCACTGGTACACTATAGTCCATATAACGGAGAAGTGTTGCCAGGTTATATGTATACAGATAACGGATTTTGGGACACATTCAGAGCCGTATTTCCATTTTTCACCATCATGTACCCCAGCTTTAACGACCAAGTTATGCAAGGACTCGTCAATACCTATAATGAATCTGGATGGTTACCCGAGTGGGCAAGCCCAGGGCATCGAGGCGTGATGATCGGTTCAAATTCAGCAATTAATATCGCGGATGCTTATATCAAAGGAATGAGAAACTACGATGCAGATATCCTTCTAGAGGCTGTACTAAAAAACGCAAATGTTGAAGAGGGTCGCCCTGTATCTTCAGTAGGAAGAGAAGGCCTGAACTTTTATAACGAGTTGGGTTACGTACCTTATGATGTAGGTATACACGAAAATGCAGCCAGAACGCTCGAATATGCTTTTGCCGACTTCAATATAGCCCAAATGGCTACCGCAATGGGAAAACATGAACTCGCACAAAAGTTCTACAAACAGTCCCTCAACTATAAACATCTATTTGACTCAGACACCGGTTGGATGCGAGGAAAAAATGCAGATGGAAGCTTTCAGTCTCCTTTCAACCCGCTGAAATGGGGTGACGCTTTCACTGAGGGGAACGCCCTGCATTATACTTGGTCAGTATTTCACGATGTGCAAGGCCTTATTGATTTAATGGGTGGCGAAGCGGCATTCATCGATAAGTTGGATGAAGTATTCACTATGCCACCTTTGTTCGACGATTCTTATTATGGATTTACTATTCACGAAATACGTGAGATGCAAATTGTGAATATGGGCAACTATGCACATGGCAACCAACCCATACAACACATGATCTATTTATACAATCACGCGCGTCAACCCTATAAAGCTCAAGCAAGATTGCGAGAAGTGATGACTAAGCTATACCTCCCCACGCCCGATGGCTATGCGGGTGATGAAGACAATGGACAAACATCTGCTTGGTACGTATTGAGTGCCCTAGGTTTTTACTCAGTAACACCTGGCGTGCCGCAGTATGTCATCGGCAGTCCACTATTTGACAAGGTAAGCTTGCAACTGGAGAACGGTAATACTGTCGAAATCACCGCTCATGACAACAGCTCAGAGAATGTGTACATAAAGAATATGACAATAAATGATTTGCCTCACAACAAAAGCTGGATTAGCCACGAAACACTCACAAGTGGCGCTAAAATTGATTTCTATATGCAAAGTACCCCGAATAAAGGCTGGGCGACAGCCAGTGATTCTGTCCCCTATTCTATGTCTTTACATTTAGATTCAACGCAAATCAGGGAATAAGTATGCAATCTACAATACCCAACAATACAGCTGGCAACGGCAGTAATACAGAAGTAGCGATAATCGCGCTTAGTGCTTTGTTCTCGTTGTTTTTTATATGGGGCTTTATTACTGCTTTAAATGATATCTTATTACCTTTTTTAAAAGCAGCATTTAGTCTTTCATATTTAGAGGCTGGACTCGTGCAATTTTGTTTCTTTGCTGCCTATTTTGTTGTCTCTCCATTTGCAGGAAAACTACTGGACGAAATTGGTTACAAAAAGGGGATCATCATCGGTCTACTCACAATCGCCTTGGCTTGTTGCCTTTTTTACCCTGCAGCCGCACTCGAGATATATGCATTGTTTTTATTCGCTCTTTTTGTACTTGCAAGTGGTATTGCATTTTTACAAGTGAGTGCCAATCCATATGTTGCAGTTCTTGGACCCGAAAAAACCGCCGCCAGTAGGCTAAATCTCGCGCAAGCAACCAATTCGGTCGGACATACTATTGGCCCATACTTTGGCGCAACACTTATACTTACAAACATGTCCGAACAAAGTAGCGGTGATCCAACAGCGGTGCAAATTCCTTACCTTTTGATCGCAGTCTTTGCTGTAATTATAGCAGTCGTTTTTTCACGCCTTAAACTACCGAACATCAAAGAACACCTCATTGAGTCTTCAAAAACAACAACACTTACGATTAAAAGCCATCCAAATTTAAGTTTCGGTGTGATCGGTATCTTTCTGTACGTGGGAGCAGAAGTGGCTGTCGGTAGCTACTTAGTTAACTACTTTTTGCAACTCGAAGGTTTAAACATGGACAAAGTGACAGCCGGTAAGATGGTCTCTTATTATTGGTTATCCGCAATGATTGGTCGCTTTGCTGGCGCCCTGATAACACGATATATTTCAGCGACTTATGTACTTGCATTCAACAGTATACTCGCGATTGTGATGATCATTGTATCTATCAATACCGATGGCAAGGTAGCGATGTGGAGCATATTACTCGTTGGACTATTCAACTCAATCATGTTCCCTACCATTTTTGCTTTAGCTATCCGAGGCTTGGGAGAACACACAGGGAAAGGATCAGGTTTTCTCTGTCAGGCAATTGTTGGAGGCGCTGTAATTCCAATGATACAAGGCTTTGTTGCCGACAAGGTGTCTTTACAATGGAGCTTTATTGTTCCTGCCGTATGTTATGCATATATCCTCTGGTACGCCATAAGAGGCGCAAATTACAAATCTTCAAACGATACGGTTACCTTATGAAGAAAGTAATATGTTTTGGCGAAGCCCTTATTGATTTTTTAAACACAGCGAACGAAGTACACGACGGGCTTAACATTCCAGTTTTTAATCAGTTTCCCGGTGGCGCTCCCGCAAACGCAGCAGTAGCAGTAGCTAAACTTGGCGGGAGTGCATTTTTTGCAGGGCAAGTTGGCGACGATACTTTCGGTCATTATTTAAAAGACGCACTCAGTCGCTACGGCGTAAATACTAAATTCACTCTATTTCACCCTTCAGCTAAAACGGCTTTGGCTTTTGTAAGTCTGGATACTCAAGGGGAACGTTCCTTTTCTTTTTGTCGTTCTGCAAGCGCTGATCTCCTTGTCAATGCCGAACAGTTTCCGAGTGATCTTTGCGAAACTCAAGACATATTGCATTTATGTAGTAATACGCTGACTACAAATGAGATCGCCAATACTACCTTCTCACTCGCCTCTGTTGCCTTACAAAACAATGCAATAGTCAGTGTCGATGTCAATCTCAGACACAACTTATGGGACAATAATAAAGCCGATAAGTATAGCGTAAATCAGCTGCTTTCCTACGCTAAAGTAATTAAATTTTCGAAAGAAGAACTAGACTACTTATCCAACAAAAGCGAACGAGAATACTTGCAACAATTGTTCGCCCAAAATCGACAGTGCCAACTAATTCTCGTCACCGACGGCGCAAATCCAGTCAGGTACTTTAGCCGTGATTATGCAGGGCAAGTCGACGTGCCCCCCACTACTGTATCTGATACGACTTGTGGGGGTGATAGTTTTATTGGTGGTTTTTTGTTCTGCTTGTCGTCTATACACAATACTAAAGGCATTGACCTTGATGAGGACAGTCTCCAGCGCTTTCTCAAATTTTCAATAGCCTGCGGAGCACACACTGTAGCTAAGCAAGGGGCATTTCCAGCTCTACCAAAGCTAGCCGATGTCTCCAAGCATTTTCCATTTACTGATAAGTCAGTATGTAAAGAACCACAATAGGTAGCAACATCATGTCACCGACTCCCAAATTTTCAGAAAAACAGTTCATTATAGAGCATATCGCCAGTATTCTCTCCTTTTACGACGCACGCATAGACGATGAGGCTGGCGGTTACTACCAAAACTACAAAGATGACGGTACTGTATTTGATAAAGGATTCAAGCAACTTGTTAGCAGTACTCGTTTAGTTGTTAACTATTCTTTAGCTTACTCTTTGTTTGGAAAAGAGGAATACAAACAGCGAGCTTTGCGCGGTATTGCATTTGTCGAAAATGTCCACTGGCAAAAAGACAAAGAGATGTATGCTTGGACCCTACAAGACAACGAAGTGCTAGACATGACCCAACAAGCATATGGCTACGCTTTTGTGCTACTTGCTTATGCAGCCTTGCAAAAATATGACGTAATTCGCTGTGAAGATAAAATTTCCGCAGTGTATTCACTGCTAGAAAAGCGGTTCTGGCAAAATGAATACGGGCTGTATGCAGACGAAATTAGCGCTACTGGAATCCTCAGCGACTATCGTGGACAAAATTCAAATATGCATCTGTGCGAAGCGATGATTTTGGCATATGAGGCAACTCAGCATGAACAGTACTTAGACAAAGCGGAACAATTAGCAAACAACATTTGTTTTCGTCAAGCCCAACTTACAGACGGTTTAGTTTGGGAGCACTATTCTAAAACTTTCTCTCCTGATTGGGATTACAATAAAAACGACCCTAAAAACCTTTACCGACCTTGGGGATTCCAGCCTGGGCACCAAACTGAGTGGACGAAGTTATTGTTATCACTGCATCGGTATCGCCCACTAAACCGCTATGTTGAAAAAGCGACGTCACTGTTTGATATTGCTTACCAAACCGCTTGGGATGAAAAATACGGCGGCCTGATATATGGTTTTACTCCTCAAGACGAATGGTGTGATGAAGACAAGTATTTTTGGGTACAAGCTGAGAGTATTGCTGCTGCGGCCATGTTATACAAGCAAACTGGGAATACAACTTTCTTAAATGCTTATAATAAACTTTGGCAATATTGTTGGGATAATATGATTGATCACACACATGGTGCTTGGTTCAGAATATTACAAAGAGACAATGCGAAGATTAGTGACGAAAAAAGTAGTGCTGGGGCAAAGTGTGATTACCATACTATCTGTGCATGCGCAGAAGTACTGAGAGTTATTGATGAAGCTGACAGTCTAATGTTACAAACTAGTTTTGCTAATAGGTAGCAGATACTAATGCACTACCTTTTACCCCTGCTCTTCCGCCTATGTTCGTTGGTTCTGATAGTATTGGCACTATTTAGCTGTCAGTCTCAACAAACCACGGTTGAGCCAGTACAGACAAAACAAACAGGTTTCGATCCACTTAAATTTGTTGACCCTTTTATTGGTACAGACGGCAAAGGAAAAACGTATCCTGGTGCTACCGTTCCTTACGGCAGAGTTCAACTGTCCCCTAACAATGGAAGAAATGGCTGGGATTGGATATCGGGATACTTTTACCCTGATAATGTGATTGCTGGCTTTGCGCATCAGCATCTGAGCGGCACTGGCGCAGGCGATTTGTATGATATTCTTTTTATGCCAGTAACCTTGCCCACTCAAGAAAAAGTATTGGACGATATTTTAGGGAGGCCTGTCGTCCATTCAAAGTTTAGTCATGCCCAGGAAGAGGCATCGCCTGGCTACTACAAGGTTCACTTGCTTGACTACGATATTGATGTTGAACTGACATCGGCATTGCGAACGGGCGCCCAACGTTACACTTTTAATGATACAAAAAAAACCGCGCACATTAGACTCGATCTTGGCTACAGCAGAAACTGGGATGATACAGTCGCTAGCGAAATTGAGGTAATCGACCCATTCACCATACAAGGTTATCGACTCTCCACAGGTTGGGCAAAAGATCAACGCGTATACTTTTACACGCGATTTTCTCAGGCGATTGACACGCATGAATTAGTCGAAGATAAAAACGACACCCTAGGCTTATTCAGCTTTAACTCGTCAGAAAAAAAACAAATTGAAGTCATGACGGCCATTAGCTCTGTAAGCATAGAAAACGCGAAAGAAAATTTTCACGCTGACATTTCTCCTTCCGACACCTTTGAAACTATTAAAGGTAAAGCGCAGCGGGCATGGCGAAAGCAACTTGGCAAAATCCAAGTCAGTGCTTCTGATGACAATATGATTCAGTTTTACACGGCACTGTACCATGCCTCACTCGCTCCACGTATTTTTTCTGACGTAAACGGCGAGTATAAAGGCCCAGATGGCAATATTCATAAAATGAACGGTAAACGCCGTTATTCATTCTTTTCACTGTGGGATACATTTAGGGCACTACACCCGTGGAATACGCTTTACGCTCCTGAAACCAATGCAGAAATGATGCACTCTCTTATGGCTCACTACGACGTTACGGGGCTGCTGCCAGTATGGAATTTTCAGGGCAACGAAACCAATATGATGATGGGTTATCATGCAGTTCCTGTGCTTGTCGATGCCTATCTAAAGGGCACAGTGAATTTGTCAGGTGAACGTCTTTTAGAGGCTGCCATTGCTAGTGCCACACAAGAGAACTTCGGCATTGGAAGCTATCAATCCATCGGCTATGTGCCATATGAAGAGACCAAATGGAACGTATCAAAAACTCTAGAATACGCCTTTGATGATTGGGCAATACATCGCCTAGCAGCTGCACTCAATAAAAAAACCATTGCAGAAAAATTTCGCTTGCGCTCACTAAATTATCATCAGCATTTTGACCTCGAAAGTGGTTTTATGAGGGCAAAAAGCCGAAATGGCGAGTTTAGGGTGCCATTTGATCCACTCGCCTATCGTCCAGTCGAGGACTACTGTGAGGCAAACGCATGGCAATACACTTTTTTCGTGCCGCATGATGTAAAAGGTTTGATATCACTGTATGGCTCAAACGATAAATTTACAGATAAATTAGATGAAATGTTTAGTATTGAACAAGCCGAAAATGCACTTCCAGAATGGATATCTGGTTATATTGGACAGTATGTTCATGGCAACGAACCAGCTCACCATGTTCCGTACTTATATCAGTATGTGGGTCAAAGCCACAAAACCCAAGCTTTGGTGAGAAAAATAATGGATACACTTTATTCAACCGAGCCTGATGGCTTATGTGGCAACGAGGATGCTGGGCAAATGTCGGCTTGGTACTTATTCAGCGCTTTAGGCTTTTACCCCGTCGATCCTGTTTCTGGTGAATACGTGCTTGGCAGTCCAGAAATCAACAAGGCTATCTGGCAGCTAGATAACGGAAATACACTCCATATCAGTGCTAAGCACCAATCTGCTAAAAATGTATATGTCAAATCGGTGCGATTTAATGGAGAAAAACTCCAAGGAATCAGCATCTCTCATTCTCAATTGATGCAAGGTGGACAACTAGAATTTGAAATGAGTGATAAGCCTTATGAAAACTGATCGCAAAAAGAACAAAAGAATGTACGCAAATAAGCGGGTATTTTGGCGGCAAAACAAAGCAAAGTTGTTTTTGTTAATAGTTGGTTTTGTCTCTTTTAACTTATGTCTACACGCGCAGTCTGACGAACAAGTATCAGAACACAAAGGCACAGAGCGAGTCTCCCTCACCCAATATGTGAATCCCTTTATAGGTACGAGTAACTTTGGTGCAACGCATCCAGGCGCGCAATACCCACATGGTATGGCATCTGTCGTTCCCTTTAATGTTGCCTTTGGAAAAGAAGAAGGGAACATATTTGAAAAAGATGAAAGCTGGCACTCTCGCCCCTATGTGCATGAGAATACCTTTTTAACTGGGTTTAGCCATGTCAATTTGAGCGGTGTAGGCTGCCCTGAACTCGGCGCATTGTTGCTCATGCCAACCTCTGGTGAATTGGAATTAGATCCGCAAAAATATGGTAGCACATACACTAAAGAAGTGGCTTCGCCCGGTTATTACAGCAGCCATTTGAACAAATACAATATAAGAACCGAAGTCACCAGTACTCCTCGTTCTGGGATTAGTCGCTATCATTTCCCTGCAGGCAAAAACCATATCATTTTTAATCTTGGCTTAAGCCTGAGCAATGAAACAGGTGCAATGGTCAAGCGGGTGTCTGATACAGAAATAGAAGGATTCAGAACGATTGGTACTTTTTGCTATCGTCCAGAAGACATCAGACCTGTTTACTTTGTCGCCCAAGTGAGCCAATCACCCTCTGCTTCAGGTGTGTATAAAAAGATGCCGGAATATAAGAACGTTGAAGCTGAATGGGTTAAGTTCAATAACAGTTACAAAACATACGACAATTATTTTCAAGCTATGGCGGGCGATGATGTAGGTGCATATTTCACTTTTCAACATGAACAAGCAACAAGCATTGAAGTAAAAGTAGGAATTTCATACGTAAGCATCGAAAATGCGCGAGCAAACTTAGAAGCAGAACAGCCTAAGTTTAATTTTGACCGGACTCTTGAGCAATCAACAGCAGCTTGGAACAAGCTTTTATCACGCGTAAAAGTCAAAGGCACAGTGCTCAACAAACGTTTGTTTTACACCGCATTATATCACATGCTAATCCATCCAAATCTATTGCAGGACGTCAATGGCGAATACCCCATTATGGGATCACACAGGATTGGTAACACCCAAGGAAAAGATAGATATACGACATTTTCTCTGTGGGATACTAACCGTAATGTCCACCCATTTTTAAGTCTAGTCTACCCAGAATTGCAGTCTGCAATGGTAAACAGTATGGTTGATATGGCTAAAGAAAGTGGTTGGATGCCTAAATGGGAACTACTCAGTATGGAGACCGACGTCATGGTCGGTGATCCGGCTGCGATAGTGATTGCAGACACTTATCTAAAAGGAATTACGGATTTTGATGTCATGTCAGCATATAGCTATCTGAAAAAGGGCAGCGACACATCACAAAATAACCCACTCAGACCTGAAAGTGTTGACTACAATTCACTGGCTTACGTGCCAATTGATGACGAAGGTAGTTGGGATGGCAGTGTGTCCACAAGTTTAGAGTATTATTTGGCTGATTTTGCAATCTCGCAACTTGCCAACGCATTGGGTAAACCTGATGATTCGAAGCGCTACTATCAAAAATCACTGGGGTACAAGCATTTACTTGATCCTGAAACTGGTATGCTACGCCCCAAATTTCGCAGTGGTGAATGGTTTACACCCTATAATCCTGAGTTAGGTAGAAATTTTGAACCCGCTCCTGGTTATGTTGAAGGAAATGCTTGGAATTATCGTTTCTATGTCCCCCATGATGTGCCAGGACTGATTGAAGCACTGGGTGGTTCAGACATATTTCTCGCCGAATTGCAGCGGTGTTTTGAAACAAATAATTATGACATGGCAAACGAACCTGATATCACTTACCCGTTTTTATTCAATTACGTTGAAGGGAGTGCTTGGAAGAGTCAAAAGAAAGTCAAGCAATTGATCAATAAATACTACGCAGATAAGCCTTCAGGTTTACCCGGTAACGACGACGCAGGTACAATGTCAGCATGGCTGGCCTTTAGCATGCTTGGCCTTTACCCTGTAACGCCAGCTAGCACCGAGTACGCCATTGTCACGCCGCAGTTTGAACATATCGAGATAAGTTTGTCAGATAAATACTACGAGGGGAACACCTTAGTTATTGAATCTTCAAGTCAGCAGAAGGACGAGCCTTTCATAGAGTCAGTGCATTTGAATAGCACCAAAATCGACAGTTTTTTTGTTGACCACACGCAGTTAGTTAAAGGTGGTACTTTGCGTTTTCAATTGCAATCTACACCCAATACATCCGTTACTGAACATTGACAATATAACAGGTAAAGCACTTGCGGAATGTCGAAATCTGTTTAGAAACACAAAACCAAATGCTCTGTTTGGAGAATTTGGATAAACTGATCGACTGCGGTGTTAAGCGGGTAGAGCTGTGTGACAATATGGTGGAAGATGGTTTAACGCCATCAATGAAAACTGTTGAAGCTGCTTGCAATTATGTCGATAAGCGACGTTTTTTCAGTTTTGAAAAGCCAGAATTGGTGGTAATGATACGTCTCCACAATGCAGATTTTACCGTTACTCAAGCACAGCTTTCTCAGATGCGTTCACAGATACGCGACGCGAGCAATGCGGGTGCTGAAGGCGTCGTATTTGGCATATTAAACAGATCTAATAATGTTGATAGAACTGCAATGATGAGCTTATGTAAAGAGGCAATAGATTGTAATTTGAACATTAGTTTTCATCGAGCATTTGATGCATTGGATGACGGCGACAATGACATTTCAACCTTACTAGAAATGGGTGTAAAGCGTTTGTTGAGCAGTGGTACGCCTTGGCAAAGCAAACAAAATGCAACAATAGGACTATATAACTTAAATAGGATCCTAAAAAAACTTCCTAAAAATAGACAACTTATTGTCGGTGGCGGTGTCAATGTAAATAATGCGAGTATAATTGAAAGCAACTTGATTAAGTCAGCAACACATACCAAGCAACTTTGGTTACATGCCTATTCTGGTGTACTTTCGGATAACAAAGTGTGTCCCAAGCTTACTCGTCAACTGGTAAACAATCCGCTCTAGGGTCTGTTGACCTTTGGTGTACAGACCCTAGTCAATACTTGTACAGAAAGGTTTAAGATGAAGTCCATCACATTATTCTGTTTTATTTTACTGCTATTTTCTTGTGAAAATAGGCTTGACTCAACTGAAACACAGGCACAGCAATCAAGGACTTCATCGGCCATCGAAAACCTACCTGACAAAAACTCAAATGACATTCTTAGCTTAAAAGGCACGATTCAATATCAACACTTCGAAGGCGGTTTTTACGGTTTCGTTGATAGCAAAGGAAACAAGTACACCCCCATGAATCTTCAAGAAGCATACAGACGGGATGGCATTCGCGTTCGCATACAAGCACGTGAACTCACGCAAATTGCAACAACCACACAGTTTGGTATCCCGATTGAAGTGTTGGCTATTGAAGAAATTGAAAGCAAGAGCAAAAGACAACCCGTTTCGCGGGATTTGTAGACTGAAAATTTAATTATGCGTTCAGATAAAATGGGGCAGAAAGAAGCTGTAATAAATGGGGTGACTAAAATTAAAATTTGTTTCTCATGGATGAGAAACTAAAGCGTATATGGATATACTTGCTGGTTTTTTGATTTTAGTCGCCCCATTTATTACAGCTTCTTTCCGCCCCATTTTATCTAGCCCCTAATAAAGTTTCGTTTGTATCCATCATTGTAAATTGATAGAATGCGCCGCCGCGTAAATCGGCGGTGAATAACTAAAGGTTTTCAAGTACAGGATTATTGGTTCATTCACGAACTACAAACCATCTTGAAAACATTACATTCTGTGATTTGGTCGCAAAATCACATTAACCATTTTATTTGGAGACAATTATGTCTGATGCTATTTTTACTCTGGACGCAGAAGTCCGCACAGACTTGGGGAAAGGTGCGAGCCGCCGCCTACGTCATGCGGGAAAAGTACCTGCGATCATTTATGGCGCTGGTGAAGAGCCTGTTGCTTTAACGCTTGAACACAACAAAGTTATTCAAGCACAAGAATTTGAAGCGTTTTATTCTCATGTACTAACTATCAACATCGATGGCAAAGCCGTTGAAGCGGTAGTAAAAGATATGCAACGTCACGCTTACAAACCAAAAGTCACGCACATCGATTTCCAACGTGTAGTTGCAGGTGAAAAACTCCACACTAACGTGCCTGTGCACTTTATTAATGAAGACACTTGTAAAGGTATCAAACTAGAAGGTGGTCACGCTGAGCATCACATCAACGATATCGAAATCACTTGCCTGCCAAAAGATTTACCTGAGTTTATTGAAGTTGATCTTGCTGAGGTTGCACTTGGTCAAACACTTCACTTATCAGACATTACTTTACCAGCAGGTGTAGAGTCGGTTGAACTTTCTAAAGGTGAAGACCACGACTTAGCAGTAGTGACTGTTAAAGCGGCTAAAGGTGGCGCTTCTGACAGCGACGCTGAAGGCGATGCAGAGGGCGCTGAGGAATAATCAGTGTCGACTTTGCAGTTGATTGTGGGCTTGGGAAATCCAGGCCCAGAATATAAAGATACGCGGCACAATGCAGGTGCCATGTTCGTAGAAAACTTAGCCTCTCGCTTTAATCTTAGTTTGAAGTACGAGGCTAAGTTTTTTGGTTTTACAGGGCGCCTTACTTTACACGGCGAAGATATTCGACTACTCATCCCCACTACTTACATGAACAAAAGTGGGCAAGCGGTATCTGCTATGTGCCGTTTTTACAAAATCCCTACTTCAGCCATGTTGGTCGCGTTCGACGAATTAGACTTTGACCCAGGTATCGCAAAATTTAAAGTAGGGGGAAGTTCCAGCCAAAACGGTATTCGTGACATTGTAAGATCAATGGCAAATGAAAAAGATTTCCTACGGCTACGAATAGGTATCGGTCACCCTGGCCACAAGTCAAAAGTAACGGGGCACGTATTAAGTAAAGCCCCTGCCAAAGAACACGAAAAAATACTTGCCGCTATCGATGAGGCAATGCGTTGCGTAGAGATTCTGATTAAACAGGATTTACTTAGCGCACAACAACGATTACATTCATTTAAAGCAGAATAACTACAGGAACCAAAGATGGGATTTAAATGTGGCATTGTCGGCCTTCCTAATGTTGGAAAATCAACACTTTTTAATGCACTAACTAAGGCTGGTATCGAAGCAGCTAATTTCCCTTTTTGTACTATTGAACCCAACACTGGTGTGGTTCCTGTTCCTGATGTACGACTCGATAAATTAGCTGCCATCGTCAACCCAGAAAAAGTGATCCCAACTACGATGGAATTTGTCGATATAGCAGGTTTAGTGGCGGGTGCTTCAAAAGGTGAAGGGCTGGGAAATAAATTCCTAGCAAACATTCGAGAAACAGATGCGATTGGCCATGTAGTGCGCTGTTTTGATGACCCAAACATTGTGCATGTTGCAGGTAAAGTTAACCCGGCTGAAGATATAGATGTGATCAATACCGAGCTTGCTTTAGCCGACTTAGAAACAACTGAAAAAGCCATTATTCGTGTAGGTAAACGTGCTAAAGGTGGAGACGCAGACGCAAAATTTGAGTTAAAGGTACTTGAAAAACTCCTACCTCATCTAAACGAAGGCGGCCTTCTTCGCGCACTCAGCTTAAGCAAGGAAGAACTTGCTGCCATCAGTTACATGAATTACTTGACGCTAAAACCAACAATGTATGTAGCCAATGTCAATGAAGATGGCTTTGAAAACAATCCATACCTAGAGCAAGTAAAGGCAATTGCCGAAGCAGAAAACGCCGTTGTAGTCAGTGTTTGTGCGGCAATTGAAGCTGATATCGCTGAGCTTGACGAAGAGGATAAAGCTGATTTTATGGAAGAACTTGGTCTAGACGAGCCGGGCTTAAATCGCGTCATTAGAGCCGGTTATGATTTATTGACCTTGCAAACATACTTTACCGCTGGTGTTAAAGAGGTACGAGCATGGACTTACCCCACGGGTGCAACGGCACCGCAAGCAGCGGGTAAAATTCATACTGACTTTGAAAAAGGATTTATTCGCGCCGAAATTGTTGGCTATGATGACTACATTGAGCACAACGGTGAGCAAGGTGCTAAAGATGCAGGTAAATGGCGGCTAGAGGGTAAAGAGTACCTTGTTAAAGATGGTGATGTGATTCATTTTAGGTTTAACGTTTAACTAACCCGTACTCAACAAGTATAAACGCCGCATTTAAAAACAATGTGCAGAGCCCCGAAAGGGGAGCAGTTACTAAAGCGAAAATATATTTTTCATGGATAAAAAATTTAAGCGTACATGGATGTACTCCCTGCGTTTTTCGTTTTAGTAACTACTCCCCTTTCTAGGCTCTGCACTTTTCATATGTAAACGTTCCATTTTTTGCGCCTACATGATTAGGGTCTGTTGACCTTTGGTGTGCAAGTTTTGTTCAATTATAGTCTATCTGATCGCGGCGCAGACTTGCAGGCCTAATGGCTTAAGTCAAAAGGCTGCAACAAGGAGCAGATAGACTATAATTGAACCCTTCTGGGCAGGGCTTGTGCTTCATTTCTACTGCTTTATCGCTCGTTGATGTAGAACAACTACATGACAGTCGCTTTGCATTGTATAAATGAAGCACAAACCGCTGCAAAATTGCACACCAAAGGTTAACAGACCCTATTAAATTTTGATGAAATAACTCACATGTCATGAACCGAAGCCATTTTTCTGCGTAGACTGTTGAAATAATTTTGTTTGTATTCAGGTCGAATACACAGATATAAAGTAAACACACACTATGAACAGAGACATTTCTTTACTTCCTGCCGAAATGCCTTTGCCTAGGGCGCCAAAAGTAGCCTTAAAAGACGGCACAAATTGTATTCCTCAGCACTACCTAAGCTATAAACATAGTTTAAGCTCAGTACAGCATATTGCCTCATTTTTAGATTTTGACCCTGCGTATTTGTTCTTTGTCGATGAGGACAATGCTGGCATATATTTACAAATCGGTATTGTCGGTGCTGATAATTATACGCCCCACGAACAGCAAGAACCCAAAATTGTCTACGGCCGAAAATGGCGCATTGAATCCAATCAACCCTCTTCCGAAATTATTCAAACCGCATTTTTAGCGGTTCAAAAAGCGAGAGAGCACGAAATAAGAGAATTGATAAAATGGCGATATGATGGCGTAGTCACTACTCCATTTAGTTGCCATCATGACCTACCTTTAATGGCCATGTCTAAGCATACGCATGTAGAGAGCCAGAACGAAGCCTTGAGTGAAGGTGATGTATCACGCTTATTAGCGCAGCTTCGCTATGACCATGCCTGTTTTAGCTTAGAAAACATGGTTAAATTAGCTGGCGACAACGTCGCGGTAGCACTCAAGTTGAAACCAAGTTCACATACCCAGCTGCCAGAGTTAAGTGAAGAAACAACCCTCACATGTTTGTGTGAGAGCCTGACTTTAGATCACTTTTTATATTCATTGGTTGACGCCTTAATTAATCTTAGTAACCGATTGGTCGAAGACAAGTTTAGATTTAAAGGTTTTGCCCGCTTCTCCCGTAATAATAGCATCGTTTCCATTGCGTCTTTATCAGCCACCACCCGATATTTTGGTAATATGGCAGACGTAGACGGCTTCGCTGATACGCTCAGCATGGCGAACTATGAGACAGATTACGCACGAGTTCCGGCAATGCCAGAAGGCACGCTTGGAGAGAAGATCGCCCAACAAATGAAAGCCTTTAATATTACTCAAGGCATTATGCCACGTGGAGCAAAAAATGAGCTGTACAGATAATATGCACTCAATTCAACGCACTGCAAAAAAGGGTTGACGCCCACCACTCATATCAGCATAATACGCGCCACTCTGGAAGCACAGAGAAATGTGGCTACGTAGCTCAGCTGGTTAGAGCACATCACTCATAATGATGGGGTCGCAGGTTCGAGTCCCGCCGTAGCCACCAATTAATCAGTGCTTTTAGGTAAATATGCGGAAGTGGTGGAATTGGTAGACACGCTGGATTTAGGTTCCAGTGCTTCACGGCGTGAGAGTTCAAGTCTCTCCTTCCGCACCAAAAGTTGGGGTATAGCCAAGTTGGTAAGGCAGCGGGTTTTGATCCCGCCATTCGTAGGTTCGAGTCCTGCTACCCCAGCCACTTTTGGATATTTACTCAGATACCTCTTAACACCTCTACTGGGGTATAGCCAAGTTGGTAAGGCAGCGGGTTTTGATCCCGCCATTCGTAGGTTCGAGTCCTGCTACCCCAGCCATTTTTATTCATACACATTCACTTCAATAATGCTTTTCACTGTACTTTATCTTTAGTAAAGATAAATTGACACTACACCTGAAAAGACTGTTGTGGTATTTTGAAGGCAGTATCGAAGTCAGTCACTTTCAAGCAAAGTGCATGTCCACCATAAAATAATAACAATAATAGGAATTCTCAGTGATAAATGACGTTGTCGCCTTCGTTAATAATATTCTTTGGGGTCAAGGCCAAGTACTCATATACATGCTATTGATTTGTGGCATTTGGTTTACTGTTAGACTTAAATTTGTGCAGTTACTCGACTTCAAGCACATGTTTAGCTTGCTAAAAAATAGTAACAAAGATGACGAATCTGGCATTAGCTCTTTTCAAGCGCTTTGCACCAGCCTATCAGCACGAGTCGGTACCGGAAACTTAGCAGGTGTGGCTGTCGCTATTTCACTTGGTGGCGCGGGTGCAATATTTTGGATGTGGGTGATTGCTTTTTTGGGTATGGCAACCGGTTATGCCGAAAGTGTGCTTGGTCAAACTTACAAAATACGCGATGCAAATGGTCAATATCGAGGCGGTCCAGCCTATTACATTAAACAAGGCATTAAAAACTCTTGGTTCTCTATCCTGTTCGCGCTCTGTCTGTTTTTTGGTTATGGTTTCGTTTTTAGTGCGGTACAAGCAAATACCATTACCGATGCCATAAACAACAGTTACGGCATCCCAACTCATTATACGGGGCTAGTCATTGCTCTGGTTGCTGGTTTGATCGTGATAGGCGGTTTGCGCGCGATTGCAAAGTTTGCCGAATGGGTCGTGCCTTTTATGGGCATTACCTATGTACTAGTCGCTTTAATTATCACTTTACTTAATATTCAACTGCTGCCAGGTGTCATAGCAGATATCTTCTTGTCTGCTTTTGGCTTGCAAGAAGCAGCAGCAGGTGCATTTGCCGCAGCCGTGAAGAATGGTATTCAGCGTGGTTTATATTCAAATGAAGCAGGTTCAGGAAGTGTGCCACAAGCAGCAGCTAGTGCCTCCCCCGTACCCAATCACCCCGTATCTCAGGGCTACGTGCAAATGCTAGGGGTATTCTTTGATACCATGATTTTGTGTACAGCAACGGCTTTTATTATATTGCTGGGCACTGACACCTCAGTAGGTGAAATGCAAGGTATACAGTTGACGCAACTAGCAATGGAAAGCCATTTGGGTAGCATGGGAGGAGACTTTGTTGCCGCCGCTATTGGCTTCTTTTCCTTTACCTCTGTCGTAGCCAACTATGCCTATGGAGAGAGTAACTTACACCTATTCAAACTAGATAACAAAGTCGGTAAATCGCTTTTCACAGCTGGATACTTGATGATGATCGTGTGGGGCTCTATGGCTTCATTGCCGACCGTTTGGGCTATGGCCGACATGGCATTAGGCTTAATGACCGTCGTCAATGTTATCGCAATTATGATCTTAACCCCAACTGTTATCGCTGTTACTAAAGATTATCAACAAAAGCGAAAATCACAACAAACCATCACCTTTAGCGAAAGTGATTGCGAAATACAGGGTGAACTTGAAGAAAAAATTTGGAAGGGCGAAGCTTAAAAAACGTGTTTTCGATGCTAAAAGTGTCTAGCACCACAATAAAAAATGTAGCGCTAGACACTTATTAGCGATTAGGCCATCGTAACACTCACAGGGCAATGATCCGAACCGTAAATTTCGTTGTGTATTTCAGCGCTTGACACGCGATCTTTAATACTCTGAGAAACTAAAAAGTAATCTATCCTCCAGCCTACATTTCTCTCCCTAGCACCTGCTCGGTAACTCCACCAAGTGTACTTAGCTTCTTCGTGATGTAGTAAGCGAAATGTATCGACAAAGCCTGCGGCACACAAGTTATCGATGCCATCAATTTCTTCCTGCATGTAACCTGCACTTTTGTTGTAATTTGGTTTTGGACGCGCCAAATCAATATCTTTGTGCGCTACGTTTAAATCCCCACAAACGACAACAGGCTTGCCTTTCTCTAACTCTTTTAAATAGTTTAAAAAGTCTGCATCCCATTGCTGGCGATAGCTCAGACGTTTTAAGGCGCTTCCCGAATTTGGCGTATAAACAGTTACTAAATAATAGTCTTCAAACTCTGCACACAAAACACGCCCTTCTTGGTCATGCTCTTCTATTTGAATATCTTTACTCACGCTCAATGGTGCTTTACGAGTGATTATTGCTGTACCCGAGTAACCTTTTTTTATCGCTGAATTAGTGAATATCTCGTAGCCTGATAAATCTTGTAAGGCCTCAAGGACTTGTTCATCTTGCGCCTTAGTCTCTTGCAAGCAAAGAACATCACAGTCTAGAGCGGAAAAAGATCCCCAAAAATCTTTTTTCAGTACCGCCCTCACTCCATTTACGTTCCATGACACTAACTTCATACTCTGTCTCTCTGCAATTAGAAATCGATAAGGTGATGATTATACTTTACATTACAAGGCGATTGACACTATTGTATTGGAGTTAATTGAGAAAGTGTCAGGTAAGGTTCTTCGCGTCAATAAAAAGGAGAGAGTAATGGACAACCTAGAAGAAAATTTTAAGCCTTGGGGAATGGAGTTAAAAGTGTATTTGATGTTGATGCACTTAAGTACATTAGCTGGCTTCGTCATTCCATTTGGAGGGCTCATCCTTCCCATTGTAATGTGGGTGACAAATAAGGAAAACAGCAAAGATATTGATGAGCATGGAAAGGTAGTAATGAATTGGGTGATAAGCGCGATCATCTACTCAATTATTTGCACAATCCTTACTTTCATTCTAATTGGTATTTTAGGGTTTATCGTATTGGGGATATGCGCACTGGTTTTCGCAATAATAGGCGCGATTAAAGCAAATGACGGTATTCTCTGGCATTACCCACTTAGTATTAAATTTTTTAAATGAATCAAAAAAGCTCGGTATCACAACCGAGCTTTTTACATCGTTCCATTTCAGTAAGTACGCTTACCAGCCAGTGATTTCTCGCAAGCCCTTGCCAATATCAGCAAGTGAGCGAACTGTTTTTACACCTGCATCTTCAAGTGCTTTAAACTTATCGTCGGCTGTGCCTTTACCACCAGAAATAATTGCTCCAGCATGCCCCATACGCTTACCTGGAGGAGCAGTAACACCAGCAATGTAAGACACAACAGGCTTGCTTACATGCTCTTTGATGTACTGAGCGGCTTCTTCTTCGGCGGTTCCGCCAATCTCACCAATCATGACAATCGCTTCTGTTTCTGGATCCTTTTCAAACAGGGCTAGAATGTCGATAAAGTTAGAGCCTGGAATCGGATCGCCACCTATACCCACACAACTAGACTGACCAAAACCTTCATCAGTGGTCTGCTTCACGGCTTCATAAGTTAATGTACCGGAACGAGAAACAATGCCAACTTTACCCTTTTTATGGATGTGGCCTGGCATAATACCAATCTTACATTCGTCTGGCGTGATCACACCTGGACAGTTAGGCCCAATCATACGAATGCCTTTGCGATTTACATATTCCTTACAGTAAAGCATATCGATTGTTGGAATGCCTTCAGTTATACACACTATCAATTCGATACCTGCATCAGCCGCTTCGATAATAGAATCTTTACAGAATGGCGCAGGAACATAAATCACGCTTGCTGTAGCACCTGTTGCCGCAACGGCTTCTTTAACAGTATCAAATACGGGTAAACCAAGGTGCTCAGTACCACCTTTACCAGGAGTAACACCACCGACCATCTGAGTACCGTAAGCAATTGCTTGCTCTGAGTGGAAAGTACCTTGACCACCAGTAAAGCCCTGACAGATAACTTTAGTATCTTTATTAATTAAAACGGACATTATTTACCCTCCGCAGCAGCAACTACTTTTTGTGCAGCGTCCGTTAAGGACTCCGCAGCAATGATATCAAGATCGGAACCGGCCAATACCTCACGTCCTAGATCAGCATTTGTCCCTTCTAAACGCACAACTACTGGTACATTCACGCCTACTTCTTTTACCGCACCAATAATACCTTCAGCGATCATGTCACAACGGACGATTCCACCAAAAATATTGACTAGTACTGCTTTTACATTATCGTCAGACAGAATGATTTTAAATGCTTCTGCCACGCGTTCTTTTGTCGCGCCACCACCTACATCGAGGAAGTTAGCTGGCTTTCCACCATGAAGGTTAACGATATCCATGGTGCCCATTGCCAATCCTGCACCATTGACCATACAGCCAACGTTACCGTCAAGTGCAACGTAGTTTAGTTCAAACTGCGCAGCGTGTGCTTCACGTGCATCTTCTTGCGAGGGATCGTGCATTTCACGCACTTTGGGTTGACGATACAAGGCATTGCTATCGACACCTAACTTAGCATCAAGACAGTGTAAATTGCCGTCTTCTTTGATTACTAGTGGGTTGATTTCGATTAATGCAATGTCTAAATCTTCAAACATCTTAGCTAAGCCAAGGAATATTTGTGTGAATTGCTTAACTTGTACGCCTTTAAGACCTAGCTTGAAAGCAATCTCTCTTGCTTGGAATGGTTGAGCGCCTACTAGGGGATCGATTTCAGCTTTTAAGATTTTTTCTGGTGTTTCTTCTGCTACTTTTTCAATTTCAACACCACCCTCTGTCGAGGCCATGAATACGATCTTACGAGAAGTCCGGTCTACGACAGCACCTAAGTACAACTCTTGTGCAATGTCTGTACAAGACTCTACAAGAATTTTACTTACTGGTTGGCCATCAGTGTCTGTTTGATAAGTGACTAAGTTTTTACCCAACCAGTTTTCAGCAAAGGCTTTAATGTCTTCTTTATTTTTAAGTAACTTAACGCCGCCGGCTTTACCACGTCCGCCCGCGTGCACTTGGCACTTAACAACCCATTCTTCGCCGCCGATGCGGTCTGCTGCTTCAACAGCTTCTTCTGGAGTATCAGCAGCATACCCGTCAGATACCGGCAAGCCGTACTCTTTGAATAGCTGTTTACCCTGATATTCATGCAAATTCATGGTGATTTATCCGATCTTTTAGAGTGATTGACTAGGATCTAGTCAGGTTAAGGGACATCGAAATCGCCGTTGATTTCGACGCTATTTTGTTTAAATAAAGGAGCCGTTGGCTCCTTTATTTATGCATTTATCAAACATCCAACAATAGTCGTGTCGGATCTTCGAGCATTTCTTTTACGGTAACCAAGAAGCCAACCGACTCCTTACCGTCAATGAGCCTGTGGTCATAAGACAATGCCAAGTACATCATTGGAAGTATTTCTATCTTACCATCTACAACCATCGCGCGCTCCTGTATTTTATGCATACCTAATATCGCGCTTTGCGGTGGATTGATAATAGGTGTAGACATCAGTGAACCAAAGACACCGCCATTCGTGATGGTAAAGTTTCCACCTTGTAACTCGTCCAATGATAACTTACCGTCGCGACCTTTAATCGCAAGCGTTTTGATGCCTTTTTCTATCCCTGCCATACCTAAGGTATCACAGTCTTTAAGCACTGGAGTAACTAGTCCACGAGGCGTAGATACCGCGATAGAAATATCAAAATAGTTGTGATAACAAATATCATCGCCGTCTAGTGAGGCGTTCACTTCTGGATAACGTTTTAAGGCTTCTGTTACGGCTTTAACGTAAAAAGACATAAAGCCCAATCGAATGCCGTGACGCTTTTCAAAACTCTCTTGATATTGCTTACGCAAATCCATGATGGGCTTCATGTTGACTTCATTAAAGGTTGTCAACATTGCTGTAGAGTTTTTAGCTTCTAACAAACGGTTTGCAATAGTTTTCCGCAAGCGTGTCATCGGTACACGTTTTTCAGTGCGGTCACCCAGCACAAGACTCGGAGCGCTATCCGCTGGTGCACTAGCAGACGGCGTCGGCGCTGCTTTCAAGTGCTTTTCTACATCTTCTTTCGTGATCCTGCCACCTTTACCAGTGCCTTTCACAGAAGCAGGGTCAATGTCTTTCTCTGCCAACAAGCGTCTTACAGAAGGAGACAAGGCATCTTCATCACCGGTACTCTCTGTTGCAGGTGCCGCTGCACTTGGCGCTGAAGCTTTTGCGCCTTCTACAAACTTCGCTATGACTTCTTCTGCAATAACCGTCGCGCCTTCTTCTGCCAAAATTTCACTTAACGCACCATCGGCTGGTGCAACCACTTCTAGCACGACTTTATCCGTTTCGATATCAACAAGATTTTGGTCGCGGCTGACTGGCTCTCCGACTTGGACATGCCAAGTTGCAATGGTTGCATCAGCAACAGATTCAGGCAGTACTGGTACGTTGATATCGCTTACTTTTTGCGAGCCTGTGTCTGCTGATACTGATGGCGAAGCAGTTGGAGCATCAGGAGCTGGGGTTGCTGCGCCTGCTTCTTCGATGCTACCTATAACTTGCTCACCCAGTACTGTCGCATCATCTTCAAACAAAATCTCTCCGACTACACCATCCGCGGGTGAGACTACTTCTAGAACGACTTTATCTGTTTCGATATCAACAAGGTTTTGGTCGCGCGTCACTTTATCACCTGCTTTAACATGCCATGTGGCAATCGTCGCGTCTGCGACAGACTCTGGTAATACGGGAACTTTTATCTCATGTGCCATCGGCTCTTCCTATTTTATCGTGAGTGCGTCTTCGACCAACGCTTTCTGTTGTTGACTGTGGATTGCGGCGTACCCTACTGCTGGAGAAGCAGAGGCAGCACGTCCCGCATAAGTGAGTTTTGCACCTTTTGGAATTGATTCCCAAAAATGGTGTTGACTGCAATACCAAGCGCCTTGATTTTGTGGTTCTTCTTGGCACCAAACCCAATCTTTTACATGACTGTATTGCGCAAAAATTTCATTAATTTCTTGTTGCGGAAATGGGTATAACTGTTCTATTCGGATAATGGCAATATCTTTTTGCTCGCGCTTACGCCGCTCTTCCAACAAATCGTAATAGACTTTACCGGAACACATCACCACACGTTTTACCTGTTGAGCATCAATTTCATCTATCTCTTCGATGACGTTGTGGAACACACCACTTGCTAACTCATCGATAGAGCTCACTGCTAGTGGATGACGCAAGAGTGATTTTGGTGACATCACAATTAAGGGTCTACGCATTGGACGCACCATTTGACGACGTAGCATAGAATAAACTTGAGCAGGGGTTGATGGTACACACACTTGCCAATTGTGATCAGCGCACATCTGTAGGAAGCGTTCAAGTCTAGCCGAGCTATGCTCAGGCCCTTGTCCTTCGTATCCATGCGGAAGTAATACAACTAAGCCGCACAAGCGCCCCCATTTTGCTTCACCTGAAGACAAAAATTGATCGAATACGACCTGTGCACCGTTGGCGAAATCACCAAACTGGGCTTCCCATATTGTTAAGGTCGTTGGTTCGGCGGTGGCATAACCATATTCGAAGGCCATGACCGCTTCTTCAGACAGTACAGAGTCATATATTTCAAACTTACCCTGTTCCTCTGAAATATGCTGTAAAGGAATCAGTGTAGAAGCATCATCTTGATTGTGTAAAACCGCATGTCGGTGAAAGAAAGTACCCCTACCGGAATCTTGACCGGTGATACGGATATTTGTGCCCTCTGCTAACATAGACGCATAGGCTAGATTTTCTGCCATTCCCCAATCGAGTAGTCGCTCCCCCGCTATCATTGATTTGCGGTCGTTATAAAGCTTATTGACCCTTGATTGCAAACGATACTTTTCCGGCACATTTGTAATGGCATGCCCCAGATTGACAATGGTATCTTTTGTTAATGTGGCGTTGTAATCCACATCCCAATCATGGCCAACAAAAGGACTCCAATCGACAGAATGCTCAGTCATGGGTCGCCATTCTTCAACAACACAGGCCCCATGATCCAAAGCCGCGCGATACTCAGTGACTAACTTGTCTATGTCATGCTGCTCGATGGTACCCTCTGCGATCAATTGATCGGCGTATATTTGTCTAGGAACTGGGTGTTTCTTGATTTTTTGATACATTAACGGCTGCGTCGCATTTGGCTCGTCAGCTTCGTTGTGACCATGACGACGATAACACACGAGGTCAATTACGACATCGCGCTTAAATTTATTACGATAGTCCAAGGCTAATTTGGTCACGAAAATGACAGCTTCTGGATCATCAGCGTTAACGTGAAAAATAGGCGCTTGTACCATTTTCGCGATATCAGTGCAGTACTGGGTAGAACGCGTGTCTTCAGTTTTTGACGTGGTAAAGCCTACTTGGTTATTTACGACAATGCGAACTGTACCACCGACCGAGAAGCCTCGCGTTTGCGACATGTTAAATGTCTCTTGGACAACACCTTGACCCGCAATTGCAGAATCGCCATGCACAGTGATAGGTAAAACTAAAGAGCCATCTTTGCAGCCTCTTCTTTCAAGCCTAGCTCTGACTGAGCCTATCACCACAGGATTAACAATTTCCAAGTGGGAAGGGTTAAACGCTAGGGCTAAATGCACGTCTCCGCCTGAAGTTGCAAAGTCAGACGAGTAACCCGCATGGTATTTGACATCCCCTGCTCCCAACGAGGCATCGTGCTTGCCAGAAAATTCGTCAAATAACACTGAGGGGTTTTTACCGAGTACATTTACCAGTACGTTTAAGCGACCGCGGTGAGCCATACCCAGTACAACTTCTTTTGCGCCAGCGGCCCCTGCTTCACTTATTAGAGACTTGAGCATTGGAATAAGCGAATCACCGCCTTCCAAGGAAAATCGTTTAGCTCCTGTAAACTTTGAGCCTAGATATTTTTCCATGCCGTCAGCAGCGATTAGACCTTTAAGAATTTTAATCTTGTCTTCACGCGCCAAAACTGGTTTGGCTTCTACGGATTCTATCCGATGTTGCAACCAACGTTTTTGCTCGGTATCCGTAATATGCATATATTCGGCGCCAATCGAGCCACAATATGTGCGATTAAGTGACTTAAATAGATCACCAAGCTTTAACTTTTCGGCCTCTACCGCGTACGAGCCAAGGCTAAACATAGTATCAAAGTCAGCTTCACTTAAGTTGTGATGTGACAACTCCAGATCGCGTACGCGTTCTTGCTTCCACAACCCTAGTGGGTCTAAGTTTGCGTGCTGATGCCCTCTAAACCGGTAAGCATTGATTAACTGCAGAACTTTGACTTGTCTCTCGTCAGAGGGCGTATCACCTGATGCAATATTGCCGTTTCCAGCACGAGCAAGAGGCCCCAATGCGGCCATCTTCTTAAAATCGTCGCGAATAATAGAATGATTGGATTCAACAGCAACACCATCGACTTTGGGGAGGTCATCAAATATTTGTCGCCAGTTTTCAGGAATATTTTGCGGGTTATCAAGATAAGCTTCGTATAACTCTTCAACATATGCAGCATTTCCGCCAGCCATATGGGAAGAATCCCACCACGCTTTCATCGCGCTATTTTGCATCATTTAGCCTTGATCTTTGTTGATTACTATATTGTATTCTAAGTAGTTTTCTTTTTAAATCTTACACAGCCATATCGGCAGCATTTTTTTACACTTTATTTGTTCAATTGCAAAAAAAATAGCCATCCACACTTGGATAGCTATTTCATTTGTCAAATTAATCTGTTGAACAAGCTACTAATTCCAATTACATTGCTCTTTGAAGTAGCATTGACTTTATCTGACCAATGGCTTTAGTTGGATTTAGCCCCTTAGGACAAACACTCACGCAGTTCATGATACTGTGGCAACGGAACACACTGAACGCATCATCGAGATCACCAAGACGTTCGTCAGTCGCCGTGTCACGACTATCTATCAAGAAGCGATACGCATGTAACAAACCAGCTGGTCCGATAAATTTATCGGGGTTCCACCAGAATGACGGGCAAGATGTTGAACAGCAGGCACAAAGAATACATTCGTATAAGCCATCTAACTTCGCGCGTTCTTCTGGCGACTGTAAATGTTCTCTTGCCGGCGGCTGCTTGGCATCATTGATCAAATAAGGTTTGATCTTTTCATACTGCGTGTAGAACTGAGTCATATCGACAACAAGGTCTCTTACTACCGGTAAGCCTGGTAGAGGACGTACAACGATTTTGCCTGAGCCCAAAGCAGAGATAGGCGTGATACAAGCTAGACCATTTTTGCCGTTCATATTGACGCCGTCAGAGCCACAAACGCCCTCACGACATGAACGTCTAAACGACAAGGTAGGATCTTGCTCTTTTAGCGCCAACAGTGCATCAAGCACCATCATATCCTGCCCTTCTTCGACTTCTAGGGTATAGTCCTGCATATGGGGTGCATCATCCACATCAGGATTGTATCGGTATATCGAAAAGTTTAATTGCATATTGACTACTCCCCTTAGTATGTGCGCGCTTTAGGAGGGAATGCCTCTCTGATTTTCGGCGACATATTTACATCTCGCTTACGCATAGATTCTGTTTCTGGCATGTATATAGAGTGACACAGCCAGTTTTCATCATCACGCTCAGGGAAATCAAAACGACTGTGCGCACCGCGACTTTCGGTTCTGAAGTTTGCAGCAACGGCTGTGCTATATGCAGTTTCCATCAAGTTGTCGAGCTCTAAACACTCTATACGTTGTGTATTGAAGTCACTGCTCTTATCATCAAGACGCGCATGCTTCAGTCTCTCTCGTATTTCCGACAACTCTTTGAGTCCTTCGGCCATAGCATCGCCTTCTCTGAATACCGAGAAGTTGAGTTGCATACACTGTTGCATGTCTTTTTTAATTTGGACGGGGTCTTCTCCCTTGCCTTTTTCTGACGATTCCCATCTATTGAAACGGGACATAGCAGCATCCAGATCGCTTTCTGAAGCGTCAGACTTCACATCAATTTCATCTAGACTTTGCCCTAGATGTAGTCCGGTCGCTCGGCCAAATACGACTAAATCAAGCAGTGAGTTTCCGCCTAGCCTGTTGGCGCCGTGTACAGATACACATGCAATTTCACCACAGGCAAATAATCCTTCGAGTGGTTTTTCGTTACCTTCTGCATCGACAGTGATAACCTGACCGTCCACATTAGTGGGTATTCCGCCCATCATGTAATGGCAAGTTGGTATTACCGGTATTGGCTCTTTAACAGGATCAACATGCGCAAAGGTTCTGGACAACTCCAATATGCCTGGCAAACGGGATTCAAGTACTTCTTTACCCAAGTGATCTAATTTGAGTTTAATGTGTGTACCCCAAGGACCTTCACATCCACGGCCTTCTCGAATTTCTGTCATCATTGAACGCGCGACTACGTCTCGTCCAGCAAGATCTTTGGCATTCGGCGCGTAACGCTCCATAAAGCGCTCGCCATCTTTATTGAGTAGATACCCGCCCTCGCCACGACAACCTTCTGTCACCAGTGTACCTGCGCCAGCAATACCGGTTGGGTGGAACTGCCACATTTCCATGTCTTGTACCGGTGCACCAGCACGCAATGCCATACCCACACCGTCACCCGTGTTAATATGAGCGTTTGTTGTAGACGCATAAATACGTCCTGCGCCACCTGTCGCTAATACGACTGCTTTAGATTTGAAGTAAACAACTTCGCCAGTTTCAATGTCAATAGCCGTACAACCGACAACTTGACCTTGCTGGTTTTTAACTAAATCAAGCGCATACCATTCACTAAATACGGTCGTTTTATTTTTTACGTTTTGCTGATACAGCAGATGAAGCAAGGCATGGCCTGTTCTGTCAGCAGCAGCTGCAGTTCGCGCGGCTTGTTCACCGCCAAAATTTTTTGATTGACCACCAAATGGACGCTGATACACTTTACCGTTTTCGAAGCGAGAAAACGGCAGACCCATGTTTTCCATTTCAATGATGGCTTCTGGTCCAGTTTTACACATGTATTCGATTGCTTCTTGATCACCGATGTAATCAGAGCCTTTTACTGTGTCATACATGTGCCATTCCCAATTGTCTTCATGGCTATTGCCCAAGGCAACAGTAATGCCACCCTGTGCAGAAACAGTATGAGAACGTGTTGGGAAAACTTTTGATAACAATGCGCAAGTCTTGCCGGATTCTGAAATTTGCAGTGCCGCTCGCATTCCTGCGCCGCCGGCACCGATGACAACTGCGTCAAATTCATGTACTGGTAATGTCATGCTATACACCCCACAAAACAAATAATCCAACCGCTACATAAGCAAAAGCGATCAGGTTTAAAACATATTGCAACACCATGCGCAAGCGAGGGGCTTTTACATAATCAGTAAGTACTTGCCACATACCTATTCTGACGTGAAGCAAAATAGCAACTAAAGTGGCTAGCGTGAAAGCTTTCATGTAAACAGAGGCGAACACTTCTTGCCATTGCGCATAGGTATCCAATGGGTGGCTACAAAAGACATAAAGCATGTAAATTGTAAACGCAAAAATGATCGCTGCACTCGCTCTGAGCGTGACGTAGTCTTGGATACCGTTTCGTTTAATACCCGCTTGATTAGTTACCATACCACCACCCCAATCAATACTGTAAGTACAAGCCAAGCACCAATAGCAATATTCGCGCTCAACGCTCCTGAAGATAATTCTTCCCAATATCCCATATCCATAATCACATGGCGAATACCGCCAATAATATGGTAAGCAAGTGCTGATAAGGTTCCGATAATAACAAACTTACCGAAACCACTTTGCATCACATCTTTGACGTACAAAAATCCATTTTCTGACGATAAGGATGTTGCCCATGCCCATAAGACAAAAAGAAGTGCGAAGAACATCGCGACACCGGTAATTCGATGCAAAATGGAAGCCCTACCTGCTGCAGGGAGCTTTATCGTAGTTAGGTCTAGATTTACTGGTCTTTGTTTTTTCACAATAAAAAGCCTGTGGTTGGATCTATTAAATACAATACGGATAAACGCAATCTGTATTCAAACTTTGCTAATATTTACTGAACATTCAGCAAATAAATATGTTAATCAAATGTGAAATATTAAATTTTATATTAACACAAATAACCCTTACTTTTCAGTGGGTTCGAAATATACCAACCCACGCCCTGCATATCAACGAATTGTTACAAGAATAATGCGGGTATGCGCGATACAAGTGTAAAGTGTTATATCCATATATTTTATTAAGAATAAATATCGAACAGAAATGCATTTAAATTGACTTCCTGCAACAATACCAGTAAAAATATCGACACTTTTCCCACCAATGTGAACAATTTGCCAACAAAATTAAACAAATTTCACATTTAATCCGTTTAACACGGAGTTCATTTAACTAGGAGAGTAATGCATGTCAAACGATACTGCCAAGCTGATAGTCGGTGACAAAGAAGTCGAGTTACCCATTCTTGAAGGTACCGAGGGTCACTCGGTTATCGATGTAAGAAGTTTAGGTGCCAACGGGTACTTTACCTTTGACCCCGGCTTCATGGCGACAGGATCATGTGAATCGGCAATTACGTTTATTGACGGCGCGAAGGGCGTTTTATTGCACCGCGGATTTTCAATAGAAGACCTCGCTCGTGACGCAGACTACCTTGAAGTTTGTCATATGCTTCTTCACGGCGAAGCCCCATCTTCTGAACAGTACAAAGAGTTTAAAGAAACCATCACCCGCCATACCATGGTGCATGAACAAATCAATATGTTCTTTCACGGGTTCAGAAACGATTCTCACCCGATGGCAATGTTGTGTGGCACAGTAGGTGCGCTATCTTCTTTCTATCACAGCGACTTGGATGTATCGAATCCCGAGCAACGCAAACGTTCAGCTCATCGTTTGATTGCTAAAATGCCCACGCTAGTAGCCATGTGTTACAAGTACAACATTGGTCAACCTTTTGTTTATCCTCGAAACGATTTGAGCTATGCCGGTAACTTCTTGAACATGATGTTCTCCGTGCCTGCTGAAGAGTACAAAATTAGCCCAGCGGTTGAGCGGGCTATGGATCGTATATTTACGCTGCACGCTGATCACGAACAAAATGCGTCAACATCAACTGTTCGTTTGGCAGGTTCCTCAGGTGCGAATCCTTATGCGTGTATTGCGGCTGGTGTCGCGTCGTTATGGGGCCCTGCTCACGGTGGTGCTAACGAGGCCTGCCTAACCATGCTTGAGGAAATTGGCTCCGTTGACCGTATTCCAGAATTCATTGCCCGAGCAAAAGACAAAAATGATCCATTCCGTTTAATGGGCTTTGGTCACCGTGTTTATAAAAACTACGACCCTCGTGCGACAGTCATGCGTGAAAGCTGTCATGAAGTATTGGCAGAGTTAAAGGTCGACAATCCGCTGCTTGAAGTCGCTATGGAACTTGAGCGTATCGCATTAAGCGACCCTTATTTTGCCGAGAAAAAATTATTCCCTAATGTTGATTTTTACTCTGGTATCGTCCTAAGTGCCATTGGTATACCAACAAATATGTTTACTTGTATTTTTGCACTTGCACGTACTGTTGGTTGGATTTCACACTGGCATGAAATGATGAGTCAGCCTGGCCAAAAAATTGGTCGTCCTCGTCAGTTATATACGGGTGAAACGAAAAGAGATTACGTACCTATCGAAAAATAGTGCGAACAAGCTTGGGTAGTATCTGCATTGATGCTACCCAAGCATTTCAGGTTTATCATATTTATGCCAATTTCAGCAAAAGTACTCGCTTATCTAGGTTTAATACCATTCATTGGCATCCCCATACTCATATTTTCTGAATTACTTTCTGCCTACTCGGGCTATGTTTATTTTGTACAATACTCTGCGATTATTCTGTCTTTTTTTGGCGGAATTCATTGGTATGACGCACTCCAAAAAAAACGAACTAATCACCAACTTTATGTATCGATGGCGCCAAGTATCGTAGCTTGGGGAGCGTTAATATTTTTAGAGGGCAGCATGTTGCTGAGCGTGCTTTCAATCGCGTATATTGCAATACTGATGTACGACAAGTACAACCTAGAATTAGAAAGGCAAGTCGTAATCGAATATACCTTTCTAAGAATAGTGCTGACAACATTAGTGGTACTGTGTCATTTTTTAATGGTGTTAATCTAAGCCATTACTCGCTTTTTATTAAGGCTTCTAGTTCAGCGGTTTTTTGCTGCATCAACGCAAGGTCGTTTTTGGACTCTACATTTAGCCGAATAACGGGTTCAGTATTTGACTTACGCAAATTGAATCGCCAGTTATCAAATTCCAGACCCACGCCATCTGTTTTATCTATCACAACCGCGTCGTCTTGATACTCTTCAACAATTTTCTTGATCGTAAGGCCTGCATCCTTTACCTTAAAATTAATTTCACCAGAAGAAGGAAACGCAAGAATTCTCTCCTTCACCATGGAAGATAAGGGCTTTTTAGTGATACAAAGCATTTCTGCGATAAGTAACCAAGGGATCATGCCTGAATCACAATATGCAAAATCTCGGAAATAGTGGTGGGCACTCATTTCTCCACCATAAATTGCATCTTCTTTACGCATACGCTCTTTAATAAAAGCGTGTCCAGTTTTCGACTTGATTGGTTTGCCACCCGCACTCTTAACAATATCTTCTGTATTCCAATACACGCGGGGATCGTAGATTATACTGGCTCCCTTTTCTTTATGCAGAAAAGCTTGTGCAAGCAGACCAACAATATAATAGCCTTCAATAAATTCGCCATCCGCGTCAAATAAAAAACAACGGTCAAAATCGCCGTCCCAAGCAATACCCATGTCTGCATTGTGTGCTTTTACCACATCCGCGGTATCTGCTCTTGCATCAGGGAGTAGAGGGTTAGGAATACCATTGGGGAAGTCACCGTCGGCTTTGTGATGAACCTTAATAAATTCGACAGGAACATTTTGTTTCTCAAAGAGTAGCTCTAAAGCATCAATCACGTGACCTGCAGCACCGTTGCCCGCATTGACCACGAGCTTTAATGGGGTGAACTTGGCAAAATCCACATAAGTACTTAAGTGCATTAAATAATCGTTAACACAACTTTTTCTTTCGTATTGCTTAGTTTCTAACAGTTTTTGTTCACTCACCGTTGATACGCCGCGAATAAATGCTTCATCCTCAACTAATCCATCTGATGATAACGCTTCTAAGCGCGCAATCACCTCGTCATCATCATAGGTTTCTGCCAAGGCCTTTATTGCATTTAATCCGCTATCACCGCTAATTGGCACCGATTCGGCTTTCACCAATTTCATCCCATTGTAGTTAATTGGGTTATGACTGGCCGTGACTTCTATACCACCATCTACACCGAGAAACTTAGTCGCGAAATATATCTCTTCCGTGCCCGCGAGGCCAATGTCAGTTACAAACGCGCCGCCATCAATTAACCCCGCCGATAAGGCAAGTTTTAACGGTTTCGAGGTATGTCTCACGTCTGCACCCACCACAACCGTTTTTGCTTGTAAATATGAGGCAAATGCTTTCCCGATACGATATGCCACATTTTCATTCAGCTGAGATAATAATTCGCCACGAATATCGTAAGCTTTAAAGCAAGTTATTGTTGTCATCCTAATCTTGTTAATCTAATTTAGTTACTTATGAAGTAAGGCCATCATATTCACAAACGTACGGCTAATCAACTTGTCAATCTTCCCGCTCTATAATCATCCAATGCTTGTTCAATTTCAGACTGGCTATTCATAACAAACGGACCGTATTGCGCCACTGGCTCACCGATTGGCTTAGCACTGACAAATATTGCTTTTCCATCACTACCATTTTGTCCCTGAATTTCAAGGATATCATTAAATTCCAGCACGCCTAACTCTCCTTCTTGCAGTGTATCTTGACCGATTTGCAAGCTACCATCATAAACGTAAACAAACCCTTGATGACTGGAATCCACATCAATACTCACGCTATCATCATGGTATAAATGAATATCAAAAAAACGAGGAGATACCGCATGTGTTTTAATCGGTCCGCTCACGCCCTTGTAAGAACCAGCCAAAATTCTAAGCTTACTCGATTTGTCTAGTTCGTTGGAGGCATTGCCAATACTGAGTTCAGGTACTTGATGACTCTGAATATCCTCATATGCAGGTGTAGACATTTTTTCACTGGACGGTAAGTTCACCCAAAGTTGAAATCCTCGCAATTTGCCCTCTGTTTGTTGGGGCATCTCTTCATGTATTATGCCTTTTCCTGCATTCATCCATTGCAAGCCTCCATCTTCAATTACGCCTTGATTGCCAACAGAGTCTTTGTGTCCCATTTTCCCTTGCAACATATAAGTGACGGTTTGAAATCCTCTATGGGGGTGCGAGGGAAAACCGGCTATATAGTCACTGGCTTGATCCGAGCCGAACTCATCCAACATCAAAAAAGGATCTAAACGCTTTAGTTCACGCTGTCCAATTACACGTTTGAGTTTCACGCCCGCGCCGTCTGATACCTCAAGACCTCTCACTATTTGCTTAACCGTAGTCATATTCACTTTCCTCTATTGTGTGGTGTGTTTAAGGAAATTTCAGGGCCTTTCGGCACTACTTGGCTTGGATTTATCGTCGTATGACTATAATAGTAATGGCGCTTTATATGATCAAAATTGACGGTTTCAGCAACACCTTCAATTTGGTAGAGCGCCTTCATATACTCGTAGATATTTGGGTAATCAGCGATTCTTCTGAGATTACATTTAAAATGCCCTACGTAGACCGGATCAAAGCGTATTAAGGTAGTGAATAAGCGCCAATCAGCCTCAGTGATCGAGTCTCCCGTTAAATAAGGTCTTATTGCCAATATTTCCTCTACTTTATCTAAGGCTTTAAAAAGCGCGACAACGGCGTCACTGTATGCTTCCTGAGTTGTGGCAAAACCCGCTTTATACACACCATTGTTGATACTGTGATAAACAAAATCGTTGATTTCATCAATGCTTGACTGCAACTCGTTGGGGTAATAGTCATCTTGGTTGCCAGTCAGATCATTAAATGCAGAATTAAACATTCTAATGATATCTGCTGACTCATTACTGACTATCGTGTTGGTCTTCATGTCCCAAAGTACCGGTACAGTAACGCGTGTTGTGACCTCAGGCTCTGCCTTTGTGTAGACTTGATGCATGTATTCAAAATTAAACAATGCATCGCCGGTTGCACCATCATAGTCTCCGAATTCCCATCCATTGCTCAGCATGTCAGGACTGACAATCGATACGCCGATATGAGCTTCTAGCGACTTTAACTTTCTGAAAATGAGTGTTCGATGAGCCCATGGACAAGCCAAAGAAACATAAAGATGATATCGCCCAGACTCAGGGGGGAATGCCGCTCCTTCTTCGTTGCTAATGGTATTTCTAAAAAGCGAATCCTGACGAACAAATTTGCCATTGCTGCTTTTAGTATCGTACCATTGGTCTTTCCAAACACCTTCAACTAGTAATCCCATAATAATCTCCGCATTTAAAAGTAGTGTTAACTGAATGAATAAATTAAACCATCTAATTAATCGAATAAAAATGTTAAATTTTCGCTTAAAACTTTCGAATAAATAGATATGTCTTATCAAACTCGATTTTCCGGTATTCGTCGCTTATACGGGTCAGTAGGAGCAGAACGTTTAAAAAATGCACATGTCGCAGTTGTTGGCTTGGGGGGAGTAGGTTCTTGGTCTGTTGAGGCACTTGCGCGCACAGGCATTGGCCAGCTCACCTTGATAGACTTGGACGACATTGTAGAATCTAACATCAATCGGCAACTGCATGCCCTTAGCAATACACTCCACTCAACAAAGGTTGACGAAATGACCGCTCGCGTATTGCAAATCAACCCAGACTGCAAAGTAAATGCTATTGAAGACTTTGTTACCAAAGAAGGGGTTTCCCGTTATCTGGGAACGCAACACGATGTCATTATTGATGCTATCGATGCAGTGGCAGTAAAAGCTGCAATGATCGCTTTTGCGAAACGAAACAAAATAAAAATAATCACTGTCGGCGGCGCTGGAGGGCAAACCAATCCACTATTAACTACCAAAGGTGACCTCGCAAAAACGATTCAAGACCCTTTGTCAGCAAAAGTGCGAAGTGAATTGCGCAGGCTTTATAATTTTAGTAAAAACCCCAAACGCCGGTTTGGTATTGAATGTATTTACAGCACAGAACAACTCAAATTCCCAACCCCTGACGGGGGTGTAAGTCAACAAAAACAGCAAGCACAAGGCAGTGGTAAAATGGATTGTTCGACTGGGTTTGGTGCCTTTGTCGGTGTGACTTCAAGCTTTGGTATGCTTGCCGCTAGCCGAGCAATCGACCACTTGGTTAAGCTAGACCGCCCAACAGGCTCTAATTAGAAACCAACTAACCGTGTTTGTTTTTTTGTGCCGCTTTTTTAAAATCAAAATATGCCGCAACAATCAACCAGATAAAAACAGCCGTAAATAAAAAATAAGGGTTTTCTGCCATTGCCATCACTTGCTCACTCAAAATAGCGGTTCCTGCTATCAACAATAAATAGTACGGTAGATTAAGCAAGCCAGCAAACAAGATCACTTTGCTGCTTTTATTGTCCGCCCCTTGAGCGAACATAAAAAACGCTAGCGAATTAATATGGATCATAGCGAGAAGAAGGTGTTTTAGCTTAGTTTGCTGTGATTGAACCGAGGTATTTCCAAAACGTTTACCAAGGAAAAAATTGATACCTGATCCTAAGGTAGCCGCCAATACCATTGCAATCGTCATATACGCAATCCCCAAAGGGCTTGGATTTGCACCTACAACCAGCACCACAGCAAAAAATTGACCGGGAAAATAAAACCCCACATACAAAATCGACTCTAGTAAAATTATAATAAAAACAATGAAATAAAAACCTGAATCCAAATGCTTGGTGATATTTTCCAGTATTTCCTGTCCTGGCGGTAAAATGTGTAGGCTAACGAGAATACTGAGTAGAGAAAGTGCAACTAAGGCACTTAAAGGTAAAAAAACATTATATTTCATTAATTTCTCAGAATGTTATTAGAGCGGAATTATGTTTTTGGTCATGTAGTCTAATATGTCGAATTGGCTAGAAGAGTTTATGGTTAGTTGATCTTATTGTATTACGTTTTTTTCATTTGCATAATGACAAGCATATATTCAGCCAAAATAGGACTCTCAGCTTGTACCGACCCAAAAGTACTTTAGAACAATGGCGTATTTTGCAAGCTGTTGTAGATTATGGCGGTTACGCGCAAGCGGCAAAGGCACTCAATAAATCGCAATCATCTTTAAATCATGCTGTTACCAAACTCCAAGACCTACTAGACGTAAAAATACTGGAAACGGTAGGTCGAAAAGCCGTGCTGACAGAGGCGGGAAAAGCCCTGCTTAGACGGTCTAGGGACCTAACCAATAGTGTATCATCACTTGAACAACTTGCCGTAAACATCAATCAAGATTGGGAGCCTGAAATCACGCTAGCATTGGATTTAGCTTTTCCACGAAACACAATCTATCAAGCGCTCAAAACATTCATGCCCGAAAGTAGAGGCAGCCGACTACGCATAATTGACACCGTATTAACCGGTACTTTGGACGCGATTACGTCAGCCAGTGCCGACATAGTAATAAGTCTAGCTTTACCAAAAGGCTATCTTGGCGAACCTATTCGTCATATTGAGTTTGTCTTAGTTTGTCATCCTAAACACTACCTTGCTTCACTGCCACAACCTATTTCTACCGAAACCCTTAGTCAACATTTGCAAATAGTGATCTCTGATACATCTGACAGCCCCAAGGAGAATCAAGGTTGGCTAAAATCTGAGCTCAGGTGGACAGTTAGTCAGTTTGATTCAGCGATTGATTTGCTCCGTCAAAACCTTGGTTTTTGCTGGCTGCCACTCCACAAAGTAGAACATTTGTTGAGCACTGCTAAACTGACGCGTTTGTACTTGCAAGGCAGCAGCTACAAACAGTCATCTGCGTTTTTGGTTATTCCAAAGCCTGAGCACAAAGGTCCTGGTGTCTGTTTGTTGGAAAAACTTATTTTACAACAACGTGAGATTGATTTACTTTGCTATGAAAATGCCTCCCAAAAGAACAAAATTGACCATGGAACAAAGTGAACTAGACAAACTAATGAAGTGCAGTGCTGAAGATGCCGTCTCTACCGCACAACTTGAACTTGCCATTACCTTAGACTATTCCCCCGATAGTATTCAATACGTAGACAAGGCGATATTAGGTTTTCTGGATAAATTTTCACATGTAGCATTAGAAGATAAGGCGGTGTTTACGCTTTGCAATATATTTGGTGCATACATCGGAGAAGTGTTCAAAAAGCTTGCCAATGGTACATGGATTTATGCAACAGACAAGTCAGATGCCCCATCTATTTATATGAAAGTGGATGAACACACCTTTGCCTTTGCGGGTGTCTGTTTCGAGAAACTCGTACGTAACCAAAATGTCAGTATTGAAAGTTACTTTGCTAATGCCTTGGGACAAGTCAAAAACTGACTCTATCCATTTATTTTAGAGGCTTTGACCAGTCTTTTCTTAAATGCCGTATGTGTTTGCTTTTTAACACGTAAGATAAAGCAAGGACTGCCCCCCCTAAAGTCAGTGCTCTTGAGATTGAAAAGCTATACGATAATTTATTCACAATATAAATTTGTAAGCTTAAATCGATTAAGCTTGCCATGACTAACAACGCAAACAAAAAAGAAAATAAACGCTGTTTTGATTGTTGCCATATGGAATATCGTCTAGATAATAAAACTAGCGCAAGAACAGCTGGAACCGCAGACATGAGTGACAAATAAAAATCATACTTTTCTGGATAAAAAATTTCCATCATTCTGCTGCTATCATTCGGTACTGATAGTGCCACAACAAAAATGACAATGCCTCGACAAAAAAACAGCAATACAAAATACAAAAATAAGGGAGGCTTTAAACGCCCCCCTTCATCGTAATGACTGAGTGGAAACTCCAACTGCATAATATGACTTCACTCACCAGATATGTAAATCAGTTACTTTTTCTTAAACAGCAAGGTCATCCTATCGCTTTCGCCAATAGCATCGACTGCTGCACGTTTTTCGGCGTCATCCCCTACGCCGTTGTAGCTAGGGGGTAAGCGCCACACTATATCGGACTCTGTTGGTTTGTCCTTTTCATTGGCATTGACTTCACTACTCGCCATCAATTCAAAACCAGCTTTCTCAAAAGCGTTTATCACCAATGATTGTTTTAAATAGCCACGGCTACCATCTGCCCATTCATCAGATGCTGATTCAGGTGCTCGATGTTGTACTACGCCCACTAATCCATCTTTTTTCAAAAGCTTATATGCAGTATCAATTGCTTGCGTCATTGTTCCTGCTTGGCTCTCAAAGCGGTTTAAATTGTGTAAAGCCCGAATGAATAGTACGCGATCAAGCGTGGCGTATGCACTTTTGGGCGCTGAAGCAAAAGTAAACCCAGAGGATCTAATACCATTATCCGTAAACTTGGCAATCTGTTCTGGGAACTTAGTCGTACCTTTAACTAATTCTTGAATACGGTCTTCACTGAAGAAACCAAATAGAGCCCACATGTCATCATTGTAGTTGATACCATGTAACTCGCCCTCTTTACCTAAATATGGAGCCAGTATTTTTGAATACCACCCCCCACCAGGCAGCGCTTCGGCTACCTTCATACCTGGCTCGACTTGGAAAAACGACAACGTTTGCACTGGATGCCTATGTACGTCTCGAGCGCGTTCTTTTGCACTTCGATCAAGTACAATTTTTGCAAGTGCTTCATTGCCATCATGAGCAATAGACGAAAAGCTAAAGCATGTCGCACAAACTAATGCCATTGCAGGCAAAATGGTTCGGGATAATTTATGTGTATTTATCAATGCCGTCTCCTTATTTCTGATTCGTTAAACGTGATTATTCTATGAGGCAGCTTTAGATTACGGCACTGTATCTCAATAGCCGCTATATATGCGAACAGCCACAAGCGCCTAGTCGCTGTATCTCATTTATACGTCTGATATACAGACACAAAAGTATAGTATGAATAAACACCAAGTTTACATATCAGAAACATTTGCTTACCTTTTAATACCGCTTAGTGAACTTTAACAGCACAAGCCATGCGGCATTTAAAAATTTACACATAAAGCAATATTACTGTGCTACCAATTCATCAATAGTAGCAAACAATACTTTTGCCCCTACAATCGATGCCGCTTTATCATAAACGTCTTCTTCGTTTAAGCCCTCTTGTCCGCCAGCTAAATCACTCACCGCGCGGATCACTACCCAGTCTATGTCGTTCACGTATGCAACCTGCCCCACCGCGGCAGATTCCATTTCTGTGACTTCAGCATTGAATACCCGTCTGACCCATTTACGATATTCTCGATTATCTAAAAATACCGATCCTGTCACACCATTTCCACCGACATATAGCTTAGCATTGCGCTCATCGCTCACTGCCTGTGGAGGCATTTTTTCAATTGCTTTGCGCGCTGCATCTAAAAGTCTCGGGCTAGCTGCAAAATATGCGTGATCTTTAGGTTCAGACATACCGTCTTTAATCACGACGACCTCATCAGGATGAATAAAAGCAAAAGGCTCATAGTTGGGAATATGTGGATCAAGCACTCGCCTTTCATCTTGTTTTTTCAAAAACTCAGAATAATAAGTCGGCGGGATATATTCGCCAGGGTTTTGAGGGTCAGGATTTACATAGACACTTTCGTCGTGATAGTACCAACGCTCTGCTACTACCACATCTCCTGGATGAAGCTCAGGATTAACAGCACCAGCAATGCCCATATACAAGACTTGCTTGATTGGGTAGTAATCAAATGCCATTTGCATCGTCATAGCAGCATTGGCAATACTCATACCGGTAGCGAAAAGAACAATGGGTTCTCCCTTATACTCGCCAAAATAATAGGTCACACCTTTTTTTACTTCGGTTTTATTAATACTTGCATCAGGTAAAGCCTCAATAGTGCGCATCACACCTTCCATTTCTGGTGCATATGCAACCACTAATGCTGTATATTCGGGCAGCTTGTTCTCAGGTTTTACGGCTTGATTTTCCCCGCATCCTTGTAAAAATATAATAAAAACAAATAGTAAGCGTTTCATGTAGTTTCACTCCAAAAATAAACTTAGTGAAGCTTAGCAATTCTCACACCAAAACCTGTCCAAATGGTCAAGTTATAGTATAAAGTAGTCTTATTGTACCAAGCTAACGATTGCCCCAATCAAACCACCCAATACGAGTGCTACGTTTGCAAAAAATCCCATCACAAAGCCAGGTGCGCGTTTTTTCGGGTCGTTAACGTAACTAAAATAATATAGTGGGCGGCCAATCACGAATAGTAGTCCAATAGCAGCAGCAATTGTTGGGCTAACAAACGTCGCAAAACCCCATAGAGCGGGTAAAAATATTATAAGTTGTTCAAGTGTATTCTGCTGCACGCGGTACATTCTTTCCCAAGTAGCATTACCAGAAGTTGCAGGTGCGGGAAGCTTAAACTTCTCGCGACCAAATCCTACCTTAAAAGTGAAAAACATGTACTCAAGCAGAGCCACTGTTGTAATTATTGTTGGAAATTCCATGGTATACCCTTTGTTGAAATAATGTGAATAACTGCCTCTACTTGTTCAATGGATATATGACCATTGAACGTAGATGATTGTACGATTTCGTATAGTTTTTTCTGCTAACAATGCTAACTATTTGACGATACATTTTAACGGTTAAATTTGTTTTTTAAACAGGTTGCTTTGCATATCTCAGCGAGAATAGCATAGCGAAGGCAAACCTGAATTGATAGCAGGACGCAGTTGTACATAATTAAAAAACTTTATGTTTTCGGATTCTTTTTGATTCTGGTTTGTCTCTCGTTGGGCACACGAGCAAGTAGTTCTAAAGAAACGTTTATCAAGCCAGAGTTTATCCCCTTCCCCTCATACAATCCTTATACCGTGGAAAAAGCAGCGCTGGGCAAAATGCTGTTCTTCGACCCAAGACTAAGCAAAAACAAGAATATGACTTGTGCGACGTGCCATAATCCAAGCTTCGGTTGGGAAGATGCAACGGCGCTTTCCATTGGCGCACAAAACTCTAAGCTACCTAGACACTCCCCGAGTATTATCAATGCCGCATGGGGAAATAGCTTCTTTTGGGATGGTAGAGCCAAGAGCCTTTAAGAGCAAGCACTGGAGCCGATAGAAAGCCCGATTGAAATAAACTTACCGATTCAAGTAGCAGTGTTTAGGTTATCACAAATACCCTATTACCAAGATTGGTTCACCAAAGTATTTGGTGATGAAGGTATTTCTGCTAGCACAATAGCAAAAGCAATTGCGACATTTGAACGAACCATTGTGTCGGGCGTTTCGCCCTTCGATAGATGGATTAAAGGCGAAGAAACGGCTATTTCTGAAACCGCAAAACAAGGGTTCAGGCTTTTTACTGGAAAGGCAAAGTGTATAAACTGCCACACCGGCTGGAACTTTACTGACCAAGCCTTCCATGACATTGGTCTACCGGGAAGTGATTTAGGTCGTGGCGCATTGACCCAAAACGAACAAGACAATTTTGCTTTCAAAACACCTAGCCTTCGAAACATAGCACAACGCGCGCCCTACATGCATGATGGTCGATTCAACACATTAAGAGATGCAATTGTCAGTTATATATCAGGCGCTAAAAACGATAGGCCAAGCTTATCGCCAGAAATGCAAGTCATCGCGCTCAGTTCTGAGGAAATAGAGGCCATTGAACGGTTTTTAGAATCTCTCACCAGCGAAGACAAAGAAATTACACTTCCATTACTGCCGTTTTAAGGGAATACAATGAGTATTAAACGTAAATTGATGATAAGCGTCTTTGGTCTAATTATTGTATTTAGCCTTATCAGTGCTTACCTAATTTCACTTCTCAATTCACAAGGAAAGCAAACTGTATTTGCGCTGAATCAGCCCCTTATCGCAGTCACTAGTAGCCAACACGCAATGAGTAAGTTTGAAGAAGCCGCCAACTTGGCAAACGCGGTCTTGGCTTGGACAAGTGCGACTTCTGGTGAGCAAAACGCAACGAGGTTTACATTGATAAAAGCTGATTTTGACAAACATTTACTCGACGCACAACGCAACAGCCTGTCCGAGTCATCTAAACAAATTAGCCAAGAAATTCAGGAAAAAGCGCAAAAATGGTTTGAAGATGTTCACAATTACATAGCAGATGAGAAAATCAGTTCGCTGAAAAACATGACGCTTATCGAGCAAGCAAGAGCAGAAATATCTGCACTACTCACGCAGTTTGCTGCTCACACATTAGATGATGCCAATGCCCTCTCAAAATCCGTGGAGGAAAACACCAAAACACAGATTGTCGGTACCATTATCGCTGTTTCTGTGAGCGCGCTTCTTGCCTTAATCTTATCTTTATTTTTAGTATCAAAAATGTTGAAACCGCTAAAATCATTGGCCATTGCTGCCTATGAGCTCTCAAGTGGAGATGGCGATCTAACTAGAAGACTGGACGCAAAAACAAGCGACGAAGTTGGCACATTGTCTACAGAATTTAATGCGTTCATTGGTAAAGTCCAAAAAATAATAGAAGAAGTAGCCACTTCGGTATGGTCGACGCAAAATCAACTGTCCGGACTGGCCTCACTCGCTGAAACAACGCGAACCGGCACAGACTCACAACAAACAGAAATTCAGCATATCAGCCAGTCAATGAATGAGCCGGTTGAACTTGGAAAACAAGCAAAGCTATCAACTGAACTAGCAAATGAGCAAGCAAACAGCATAAATATGGAAGCGCATCACGGCGCACAATTAGCAAAAGAAACAGACGCTGGCATTCACTTGCTAACCGACAGAGTGAGCGGCACCAGCGAAGTTATTCTTGAATTAAATAACGCAAGCGACGAAATCAACGAAATTACTACAGTAATAGAAAGTATCGCTGACCAAACCAACTTGTTGGCACTCAATGCAGCCATTGAAGCAGCTCGAGCTGGTGAAGCAGGAAGAGGGTTTGCAGTGGTTGCTGAAGAAGTCAGAAATCTAGCGATGAAAACCCAAGAGTCGACCTATTCAATTCAAGAAACCATCTCAAAAGTACAAGGTTTTGCAGAGAAAGCTAGTGCATTTATTAAAGAGAGCCAAGACAAAGCCAGTTCTTGTATCGAAATGAATAGTAAAGTAAACGAATCATTGAATCAGGTGTTGAAGAGTGCACAACAAGTTAATGAGACAACTTCAGCCGTGGCAAAATTTACAAGCGAACAAGAAGGTAAAATCTTGCACGTCAATGAGTACTTAACATCGATCAGTAAAATTGCCGACGAAACTGCAGAAGGCAGTAACCAACTGCTTCGTGCGCAAAAAAGCGTAAACGAAGCCATTGAAACTGTCGCAAATAATATTTCTGTATTTAAGTTGGTTAAGCGGTAATTAAACTCAAGCTCCTTTCTCTAAGGTGTGAAGGCACCATGTAGATACTAAGCTTTTTAAAGTACACCCATGATGAAAAAAGCCGCATATCTGTGATATACGGCTTTTTATTTGGTGCGGAAAGCGGGACTTGAACCCGCACGAGCATAGCTCACCACCCCCTCAAGATGGCGTGTCTACCAATTCCACCACTTCCGCAAAAACTGTTTTATTACTGAGGGTCAGACGTGGGTACGTCGTTTCCGTCAGTTTGGTCACTAACCGGCACATCAGATTCATCAACAACAGGTATCGTTGCTTCAACCGGCGCTTCAATGTTTTGAAACTCATCAGCTTCAGTATTCGCACCAGTTGTAATACCACCAATAATTAAGCTGATTAAAAAGAATAAGGTTGCTAATATTGCCGTGGTACGAGTCATAAAGTTACCCGATCCACTTGAGCCAAATACGGTATTTGAACCACCAGCGCCAAAAGATGCGCCTGCTTCAGCACCTTTTCCTTGCTGTATTAATACAAAGCCAATTAACATAATGGCGACGATTAAATAAGCAACTAATAAAATCTCATATAAAGACATTTACTTCCTCTCATTTGCGGCTAGGCAAATATCGCTAAAACTATCCATTTTTAAACTTGCACCGCCTACTAAGGCGCCATCTATATCTGGTTGTGCAAACAATTCAGCAGCATTTTTATCCGAGACACTGCCGCCGTACACTATACGAATACTGTGTGAATCATCACAATATTTGCTTAATCTTTCACGAATAAATGCGTGCACTTCTTGTGCCTGTTCAGGTGTGGCTGTTTTTCCAGTGCCTATAGCCCATACTGGTTCATAAGCAATAACTAAGTTATCCATTGCACCTTTGCAGCTTTCTATCACTGCATCAAGTTGCTCACCCACATAGTCGAACACGCTACCGTTGTCTCTAACTTCGAGAGGCTCACCGACACAAACCAACGGAACACTGCCGTTTTCTAATACCGCTTTTGCCTTTTTCGCAACGATTTCATTTGATTCGTTGTATCGTGCTCTACGCTCTGAGTGCCCGACAATCACATACTTGCAATCGAATTCGGCCAACATCGTCAGAGATATATCACCTGTGTGTGCCCCACTTTCATAATAACTGCAATCTTGTGCACCTATCGAAAAGTTTGCGCTGCTTGTTTCACTTATATATAAGGAAGGTAGACATAACACAACGTCGATGTTTTCAAATACAGGAAATGATCGCTTGAATTGGTGTAACATCGTTAGATTGCCGTTCATTTTCCAATTTCCAGCAACCATCATACGTTTATTTTTTTGCATAAATCCACCTTATGAGCCGCCGCACCACAAAGCGGCGGAGATATTAACTAAGAGCGCTGTAAATAACAAGTAACATAAGCAAAATTTTTACTCATTGTTCAGTATTTTCTACTTCACTTGCTATTTTTTGAGCACATTGTAATGCTAAGTCACTGTCCTCTGCCTCGACCATCACTCGAATCAAAGGCTCAGTTCCACTTTTACGAAGTAAAACTCGTCCTGTATTCCCTAGTAATTTCTCTGCATCACTTAACGATTTCTTGACATTCTTATTCGCCAGTGGGTCTTTTGAATTGGCGTTGTATTTTACATTTATTAAGGTTTGTGGAAACTTAGTATAACCAGAAGCCAGAGAACTAAGTGGAATGTTGGCACGCAACATAGCCGCAATCACCTGTAAACCAGCCACTATACCGTCTCCCGTTGGGGCGTAATCCAAATTCAGCACATGGCCCGAATTTTCCCCTCCAATACACCAGCCATTTTCTAACAAGCGCTCCATTACATATCGATCACCGACGTCCGCACGCTCAAACGGCACACCTAAGTTTTCAATGGCAAGTTGCATAGCTAAATTTGACATTTTTGTACCGACCACACCACCTTTTAACTTACCAGAACGCAATGCATCACGCGCAATAATAAAGATGATTTGGTCACCATCAACAACCTGCCCTTTTTCATCAACCATCATCACCCTATCGCCATCGCCATCAAGTGCAATACCAAAATCGGCTTTGTGTTTTTTCACCGCATCTATCGTCGCCTTCAGTGAGGTCGCCCCAACTTTGCGATTTATGTTTAGCCCGTCAGGAGACGTGCCAATTTCGATGACTTTTGCCCCCAACTCACTGAGTACATTAGGCGCAATATGGTAGGTTGCGCCGTGCGCGCAGTCCACTACGATTTTTAAACCACTCAAAGACAACTCTGAAGGAAAGGTACCTTTACAATATTCAATATAGCGACCTGCAGCATCATTTATTCTTGTGGCTTTTCCTAACTTGTCTGAGTCTACACAGCTCATAGGCAGCTCCATCTGTGCTTCTATTGCCGCTTCTACCGCGTCTGGCAGCTTTCTACCATTTGAAGAAAAAAACTTGATGCCGTTGTCATAATATGGATTGTGAGATGCGCTAATGACTATTCCCGCTTCAGAGCGAAAAGTCTTGGTTAAATATGCAATAGCTGGGGTAGGCATAGGGCCTAACAAGCCAATATTAATACCTGCAGCTGACAGTCCAGCCTCTAGTGCAGACTCAAGCATGTAACCAGAGATCCTCGTGTCTTTACCAATGAGTACTTTATTTGTTCCTTGTCCGGCGAGCACTTTACCGGCAGCCCAGCCCAACTTAGTGACAAACTCAGGGTTTATGGCACTTTGACCAACACGTCCACGAATACCATCTGTGCCAAAGTACTGTCTTTCTGACATATATATTCCTTATTAGCTTACGCTATTAATTTTACCCACGATTTTAACGACATCCATAATAGCGTCTACATCATGAACTCGAAGTATACTTGCCCCATTTAAGGCAGCGATTGTGTGTGTAGATATATCGCCAGCAAGGCGATTTTCAACATCTTTGTTCAATAAATTTCCAATCATACTCTTTCTTGACATACCGGCGAGTACAGGAAGGTCGAATTGAGTGAACTGGGTAAAGTGCTTAAGAAGTTGATAGTTATGATCTAATGTCTTGCCAAAACCAAAGCCAGGATCAAGTATAATTTGGTTGTAGTGAAAACCAGCATGCGTAAGCCGTTCAATTTTATTTCTAAAAAAGTCCAGCACATCATCCACAACAGAGTCGTAGTCTGGTTTATCTTGCATGGTCTTTGGTGCACCTTGCATATGCATGATACACGTTGGAATATGCTTGTCTTTGGCCAATTTGCTTGCCGTTTCTAGTGCGCCATTCATACTCAAGGCTCGCACATCATTGATCAGTGCAGCACCGGCTTCTACCGCTTGTTTCATGACTTCTGGCTTACTCGTATCAATCGATACGATGGTATCAAACCGTTGTGATATGGCTTCAATAACAGGTATTACACGGTTCAACTCTTCTTCTACAGAGATTTCCTCTGCCCCAGGACGCGTTGATTCGCCGCCAACATCAACAAAAGAAGCACCGCTTTGAATCATAATATCCGCTTGACTAATTGCACTATTCAGATTGTTGAATTTTCCTCCGTCCGAAAACGAGTCAGGAGTAACATTTAGGATCCCCATTACTCTAGGCAAGTCAAAATCCAAATATTTTTCGCCAAACTTCATCATTCTTTTGTGTTGCTCTTTGTTACTCTACGCTTATTATCATGGTTTACGAAACGACAAAAAACTGATTAGCCTCTTTTGTATGGTCAATAAAAGACGCTAAGTACCAATCCTCTATTTATCATACAAAATAAATTGCTTTTGTTTAATACCTATATACAAAAACACCGGCAAAGCCGGTGTTTTTATTATGGTTCAATGCCTACTAATTCGACGAAGTGCTTGTTTCACCACCATCTTGTGGCTTATCTTCCTTACCCACGTCAATAGACGCACCACCACTTGGTTTGCCAGAATCTGATTTGTCATCTTTTTGCCAATCAGCCGGCGGCCTAACATCAACTCGTTCCATTAAATCGTCGATCTGCTTGGCATCTATGGTTTCGTATTTCATCAAGGCATCTTTCATAGTGTGAAGAATATCCATATTCTCCTCTAAAATCTTATATGCACGCTGATAGTTGCGGTCGATGATCTCTTTGATTTCGCTGTCAATCGTTCGCGCCGTTTCATCTGAGACATTGGCTGACTTACTCATCGAACGGCCTAAGAATACTTCGCCTTCTTCTTCTGCGTAAAGCTGTGGACCAAGTTTGGCTGACAAACCCCATTGCGTCACCATTTTCTTCGCAATGTCTGTTGCTCGTTCAATATCGTTTGAAGCCCCCGTCGTGACAGCATCTTCACCGTATATAATTTCTTCTGCAATTCGTCCACCAAACAGACTTGAGATCATACTCTCTAAGTGGCGCTTGGTGTAACTGACGCGATCTTGTTCAGGCAAGTACATTGTCACACCCAAAGCTCTCCCGCGAGGAATAATTGACACTTTGTAAACAGGATCGTGTTCAGGTACTAAGCGTCCAACAATAGCATGCCCAGCTTCGTGGTATGCCGTCATTGCCTTTTCTTCCTCCGACATAACCATAGATCGGCGTTCAGTACCCATCATGATCTTGTCTTTTGCTTTTTCAAACTCTTCCATCGAAACCAATCGACGGTTAGCTCGCGCAGCAAATAATGCCGCTTCATTAACCAAATTAGCTAAATCTGCACCAGAGAACCCTGGTGTTCCGCGTGCAATGACCGATGCTTCAACGTCATCTGCAATCGGTACCTTGCGCATGTGTACTTTAAGAATTTGTTCTCTGCCACGAATGTCAGGTAGCCCCACAACAACTTGCCTGTCAAAACGTCCCGGACGCAATAGCGCTGGATCCAGTACATCAGGGCGGTTAGTAGCGGCAATAACAATAATGCCTTCGTGCCCTTCAAAGCCGTCCATTTCTACTAGCATTTGGTTGAGCGTTTGCTCTCTCTCATCGTGACCGCCACCAAGGCCGGCTCCACGCTGACGACCCACTGCATCAATTTCATCAATAAAGATAATACAAGGCGCAGACTTTTTAGCTTGCTCAAACATGTCCCTTACGCGCGACGCACCGACACCCACGAACATCTCGACAAAATCAGAACCAGAGATTGTGAAAAATGGTACTTTCGCTTCACCCGCAATGGCCTTAGCAAGGAGGGTTTTACCCGTTCCTGGAGGACCCACCATTAATACACCCTTCGGGATTTTGCCGCCAAGCTTTTGGAACTTAGTGGGGTCACGCAAGAAGTCGACTAACTCAGTTACTTCTTCTTTTGCTTCGTCACAACCGGCAACATCAGCGAAGGTTGTTTTTATCTGGTCTTCGCTCAGTAGGCGAGCTTTGCTCTTACCAAATGACATCGCTCCTCGACCACCGCCGCCTTGCATCTGACGCATGAAAAAGATCCAAACACCAATGAGCAACAGCATAGGAAACCAAGACACTAAAATCTGTAAAAACCAGTTGGTCTGCTCAGTGGGTTGACCGTATGTCGTCACATTATTCTTTATTAGATCATCCAACAACTTATCGTCGTGAATAGGGATGTAGGTAACAAAGGTTTCATTTGAACGAGTTACGCCTCGAATTTCACGGCCATCTACCGTGACTTCGCGTACATCACCTCGCTGAACATCCTGAATAAAAGATTTATAATCTCTGGTCGTGCCGGCTGTTTCAGAACCGGAGAAATTCTTAAACACCATCATCAACACAACTGCAATGAACAGCCACAAGATGAGATTTTTTGCCATATCGCTCAAACTTATTACCCCTAAAAACTATCAAGTCACGCGTTTAGTGCCACGTATATACCTGAAGATTACTATATTTTATACCCTTTCGCCACCAAATAGACTTCTCGAGAGCGCGCTCTGGAAGAGTCTGGTTTACGCGTCTTAACACTTGCGAATGCCGCTTTCACCGCGCGAAAGTAATCATCAAAACCTTCGCCATGGAAAACTTTTATTACAAAATGTCCGTTCGGTTTGAGTACCTGATGGCACATATCAAGCGCAAGTTCACATAAATACATTGACCTAGCCTGATCAACAGACTGATTTCCACTCATATTTGGTGCCATGTCTGACAATATTATGTCTACGTTGTTCCCGCCAATTTTGGTCAATAATGCGTTGAGCACGGACTCTTCTCTGAAGTCGCCTTGCAAAAAATCAACGCCTGCCAATGAATCCATTGGCAAAATGTCACAAGCAATAACCGTCCCGTTGTCCCCGACTTGCTCGGCACAATACTGGGACCAGCCTCCCGGCGCAGCACCTAAATCAACGACAACATCATTGGTTTTGACCAACTTGTCTTTGTCATTGAGTTCTTCTATTTTAAACACTGCTCTGGAACGCAAGCCTTTTTTTTGTGCTTGCTGAACATATTTGTCATCAAAATGTTCTTTTAGCCACCTTTTACTGCTGGCAGAGTGCTTCTTTTTGGTCATTCAATTATTTCGCTTGTCGCAATGCTAATAAAGTAGAGGTAGAATATAGAAATTCAAGACTCAACTCATACTAATTTAGCTAAATAATTTTATATATGCATTTATCGAACAAACAAAAGCAATACCTGAAGGGTTTGGCACACAATCTCAAACCCGTAATACAACTAGGTGCAAATGGTTTAACAGAGGGGGTTGTGGCTGAAATTGAAAATGCACTCAATCACCACGAACTGATCAAGGTAAAAATTCCGTCCGACGACCGTGACGAAAAAGCCTTAATCATGGACGCGATCGTTGGCGAGACCAGTAGCACTAAGGTACAGAGCATAGGGCATGTTCTAGTAATATACAAACCCAGTGCAGATGCCAAAATAACGCTCCCTAAAGCGTAGCGCGACCGCAGGTATATTGGAGAGAGCAGCTTATTCTGCTTCTCCCCCATTCACTACATTGGCAATGGTATGCAAGCGCTGCACGGCTAAAGAGTGCACAGAGTTTTTTGGGTAACGTCCTTGGCTATTTAGTTTACCTGCTGTTTTCCCCATCAGTAATTCGATGGCTTGGTCGACGTTTTCAACAGAATAAATGTGAAAGGATTTAGCTTCAACTGCGGCAATAACTGTTTTGTTCAATACGAGATTCACGCAATTTGAACGTGGGATAATAACCCCCTGCTCTCCGGTCAAGCCTCGTGTCGCACAAAGCTCAAAGAAACCTTCTATTTTCTCATTCACGCCACCTACTGCTTGCACTTCTCCTAACTGATTGATTGAACCGGTTACCGCCAAGCCTTGCTGAACGGGTAAATCGGTCAATGCAGAAATGAGCGCAATTAACTCAGCCAATGATGCACTATCACCATCTATGTATCCATAAGACTGCTCTAAGGCGATATTGGCACTCAATGTTAGAGGAAAACTTTGAGCATACTTATTACCTAAGTAGCCACTTAACAACATGACACCTTTTGAGTGTATAGACTGCCCCAGTTCAACCTCACGCTCGATGTCTACAATGCCATTGGAGCCGGCATAAACAGTCGCAGTGATACGAGCAGGCGTACCAAAGGACGTGTCGCCTATATCCAATACGGTCAAACCGTTTAATGTGCCGCAGGCTTGCCCTGAAGTACTAATAATGACATGCCCTTCCTGCATATCTTGTAAAAACTGCGAAGACACCCTTCCGGTTCTATATTTTTTTGCATGCAAGGCTTTTTGAACCACGTTTTCGGTAATAGCTTGAAGCTCGTTTTGCTCACAAAAATAGGCCGCTTCGTGCAACAATTCGATAATTTCAGCAAATTTGGCACTCAGTTTTTGTTGGTGTTCGGCTGTACGCAAACTGTAAGTCAACAAAGCAACCAAGGCCGCATCGTCAATATCGTCTATCTTTAGTTTTTGCACTTCTCGCTTGACCCGTTGGATAAACTGGTTCTGCGTTTCTGGACTCAGGGGGATTTCATCATCAAAATCAACCAACACACGGCATAATTCTGGAAACTCATGATCATAATCTTGCAAGGCATAATAAAGATTGCGTGACCCCAGTAAAATGAGTTTTACATCCAGTTCTATGGGCTCAGGGGAGAGTGTGATTGAATTCACCATACCCGGTTCATGTTGCGGTATATCTAAGCGAATATTACCAAACTTTAATGCCAATTTTAGCGAATCCCACACTTGTACATTGGCAAGTAACTTGTCTGCATCTACGACTAAATATCCGCCATTTGCCTTGTGCAATGCGCCTGCCGTAATCATTCTGTAACTTGTATAAACACTGCCTTGTACACTTGTGTACTCTATTTTACCAAATAGATTCTGATAGCTTGGATTAGCTTCGTATATTAAAGGTACAGAAGCTTCTACCTTACTTGCTACCAATACATTCGGCACGTATGTTTCAATAAACACCTCGCGGTGATCGTATTCATCCTGTTTGTCATCTTTAGCACTTGCCCCCAAATGTTCTATCACCGTATCGATTAGATGCGGTTTTAATGCGCTAATGTAGCGCTGAACTTGGAGGTTATCCGCGTATTTGTGTTGAAGTTCTTTAATAAGTGGTCTAATGGCTTGCTCGGTGACTTCTTTTTTTAATTTTTTAAGTTTTTCTGAGCTTTCTCTTTGCCAACCCGGAAGCTCTAACAAAGCTTCCGTTAGCGAATCTTCTAGCGCATCAATCAGCGCATAATACTCTTTTCTGACTTCATCTGGGTAACTGGTAAAATCAGTATCTGAAACGGGTTTACCGTCTACTATCGGCGAAAAACTTATGGTAGAGCCATCTTCTATGAGCGCAACATTTTTACTCAAAGCCTGTGCTTCGACTTGATCAATAGCGTGGTCATACTTTTGCTCGTAATGACGCGCAATTGCTGCTTTTCTGCGCTGGTAGCCAGGGTTTTCATAAGCGCTAGGAAAGGTTGCAAGTACCTCATCCACTAAACCGGTGAAATCGTTAACCAAGGCTTTACTCTGCCCTGCGGACAATTTCAGTACGGAAGGCTCACGCTCATTTTCAAAATTGTTTAAGTAGCACCAGTCAAAGACTTCTGGTGTCCGCCTAAACTCGTTTTTTATATAGTCATTTATGAGAGTAAAACGCCCTGTCGCGTGTTCCCCCATAACGTAAATGTTATAGCCGGTTGATTTGACCCCCAAACCAAACGCTAAGGCTTGTTTTGCGCGCTCTTGTCCGATTAAAAAGTGCTCTGTACTGGATGGATTGGTTTGAGAGCCAACACTAATGATGGGGCTAAGTACTGCTGCACTTAACTGACATTGCTCTACTAATTCTTTACTTGGCTTATGCTTGGTCATGTTCTAACTGTTATCTTTTTTATGTTTCGGTTAAAAAGCGTTCATAAAATCCGTTTTGTACACTAAAAAGCGAGCAAAATGATTGTCGAATACCTAGCTTACACGTTATTCTATAGGGCTATAGCGTAAACTAATTAACAGAGAATAAAAACCAGATGTCCAAGCCTGATGCTTCCACTTCAGTAGATCAGAACACCTACGACCCTAAATCCATCGAGACTCGTATTCAACAGCAGTGGCTAGACAATGCCGTTTTCGATGCTGATCTGGCTCAGGACAAAGAAAAGTTTTATTGTCTAAGCATGTTTCCCTACCCCAGTGGAAGGTTGCACATGGGACATGTGCGCAATTACACCATTGGTGATGTAATCAGTCGTTTTCAGCGCATGCAAGGCAAAAACGTACTGCAACCAATTGGCTGGGATGCCTTTGGTTTACCTGCCGAAAATGCGGCAATTGAGAATAAGACTGCGCCAGCAAAGTGGACAATGAAGAACATTGACTACATGAAAGGGCAATTAAACGCGTTGGGATTTGGCTACGACTGGCGCAGAGAGTTAGCAACCTGCAAACCGGATTATTATCGCTGGGAGCAGTGGTTTTTCACCAAACTATTTGAAAAGGGTTTGGTGTACAAAAAAAATGCAACGGTAAATTGGGATCCTATCGATCAGACTGTTTTAGCTAACGAACAAGTCATTGACGGCAAAGGCTGGCGTTCAGGAGCCGTAGTAGAACGCAAGGAAATCCCCCAATGGTTTATAAAAATTACTGATTATGCCGAAGAATTACTCAGCGATTTAGAAAAGCTAGATAATTGGCCGAACCAAGTCAAACTTGCTCAGAAAAACTGGATTGGTCGCTCGGAAGGCGTTGATTTACGCTTTGATCTTGCCGAGGAAATCGCAGATTACAAAGAGCTTGAAGTCTACACCACTCGGCCAGACACGTTATATGGTGTGAGTTATTTAGCGCTTGCGCCACAACACCCAATATCCATTGCGCTGAGTAAAGAGTCTGATGAACTGGCTGACTTTATCGAGCGCTGCAAGCAAACCAAAACCTCAGAAGCTGAAATGGCGACAATGGAAAAGCTCGGCTTACCTCTGGGTATCGAGGCTATTCATCCGCTTACCGGTAGAAAAATCCCTGTTTGGGTTGCCAACTTTGTATTGATGGATTACGGCTCAGGGGCGGTGATGTCTGTACCCGCACACGACCAACGCGATTGGGAGTTTGCAAGCAAGTATCAACTGCCTATTTTGCAAGTTGTGGAAGCTAAAGAAGGCGATACCGTAGATTTATCAAAATCAGCGTATACGGAAAAAAATACGCTCGTCAACTCTGCAGAGTATTCCGGTTTGAGCTTTTCGGATGCTTTTGATGCGATTGCTAACAAGTTAAAAGAAATGGGGAAAGGCACAAAAACGGTCAATTACCGCTTGCGCGATTGGGGGGTATCACGCCAACGATATTGGGGCTCGCCAATCCCGATCGTTAATGATGATGAAGGTAATTCATACCCTGTCAATCCCGAAGACTTACCTGTTATATTGCCCGAAGACGTCGTCATGGACGGCGTAACCTCGCCCATCAAGTCAGACCCCGAATGGGCAAAAACAAGCCACAATGGCAAATCTGTTACTAGAGAAACAGATACTTTCGATACCTTCATGGAATCGTCGTGGTACTACGCCCGCTATGCATCCGCGCCACAAGACGCCATGCTCGATCCAAATGAAGCAAACTATTGGCTACCTGTAGACCAATATGTAGGCGGCATTGAACATGCCACATTGCATTTATTATATGCTCGTTTCTTCCATAAACTTTTACGAGACGAGGGCCTAGTTGAGAGTGACGAGCCATTCAAACGTTTGTTGTGCCAAGGAATGGTATTGGCCAATGCGTTCTTCAGTAAAGATGACAGTGGCAAAGAAACATGGCATTCGCCAGCTGACGTGGACATAGAGCGGGATGACAAAGGCAGAATCGCTAAAGCATGGCTCAAGTCAAATGGCGAAGCAGTTGAATTTGCAGGTATGATCAAAATGTCTAAGTCAAAAAACAACGGCATTGATCCACAGACAATGATTGACGTTTACGGTGCCGATACAATCCGCTTATACACCATGTTTGCAGCGCCACCAGAACAAGATCTAGAATGGATAGAGTCTGGTGTGGAAGGGGCTAATCGATTCTTGAAGCGCTTGTGGCGTTTAGTTCAAGAGCACATCGTTGCATTACCCTCGAACACCACAATTGACGTCGCTACGTTGACAAAGAAGCAAAAAGAGCTACGCAAAGAAATACACCAAATCATCGCCAAAGTCAGTGATGATATTGGTCGTAGACAAACTTTTAACACTGCCATCGCCAAGTTGATGGAATTGTTAAATGCCTTGAACAAATATGAAGTAAAAGATGAAGGAGATAAAACGGTATTCCACCAAGGTGTCTGCGCACTTGTACAAATGCTTAATCCTGTCACGCCTCACATTTGTGAAGCGCTTTGGCAACTATTGGGTGGTGACAGTAGTTTGCAACATACGCCGTGGCCAACAGCAGATGAATCTGCAATGGTAGACGATGAAAAACTCATCATTGTGCAAGTGAACGGTAAACTAAGAGCAAAAATTACCGTTCCATCAGGGATCGATAAAGCAAGCCTTGAAGCCTTGGCACTTCAGCAAGAAAACGTGAAAAGCTTTACTGATGGTAAAACATTGAGAAAAGTCATTATCGTGCCAGACAAACTTGTGAATATCGTGGCTAATTAGATGCGTGTTAAGCAATTTTTTCGAGCACACACACTAAGTTTATTTCTGGTTTGTTTGTTTTTGAATGCGTGTGGGTTTCACTTAAGAGGCTCACAAGCACTGCCGAGTAATGTCAATACTGTCGTTATTTCGAGTGCGCTGCAATATTCTCCCTTGTCTCGAAGTTTGACCAAACGCCTGCCCATCTATCAACTCACTGGCTTAACGCCAGCGCAAGCGCAAGAACGAGCATTTGAGCAAGGTCAGCTGATGGGCATTGCTTTACAGCCCGAAAACCTTGAACGCCGACTCCTGTCTATTTTCAGTTCGGGGCAAGTAGCTGAATACGAGCTCATATACAGTGTCGACTACGAGGTAAATTTTAGTGGCATGGCACCAATCAAACATACCATGACGGTAACCAGAGAATACCAAGAAGATCCTGACCGCATTTTAGCCAAGTCTCGTGAGTTAGAGTTAATTATGGAAGAAATGCGTATTGAAACAGCTGACCGCATGATTCGTTTGCTGTCTAGCCAATACGCCACTGCGCAAATACGTGAGTGATCGAGACTTTGGCTCAATTTAATCCCAAACAAATTACACAAAAACTCGCGCAAGAAGCGCTTCCTCCTGTACTTTTGATATTTGGTGACGAGCCTCAACAAAAAATAGAGTTAATCGACACGATTAGGCGCGCAGCGGTTTCACAGGGATTCTCAGAGCGACAGCAACTCACGGTAGATAGTGATTTTAGTTGGCATCAATTAACTGACGCCACGCAAACAATGTCTTTGTTCGCCGACAAACAATATATTGAATTAGCGCTACCAAGTGGAAAACCGGGCACACAAGGGGCAAAAGTACTCAGCGAACTTGCGAGCAAGGGACTACAAGATCTCGTTTTACTCATTCATGGAAATCAGGTAGGCAAGGATGTGAAAAATGCCAAGTGGTTCAAACAACTAAGCCAAATCGCTTGGTTTTGCCCAATTTACGAATTGAAAGGCACCCAGCTTAACGCTTGGATCACCGACACAGCTAAGCAACTTGGATTACAAATCGATAGTGATGTCATTGCCTTAATTGCCGAGATGAGCGAAGGCAACTTATTAGCGACTCGCCAAGAACTCGAAAAATTAGCCCTAATTTACCCAAATCAACGTTTAGATCTCCAACAAGTACAAGACGCCATTGTTGATCAATCCCGGTTTAACGTTTTTCAGTTTATTGATGAAGTGATCAACGGAAATATTCAAAAAGCAGTGAAAATACTCCAGCGTTTAGAGAGTGAAGGCCTTGAACCCAATATCATTCTTTGGTCACTGATCAACGAAAATAGAAAGCTTCTCGCTTGTTATTCTCAACTTAAGCAAAACGGGCGTATCAACTTTCCAGCCTTGAGAATATGGCAAACAAAGCAGGGCATGTATCAAAATGCACTTCGTAGATTAGATGAACAAGATTTGGAGAATATGCAATATCAACTGATGCAGGCAGACAGCTTGTTGAAGTCAGAAGTGCCGCAAAAGCCTTATGTATTATTGAGCCACCTAGCTATGCTGTTTGTTCCTTTGCCAGTAACACAGCTAAGTCTTTATTAGGCAGAACTTATGATAAGCGCTTTTTTTGGTGGCACTTTTGATCCACCTCACCTTGGTCATAAAGCGATTATCAACTATGTGCATGCATGTCTGCATATACAGAATATTCAATTGCTACCTTGCCATATTCCGCCACACAAATGCGATGTTGGTGCGCCATCTCAACGCCTAACAATGTGTAAATTGTTGGCAGATGATTTGCCGTATTTGTCGATCAATACTTATGAGTTAAATAAGCACAGCTGCAGCTACACTTTCGACACAGTCAAATATCTCAACACTAAATATCCAAATGACAGTATTGTATTTATTATTGGTGAAGATTCTTTTTTGTCACTTCACAGCTGGTATCGCTGGCAAGAGCTTTTGTTATATTGCCATTTAATAGTGTTACCGAGACTATCAAAAGTAGAGGCAAGCCAAGATGAAGCAAATATTAAAAAGCTAGTTCAAGACAAAAATTTACCGCTTTTGTACAGTATATGTGATGACAGTAATCAAACCATTCCTCAAAATTACAAAAAATATGCGAAATATACGGAAATTCAGACGCTAACAATTGAACAAATGCAGCAAATCCTTAACAATACTAGCCATGGCGCTGTATTTTTAGCTAATGCTCCACACGTAGATATATCATCTACGCAAATTCGACAAGCAGTGCAGGCTGGAAAAAGTATTAATCATTTAGTCCCCGCGCCAGTAAACGAATTTATATTAAACAATAACCTTTACAGAATAGGTGATAATTGAATCAAGAAAAATTTACTCAATTTGTTCAAGACAAATTAGAAGATATGAAGGCCAAAGACATTATAGTCATTGATGTGGCTGAAAAATCCAGTGTGACTGACACCTTAGTGATTTGTTCTGGCACCTCCAAAAGACATGTATCATCTATTGCTAACAACCTCATTGTTGAATGCAAGCATATCGACAAGCCACCGCTATCAGTAGAAGGAAAAGACACCGGCGAATGGGTCTTAGTAGATTTAGGTGAAATAGTGGCTCACATCATGCAGGATGACACGCGTGATTTTTTCCAGCTCGAGAAGTTATGGCAGTAAAATTCAGCTCAGTAAGTTATTCCGGTTAATTACTAGGACAAATGAAAGTACAAATAATTGCGGTTGGGAACAAAATGCCTTCGTGGGTTGTCGAAGGCACCAACGAATACTTAAAACGCTGCCCAGCCGAATTTCGCATAACCTTCACCGAAATTGCACCTGGGAAGCGCGGCAAGAGCGTGAATATTCAAAATACTATTGAGGCCGAAGGCAAAAAATGCCTAGAAGCCGTGCCAAAGGGCAACAGAATTATTGCCCTCGAAGTAAAAGGTAAAGCATGGTCAACGCCACAATTGGCCACGCAAATCGAAACTTGGAAAATGGATGGTCGCAATGTGTCATTATTGATTGGTGGGCCAGAGGGTCTATCCTTGGATTGTAAGCAAGCAGCAGAGCAATGGTGGAGTTTGTCTCCCTTAACCTTACCCCATCCTATGGTCAGAGTCATGGTATCAGAAGCCTTGTATCGCGCATGGACAGTCACGCAAAATCACCCCTATCACCGAGAATAAAATAGAATCATGGCGAAGCAGCGACAGACAATAAGAGATCACACTGCAGAAGCAAACTTGTTTACCAGTCGGGCAATTGTAGCCGTTGTTGTGGTAACCAGTCTGATGATACTTATTCTGGGCAATTTGTATAATCTGCAAATATTACAATTCGAAGATTACCAAACTCGCTCCAATGGCAATAGGATAAAGCTGCTCCCGGTCGCGCCAAATCGCGGCCTAATATATGATCGAAACGGCGTTATTTTAGCTGAAAATCGCCCCGTTTTCAGCTTGGAGATCGTACCTGAAGAAGTAGAGGATCTCGACGCGACACTACAGGCATTGAAAAGCCTTATGTCGTTATCCGACAGCGAGATAGAGGACTTTCACAAGGCGCGTAAACGGCTCCGGCGCTTTAAGCCTGTTAGCCTTCGAACCCAGCTAAGCCATGACGAAGTAGCCTTATTTGCCGCAAACCAACATCACTTTTCTGGTGTAAGCATAGAAGCAAGACTTTCAAGATATTACCCTTTTAAAGATACGCTGACACATATGCTGGGATATGTATCAAGAATCAACAAAAGGGATTTAAAAAAGCTACAGGAAAAAGGATTAGAAGCCAATTACGCGGCAACCCACGACATTGGTAAACAAGGTGTGGAAAAATTTCACGAAGACATACTTCATGGGCAAGTCGGCTATCAGCAAGTTGAAGTAAATAACCAAGGCCGAATTGTTCGAGTATTGGATTTTCAGCCCCCCGTTCCCGGTGCAGATATCGTTCTAAACATCGATATAGAACTACAAAAGAAAGCACAAGCAGAATTAGCGGGACGACGTGGCGCAGTGGTGATTTCTGATACACAAAACGGTGGTATTCTGGCACTGTATAGCAGTCCTAGTTATGACCCTAATTTATTTGTGCACGGAATTAGCCAAAAAGATTATTCGGCACTCTTAAATTCGCGACATAGTCCGCTTTTGAACAGAGCGACACAAGGCCGATATCCTCCAGCATCAACGATAAAACCTCACCTAGCGCTGTTAGGCCTAGAAGAAGAGATTATAAACGAAAAAACAAAAATTCGTGACAGAGGCGTATACCGACTCAGAAATGTGTCACACCGCTGGCGTGACTGGAAGAAGGGCGGACATGGCATTGTGGATATAACGCGTTCAGTCGAGCTTTCCTGCGATACGTTTTACTATGACTTGGCATATCGATTAGGTATTGATCGTATCCATGAGTCGATGACTCAATTTGGTTTCGGTCAATTTACCGGTATTGATTTGCATGAAGAATCCGCTGCCATCATGCCTTCTAGAGGCTGGAAACGGGCTAAATTCAATGAACCCTGGTACATCGGTGACACAATATCCGTAGGGATTGGTCAAAGTTACTGGAATGCCACGCCTTTACAGTTAGTGCAGTCCATTACTTACCTTGCTAACAAAGGCACTCGTTACACGCCTCGCTTGCTAAAAGGCTACATGATTGAAGATGAAGTAATCAATGAACCAATACTAATGAAAGAGCCTTTAGTCATAAAGAATGAAAAAAATTGGGATGTGGTCTTGGACTCTTTGTACGGTACGGTAAACCGAGAACATGGCACAGCTTACCGAGCCTTTCTAAAAACAGACTATATTTCTGCAGGTAAAACAGGTACCGCTCAGCTGTTCTCAGTTGCACAAGACGAAGAATATGAAGAGGAAAATGTCGCTAAAGAGTTGCGAGACAATGCTATGTATGTAGGCTATGCGCCCTATGATTCGCCTGAAATCAGTATTGCTGTCGCTATCGAGAATGCAGGTGGAGGCAGTTCAAACGCAGCCCCATTGGCTAGGAAAGTAATGGACTTTTACTTTTCTCAAAAGCAGGGCATGGTAGCAGCAAATGAACTCGAGCATGTTGATCAAAGTGTTGAGGCCCTAAGTGGCGGCGAATAAAAATAAATTAAAATCCAATAAACCGACCTTTTTAGAGCGCATTCATATTGATGGCTTTTTGTTGTTTTCGCTGATTAGCTTAATGATCGTCGGTCTGCTCACTATATACTCCTCTGGAGGCCAAGACCCCGCGCTTGTACATCGTCAACTGATTCGTCTTGGCTTGGCAATCGGCGTTATGTTTGCTTTAGCGCAAGTGCCTATTTTATTCTATCGCCGCGTCGCAATTTATGCTTATTCTATCGGCGTACTTATGCTTGTCGCTGTTTTGCTTTTTGGTGATGTAGGCAAAGGCGCGCAGCGTTGGTTGGATCTTGGCTTCGTTCGATTCCAACCATCTGAAATCATGAAACTAGCAGTTCCGTTAATGTTAGCTATGTTTATTAGCCGACGCACCCTCCCACCAACATTAACCAATGTTGCTTTAGGTTTTGGGCTGGTATTCTTACCCACTATCCTGATCGCAAAACAACCTGATCTTGGTACGTCATTACTCGTTGCTAGCTCCGGTATATTCGTATTGTTTCTTGCTGGCATGTCGTGGCGACTGATTACCTTTATTAGTGCCTTAGGCTTAACTTTCGCGCCAATCATGTGGTTTTTCTTAATGAAGGAATACCAAAAACAACGCGTAATCACCTTTTTAAACCCCGAAAGTGATCCGCTTGGTTCAGGCTATCATATTATTCAATCGAAAATAGCCATTGGCAGTGGTGGCGCAGAAGGCAAAGGCTGGTTACAAGGTACACAGTCTCAGCTTGAGTTCCTACCTGAACGGCATACCGATTTCATCTTTGCGGTATTTAGTGAAGAGTTTGGCTTATTTGGTGTGTTTGGCCTTTTAGTTATGTACATGTGCATCATACTCAGAGGCTTGTATATTGCCAATCGCGCCCAGGATGCGTTTAGTAAACTTCTTGCAGGTAGTATCACCTTAACCTTTTTTGTTTATGTTTTTGTCAACATGGGCATGGTATCTGGCCTTTTACCGGTGGTAGGCGTACCATTACCTTTAATAAGTTATGGCGGTACATCTATGGTTACATTGCTCGCAGGCTTTGGTATCTTAATGTCGATAAGTACGCAAAGGCGATTGTTGTCACGCGCCACCTAGTGGGTTTGTTGGTACATGGCATATTCCCCATTAGACTATGCAATACACACTTGATAGAAGACTGAGCTATGATAAAAAATACTACATTTAGTTACAGCCATTTTATTGTTGTATCACTACTCTCCGTCATTTTGTCAGCCTGCAGTCTGTCGCCTAAGCCAAATGATAGCCGCTACAGTCAACTCCAAGATTCGGCTCCTAGCTTTAAATACGGTGCCATTGATGCGCAAGAACCGACGCCAGAATTTGTCAAATACAATGTATGGACGAGCCGCCCCTATGAAATTAATGGTAAGTTTTATACGCCCATGCAAACAGGTAAAGGGTTTGAAGAAAGCGGTTATGCCTCGTGGTATGGACAAAAATTCCATGGTCACAAAACAGCAAATGGGGAAATATTCGATATGTTTGCGCTCACTGCCGCGCATAAAACGCTCCCCCTCCCCTCATTTGTTCGCGTAACGCATCAAGAAACCAATCAATCTATTGTCGTGAGAGTGAACGACAGAGGCCCCTTTCACGATCGGCGTATCATCGACCTTTCGTATGCTGCAGCAAAAAAGTTGGGATTTAGAGATAAAGGCGTTGCGCCCGTCAAAATTGAAGTTATTCATGTTGACGCAAACGGAATTGTGAGTACAGGCAAGGCGATAGGGAATCCGGTACATGCATCAAATGAGGCAATCGCGAAAACAACATCAAGGCCAAGCCCAATAAAACCAGTGTCTGCTGACTCACCTACTGATAAACCGCTTGCATCCGGGACATTTGTACAGGTTTTAGCCATGTCAGATGGAAAAAAAGCGAAAGACCTTGCCAGAGGTATTGGTGACTTGCTTCAAAAACCTACGCATACTCCAAAAACAGGGGACTTATACAAACTAAGAATTGGACCATTGGAAAATGAACAAAGTGCCAAAAAAGTAATCCAAGATCTGAAAAATATTGGCTTTGACAAGGCATTTACAATTGAATTGTCAGCCGAATAAATGAAAATCAAGCGTGTTCATCAATTATCACCTGCTTTTGATCTTTATCGTTAGTAATTTGTTGGGTGAGTTATGACTGTGCTTGTTGTAAAATACAATCGAAATTTTATCTTAGAATAATAAATAAAGGTTACTTAATTAAAATGCGCTTATTTAGAAAGCTAGTTTTAGCTCCTGTATTGATCGCCAATCTATGTATTGTAACTAGTGTGCAGGCCTCAGTCGTAATCCCCCCCGCCCCGTCTGTTGAGGCGAGTGGCTTTTTACTCGTGGATCATTCAAACGGACACGTTATTGCTTCCAAAAACGCAGACCAGCGTTTAAACCCTGCCAGTCTCACGAAAATCATGACAGTCTATGTCGTGGGTAAAGAAATTGAGGCGGGTAACATTAGTTTGGAAGACGAAGTCACGATATCCGAGAACGCTTGGGCGAAAAACTTTCCTGATTCTTCAAAAATGTTTATAGAAGTAGGTACTAAAGTCAGTGTACATGAACTTTTGCAAGGCATCATTGTGCAATCAGGGAATGACGCCTGTGTCGCAATAGCCGAGCACATTGCTGGTACTGAGTCGGCCTTTGCTAGCATGATGAATGCACATGCCGTTAGTATTGGTATGACACAAAGCAATTTCGTAAACAGTCATGGCCTACATGATGCCGACCACTACACCTCTCCTCGAGATATGGCCTTGCTGTCGAGCGCTTTAATAAAAGAGCTGCCTGAGATGTATCAGTACTACAGCCAACGAGAGTATGCATATAATGGCATTAAACAGTTTAATCGTAACAGTCTGCTGTGGGACAAAAGCCTAAATGTCGACGGCATAAAAACCGGCCATACATCAGATGCGGGATACAGCTTGATTACTTCTGCAACTCAAGGTGATATGCGTTTAGTGTCTGTTGTAATGGGAACAGAAAGTCAACGCGCCCGTAAAGCAGAAAACAAAAAACTGCTACGCTATGGTTTTAGATTTTTCGAATCCGTTAGTCCCTATAAGATGGGCGACAGCTTTGTTGCGCACCGCATATTCATGGGTGACAAAGACACCGTTGAGCTTGGCATCAATCAGGATACAAATCTCACTATCCCCAGAGGCCAGGCTGATAAACTCAAAGCACACTTCGAAATAAATGAGCAACTTCAAGCGCCGATGGACAAAGGTCAAGAAGTAGGTACTCTACAATTAAAATTGGGCGAAGAGCTTATCGCTAGTTATCCTCTTGTGACCCTTGAAGAAGTGCAAGAAGGGGGGATTTTCGATCGCGCCATGGATTACATCAGTTTAAAACTGGGCTTGGAGGACTAATGGACACACGCTTTGATGAGCTGTTGGACTTTCCTTGTATGCAGACTTTTAAGGTCATGGGTTTAGCAAAAGAAGAATTACCTAGTTTAGTTGTGGCTTGCTTACAAGAATTAGCACCCGGTGACTATTCACCCACGGTCAAGCCAAGTCGCAAAGGTAACTATCACGCAGTGAGCATAGGCGTACGTGTGACCAGTAAGGAACACATGGAAACCATATACAAAGAGCTGGCCAAAATAGATATTGTGCGCGTGGTGTTGTAAACAAAACCCTCATGGAACAAGCGACGATTATTCGCCACTTAGGTACTAGAGAGTATCTACCGACGTGGCAAGCAATGAGAGATTTTACCGAGCATCGGAACGCAAATACCGCTGACGAAATTTGGTTGTGTGAACATCCTCCAGTCTTTACGCAAGGACAAGCAGGTAAAGCTGAGCATGTAATAAACCCAGGCAGCATACCACTCGTCGCTGTTGATCGTGGTGGTCAAGTAACCTACCATGGACCCGGACAGCTCATGATGTACACCTTGTTGGATGTGCGGCGCGGCAAGTGGGGAGTCAAGCAATTGGTTAGCGCACTCGAAGATTGCATTGTAAGCACCTTAGCAGAATATAATATACTGGCCTATGCAAAAAAAGATGCACCCGGTGTGTATGTAGACGATAAAAAGATATGCTCTGTGGGTTTACGCATTCGCAAAGGCGGCGCTTTTCACGGTTTGGCCTTTAATGTCAATATGGATTTATCGCCATTCTTACGTATTAACCCATGTGGTTATGCAGGAATGGAAATGATTGATTGTCAATCATTGGCTGGCCCCTCTACAGTGGCGACAGCAAGTAAATTGGTGGTAAAACACTTTTGCCACTCTCTAAATATTACGAACTTAGTAGATACAGAAGGTTTTGATGAGTAACGCTAGACCTCAAGCAGGCGTAAAGCTGCGTGATAATGAAAAAATGAAGCATATTCCGGTCACGATTGTGCCCACTGAAAAAGAAGACATGCTGCGCAAACCCGAGTGGATAAAAATAAAACTACCACGTACTACCGACCGTATTGAGGAAATCAAAAAAACCTTACGAAAAAATAAGCTTCACAGTGTGTGTGAAGAGGCGAGCTGTCCCAATTTGGCTGAGTGCTTTAACCACGGCACTGCCACCTTTATGATACTCGGTGATATATGCACACGCCGTTGTCCATTTTGTGATGTTGCGCATGGCAAACCCCTTCCACCAAGTGCTGAAGAGCCAGAAAAACTAGCTAAAACGATTGCCGAAATGAAGCTTCGTTATGTTGTTATTACCTCGGTTGACCGAGACGATTTACGCGATGGCGGCGCGCAACATTTTGTCGATTGTATCAAGGCCATTAGAGAACACAGCCCAAGTACAACGATTGAAGTACTTGTACCTGATTTTAGGGGAAGAATGGATCGCGCATTAGACATATTTAAACAAGGCGCTCCAGATGTCTTTAATCACAACTTAGAGACCATTCCAAGACTGTACAGAGAATGTCGACCCGGCGCCAACTACAAATGGTCACTAGAACTTTTGCGCAAATTCAAAGAGCAGCACCCAGACATACCAACCAAGTCGGGCTTGATGATGGGCATGGGCGAAACCAATGAAGAAATGATGCAAGTACTAGCCGATTTACGCGAGCACAAGGTCGAAATGCTTACCTTAGGGCAATACCTGCAACCCAGCAAGTTCCACTACCCTGTGAAACGCTATGTGCCCCCTGCTGAATTTGATCTTTTAGGTGAACACGCCAGAAAAATCGGCTTTAGCCACGCCGCATGTGGCCCAATGGTGCGCTCTAGTTACCATGCCGACAAACAAGCTGCAGGTGAAAAGGTAAAGTAACGCCGTGACGAAAAAGAGTCTTGCCAATGTTTTCATCAGCAAGACTTTTTTGCTAGCTTATTTTATATTTATCCCCATCCAATAGCATACTCGCTACAAACAAAGCGGATCCAATTACAAGGCTTTTTTAGTTGGTGCAACGACGTTTGCAAAAATAAGCCCAGCAACCAAAGACATCAAAATCAAGAATGTCTCTTGCCCTACATGGTCTGCTTGAATGAAATCTTGCCCTGATATCATCGAATTTAAGCCAATATAGGTTTTTGAACCTGGTACGAGTACGATTAAGCCATGCATAGAAATAATTGATGAGGGTTTATTTGCCACGCGCGCAAATACGTTGGCGTAAACCCCTAATACAAAGGCACCGACAAACGCACCCAAGCCTTGCTCCAAATACATAGAACTCATTTTGGTCGATGCATAAGCCACAACGGTGGCTAAGACAGCCCAAGGGAGATCTCTTAATTGTGTTCTGAATATCGCCACCAAGCCCAAACTCAATACAATCACCGCTAGCCACTGTACCCACCCAGGCATCGCTTCAGGTTGTTCAACAGTGTATTCGGCCAACAAAGCTACACTCAAATATATACCCAAAAACGCCCCAAAATATAATTTGAACAACTGCATGATCGCGTCCATTACTCGCGCAGTGCCAGAAACCAAGTTTCGAGTGCTGAGTTCAGCCAAACCAATCGAAAGCGCTAGACCGGGAACGAGTATTATCAATGACGAGAGGATGATCAGCCATATATTTATGCCAGGCAAAACAAAGTGCGAAATCAAGCCAGCCAAAAAAGCGGTACTGAAGGAGGCAACAGGCTCCAACATAAGCTTTACTCGTTTACTCTTTTCTGACCAAATTGTCCATAAATACACAACTAGGCCGAGAATACCCGATATTACAATTTCTCTCACTCCAGCGCCCATCAGAGTTGCAAATGCAGCCGTCGAAGTAGTAAACGCCAAACCAGTTACAAATCTGCCATACGGACTTTTCAAAGCATCTATTTCATCTAAGCGCTTGTCAGCGTCTTCAATACTGATCTTCCCCGCCAAGAGTCTAACCGCGAGTTCATCAGTCAGTGCCAAGGAGTTTAAATCAAGTTCGCCCGGCGTCATGCGTGCGGCATGCGTGTATTCTTCTTCGTGGCGATCACTCCAAATTACAAAGGTCAGCGAAGTCGGCGCAGAGATAAACGAAGCATTGACGCCAAAGTATTCCGCAACTTCCATCAAATAGGCTTCAAGGCGAAATGCTGGCGTACCGTACTTATGCAGCATTTTGCCAAGCTTGACAATAAAACGGCGTATTTGAGTAAATTCTGTTTTGTCCATGAACGGCTTTGTCTCTGAGTAAGGGTCTATGTATTCACTTTCGTGTAATCGACTGCGAGTAAGGTTTTATCTACTACATGTATGTACACTACTCGCAAGGCGCGCATAATAGTGCCAATGATGCAAAAATGTAAAGTATGTTTTTTAAACACGTTCAGATTAGATTTATTAATGATTATATATCCCGAATTTAGGTGACTTAAGGTATAATGCACCAACCATCGATTGTTTGTTTATCGTTCCATGCCCATAACTAACCCTGAGAAGTTTGTAGAAGAGTACTGGCAAAAAAAGCCTTGTGTCATTAGAGATTTTATTCCTGATTTTTCTGATCCCATTGACGAACACGAACTAGCGGGCTTGGCTCAACTCGATGAAATTGACGCGCGCATACTCTCCCAGCACGAAGGGAAATGGACGGTCACACAAGGTCCAATAGAAGATTTTAGTGAACTTTGTATGCATGATTGGACACTGTTAGTTCAAGGCGTCGACAGATATATTGAAGAGGTCGATGCCCTATTTGAACATGTCACTTTTTTACCGGCATGGCGAACCGACGATGTCATGGTCAGCTATTCTGTAAAGAATGCGGGCGTCGGAGCGCATATCGATGAGTACGATGTCTTTATTGTTCAAGGTAAAGGAAGGCGTCGTTGGCAAGTTGGCTTGCCGGGTGAATTTAAGACGCACGTGCCCCATCCCTTGCTACGACTGATCGATGGCTTTTCACCCATAATCGATGTGGAATTAGATCCCGGAGATGCTATTTATATCCCTCCTCATCATCCACACTGCGGTGTTACTATCGAAGATAGCCTAAATTATTCACTGGGTTTTCGAGCTCCCAATACTATCGAACTATTGTTTGGGTTCGTTGATGAGTGTATGGCTAATCGTGACGAGGATACAGCAATACAAAATCATCTCTTTGCTGACTTGCCAAAATTAATGAAGAAACGATACACCGATGCTGATTTGTCACAAAAACGAAAGGCACTACTATCAAATCAACACCTTGTTTCAAACGCTGAGCTACTCGCATTAAAAAAGCAACTTATCAACTTCATTGAAGACGAGAGCACAAATGCGTCTCTTTTGCAGTTTATCAGTCGTCAAGATTTACATCATGACGAACCCATTCAAAATGACTCTGTCGATACAAAGCAAGACTTACTGAATTTACTGAGCACCGGCGTAACGATTGCTAAATCTAGCGGCGTAAAACCCATTTACACCGATTGTTCAGAGCTAGACACCGAGTTTGTTTTTTATGTTGATGGACAGCATTTTTCTGTAGAAAAATCGCTACGCACTCTGTTTAAAAATCTGATCAAGCAGACTGCTTTAGTATTGTCTGCAAATGACCTACAACTCTTGCAGGAGCATGAACAAGGTCTACTCACCCTGCTTGAATTGATCAATGCTGGGTATTATTTTATTAAAGACTAGAGGGTGTCGATAAGCGCGGTAGATAAACGCGCTAATCTGGAAAACATATTTTTCCCATTGAAACGACGGGTTTGTCGTGAGTATTTTGGCTAATATGTGATTCCATTGCATTGCTACCAGCCAAGCATTCATTTGCAAGTAAGGCAAACAGCACAGCTTCTTTGGCATCAGGGTCTAGACCCAAAGTCTCGGTAGTTTGCACCTTATATCTGGGTAATAAATCCCGTATATTATTCATGATTAGAGGATTATGTACCCCACCACCACTCATATATATTTCTACCTTGGTCACCGCGCTTTGTTCCATCTTATTTGCCGTTTTAATGCAGGCTTTAATCCCCTTAGCAATCGACTTTGCAGTCAGGATGCTTAAGCTTGTCAGCACATCAACATGCTGATAAACCTTAGCGGTTTTAGCTAGGCCATTCGGGGTTTTCGCCTTGCAGTCTGTTGTTTCAATAACAACTGGGATTGATGCCATTAGGTCTTCTAAGTACTGTAAACTAAATAACTCTGGCCCTGTTGTTTTAGGCATACTGAGTTCGAAAAAAGGGTGTGCTAACAGCGCTTCAAGTAAAGCGGGTATCGGCTCTCCCTTAGTCGCAAGTTCAGCGTTTTTATCGTAACTTAGGGGGGTAAAATACTTCCTCACATAGGCATCTAGCAAGGTGTTTCCCGGTCCCAAATCAGAACAAACCACGTCTTCAAAATTTGCGCCCTCTGGTATATATGTCAAATTAGCAATACCACCAATGTTGACTAGACAGCGCTTACATTCTTGAGACGCATACAATAGATAGTCGCCATACATAGCTAATGGCGCGCCTTCTCCTCCAGCTGCAATATGACGCTGACGAAAATCTGATAATGTAGTGATTCCGCAAGCTTTAGCGACATGGTCGCCATCGCCTATTTGAAAGGTGGCATTCGGTCTGTGCATTTGTTGATGAAAAGATCTTGGCGCATGGAAAACCGTTTGTCCGTGACTGGCAATGCAATCAACTTCAGATGGTTGAATCCCCCACTCAGCCAACTGTTCCGCAACCAGCTTACCGTGTAAAGCGCCTATTTCTTCATTGAGGATGGTCAACTCCATCATATCCACGCGCCTTTGGGCAAAAACGCGTTGAATACGCTTTTTCATTTTTGCTTGGTACGCTATCGAAATAAACTCACATACTTCGACATCTGTACTGATACCACTCCCTTTAATCCGACAAAGCGCAATATCTAGGCCGTCTAGCGATGTGCCACTCATTAGGCCGACGATTAATCGCTGTTTTTTTTGACTGCTGGCAAACAATCGAGATATATGGTCACGCATTCAGTATATAGAAAATGGGAATATTGATAGTCGAGAATACATCTAAACTAGCCGAAGTGGTAGTGATAGCGACCACATCTGCAAATCTTGCCGCTTCAGTTGTTGACGGTCTATTTCCGTTTATCCTTTAAATTTTACAACTTTCCACTCATGTTCGCGTAAACATAGGCAAACATCGGACAATTCTTTATCAGTCACATACAAGAGCTTACTTAGCTTAACTGATACACCGGGATACAAATGTGAGCGAGAGATAATTTTGGCATTTTTTTGGTAGTTTGCTAAATTCTCCACGTTTTCTTGCTCAACACCTTGCAGCCACTGCAACAAAGCTCGTTCTTCTTCCAAGGCTTGCTTTAGCGTGTCTACTTTTTCTTGTACCTCTGGTGTGTACTCTTTGTTTTTAAATTGAGCATATTGCAATTCGTGATCAGCATTGGTGCTGGCTAAATCTTTGCGCATCTCTCGAAGCCCTTCTAACCGACGGGTAATTTTGTCGTAGCCTTCAGTAAAGTCAACCTCTAACTTACTGCCTGATACTGCTCCCACGTTTCCCGCTTCGATATACCCAAAACTGACAATTTGACAGCCAAATATACTGCCCTGTGGTTGTTCGCCTCGGCCAACGTAGATATTGTCCATACACCGGATTTCACTGTGCGCTATCTGTTTCATCACACGTACTGCGCCCTTTGATTCAATGTAAACACCTTGCGCGTGTTGAAGCGCTACTTCCCCTTTTGCAATAAGCCGACAATCATCGACATCGGGTTTACCCATTACGCCTTGAGTAATAATTATGTCGCCTTCGGATTCAATGATTGCTGACTCAACAAAGCCATTAATCATAATATCACCACTGGCAAAAATTTTCATATTTTCCGTGACATCACCATTCACAATGACAGAACCTTTGAAATTCACATTCCCTGTTTTGACGTTAACACCCTTAGAAATAAATGTGTTGTCGACAGTCATTACACCTTCTAAAAATTTCGGTAAACCGTCGATACTGGCAATGATAAGTTGTTTGTTTTGGGTACTGAGTTCGGTGTTTTCGCCAAGCTTAATTTCGCATTCATCGCCACGCTCTGCTTGGATTTTTTTATTCGTCACCGTAAATCCGGAACGCCCTTGTGAAGGAGGCAATATTTCTGCGATTGTATCGCCTTGTTTGACACAAATGATCTCCCCCAAATCACGCATGTCTACCTTGTTGCCTTCCGCTTTTTTGGGTTGAAGTACTCGTTCTAGTGCATTTTCTACTAGTGGACGCACTCTGGAATTTTTACCTTTTCTCGGCGGTAAGCCTTTAGCAATGATTTCTTTGTGTGTTCTACCCGGCTGTAAGCTCTTTATTTGTTCTACGAGCTTATTGATGATTTTGACACTCCAGCCTCGCACAATACCTTTGTCAGCTAGCGCTTGATGGAAATTGGCAAGTTTGGGTATCGCACCACCAAATGCACCGATAACGGTCATACTCGCTTCCATTTCATCTTCACTAATTTTGACCTTAATCTCAGCGTCTTTTAATTCGGCAACAGGGCATGTAAAAGCCTCGACCTTGCCTTCTCCCGATGCTTTTTTTGCGTTTGCCACTAAGCTGTTTACTGCATCTTCTTTAATGAAGTAGTGACCAAACTCAGATTTTTGGATAAACTTTTTTAGTAGATCAGCTTCAAGTGACGCGTCACACTCGTTGGGAGACACTGTCGCGAGTACAGTGCTATGTTCTTCTGAAAATGATAGCGCTACGCCATTCATGCATCTGCCTTTAGGCTTGAATTGATTGACCTTTGTTAGACCTATCGGCAGAAGTGCTTAGTTTTTAAGCATTAATCTATGACTGTGTGACACTAATAGTAGTCGTATCTTCTTTCTCAATAATTACCGGAATCGACTTTGAAGTCGGGGTAAACGAATCTTCTCCTACACTGTCGAAAGCGACAAGTGGATTCAATTCGGGGTAGTAACCCGCTACGTTACCACGTGGTATGTCGTAAAACTGTACAGTAAAGCCTTTAACTTGGCGTTCAACATTGTCCTCCCATATGGAGCGAATACAAATGCGTTCCATGTCGACCAAACCAAGTTTTTCACCGTCTTTTGGGTGCATGAATAGCACATTGCGGTTTCCTTTCACGCCACGATATCGATCGTCCATACCATAAATAGTTGTGTTGTATTGGTCGTGCGAACGCATGGTTTGCAAAGTCAACACCGTTGCTTTGTTATCCTGCAATAAGGCCTCAGTCGCCATCGAGAAGAGAGAGTCAGGCAAAGCGTCATCTGAAAAATTAGCCTTGCCCGAAGCAGTATTCCATCTTAATTCAGCGGCAGCGTTGACGAGGTGAAAGCCACCGGGTTGATTAAGTTTTTCATTGAATCCATCGAAGCCCTCTATTGTTTGGGCAATAAGATCGCGAATTTTATCGTAGTCAGATGCCATATCTAACCAGTCTATGGGATTTGCCCCCAAGGTTGAATGAGCCATATTGGCTACAATCGCGGTTTCTGACATGCAAAGCGAAGATATAGGTGCGGTATTCCCCGCCGATGCATGTACCATACTAAAAGTGTCTTCTACGGTAATTTTTTGCTCGCCTGCCATTTGCTGGTCAACTTCCGTGCGTCCTAAGCAAGGCAATATCAAGGCATCTTCCGAAACCAACAAGTGCGTCCTATTCAGTTTAGTACTAATCTGCACGTTAAGCTCGGCTGCACGGATTGCTTGCTGAGTAAATTCAGTGTCCGGTGCGGCTGCCGCCAGGTTACCGCCCAAACAAATTAAGACCTTACTTTGTTTGTTATGCAAAGCTTTTAAAGCAGCATATACATTGTGACCATGCTCTTGCGGCATAGCGTGATCTAACACGCGACTCAAGTTATTTAGTAAAGCTTGCGGCGGTTTTTCGTTGATACCCATTGTGCGATTTCCTTGCACATTGCTATGCCCACGCACAGGACATAAACCCGCCCCATTTTTACCTAACTGTCCGGTCAATAAATGTAAATTGGCTATTTCACGGATGGTGGCAACAGAGTGTTTATGCTGTGTCAAACCCATTGCCCAAGTCGAAATAACGCGTTTACTGTGAGCAAAAACATTGGCAGCCTGCATGATTGATTGTTTGTCTATACCTGACTGCTCAACGATGCTCTCCCAAGAAGTTTGCTTAACGGCTTTGGCATAATCTTCAAAGCCTTGCGTGTGGTCATAGACAAAATCACAGTGAATACTGTCTGGGTAACGCTCAAAGATAGTTTTAGCTAAGCCGCGAATAAAAGCCATATCGCCACCTAGTTTTGGGCATAAATATAAATGACTGATATCAACCGATTTTGATGTCAACAACTCAACCGGATTTTGTGGACTGGCGAATTTTTCTAAGGCGACCTCTTTTAAATTATTAATAGTGATAATTTTGCAACCACCTTTTACCGCCTTGCGCAAGGCGTTCATCATACGAGGGTGATTGGTGCCTGGGTTTTGCCCATATACAAATATCGCATCAGCGGCATAAAAATCGTCCAACACCACGGTGCCTTTGCCCACGCCCACAGATTTTGACAAAGCAACGCCACTTGCTTCGTGACACATATTAGAACAATCAGGAAAATTATTTGTGCCTAAGCTTCGACCAAATAATTGATATAGGTATGAGGCTTCATTGCTTGCACGGCCAGATGTATAGAACTCTACTTCATTCGGTGACGCTAATGACTTAAGTTTTGAGCCAATTAGCGCAAAGGCATCTTGCCACGAAATTTCTTCATAGTGCCCTGATTCCTTAGAATAACGCATCGGATGTGTCAGCCTGCCTTGGTATTCGAGCCAGTAATCACTTTGTTTTTTGAGTTTTTGTACACTGTACTTGGCAAAAAACTCAGGTCCAACGGTTTGTTCCGTTGATTCCCAAGCAATGGCCTTGGCACCATTTTCACAAAAATGCAGCATCCCTTCAGTGCTGTCACCCCATGCACATCCGGGGCAATCAAAGCCCCCCGCTTTATTTACCTTCAACAAGTTTTTAATGTTGCTTTTGACACGCCTACTTTGCACAAGCTGCTTGAAGGTAGATGTCACTGAAGGCATCCCCCCCGCTTTATTCGGCTTGTTAATTGTGATCTTGTTGTCTTTCATAGCATTCTCTAAATTTAGTAAATTCGCGGCTCGTCTGTTTTGGGAACATGAATAAGCGTTATATTGTATGTCTTGGCTAGTTTAAGGGCTAAGTCGCTTGGCGAGGCGAAACTGATCAAAACACTCGTGCCAAAACGCGCGATTTTGTGCACCAACTCAGCACCACACCGACTGGTTATCAGTACTGCGCCAGCCTCAGCCCCTACATTATTTAGTCTTAACCGGCCGATCAGTTTATCTAAAGCGTTGTGGCGACCAATGTCTTCCTGACAGTATTCAATATCCAAGTCAGTATTTAGCCAAAATGCAGCATGCATGGCACCACTATTTTGTGCGCGTTGCTGAAATTTATTTACCCTTTTGCGCAATTGACGTAATTGATTTGATTCGAGGGAAATCGTTTTCGCAACAGATGAAGCTGCATAACGAGGTAATTCAGGAAAAACTTGGGACAAAGCTTGCGTGCCACAAACGCCGCAACCGCCCGCACCTCGCATTGCTCTGAGACGATTTTGCAAACCCTGCATACAACGCTTCGCCACCTCACAGTGAGCGGTGATACCCTCAGTGCTGCTGGATAACTCTATCCCATGAATGTCGTAAGTGTTATCTACAATACCTTCGGTAAACAAAAAGCCATGAACAAAATTTTCGATATCATAAGGCGTGAGCATCATCACAACAAAGCTGATGCCATTGATTTCGATCGCTGTTGCCACCTCTTCAGGAAGCGCAATTTCATTCGCTTTTTTGCTGGCATCGCTATGATGGACTGAGGCCTGAGTTATTTTTTGTTTATGCAAAACACTGAACACTCAACTACTGACAAACCTGTGTATGGTAACCGATTTATGCCACTTATTACACCGACAAATTAAGCGGTTTTTCGGTAACAGCAAGTAGCCATTTTTTGGCTAGGGCTTACATTTGGCATGACTATTCAGCGCAGGCTAATCCCGCCCAGATATGAAAGCCCCCAATGCTTGTTAAAAATTGCAAAGCTAGGCTCAACAGGCCATAATTGTGTGTAATAACCGTAAGATTAAAAGCAAATTTGTGAGCATAATGGATGATAAACAAAAACTCTAAAGTCATTGTTATTGATTGGGGAACGACCAATTTTCGTGCTTTTTTGCTTGATAGCAACAACGAGTTGATCAGTGAAACTGCCGCGAACATTGGGCTTTTGTCCATCAATGACGGCAACTTTGCTCGCGCTCTTGCGTCCATTCTAGAAAAATGGCAACCCGACTATAAAGCTATGCCAATCATCATGGCCGGAATGGTTGGTTCAGCAAAAGGTTGGCATAATGTTGATTATGTCAACTGCCCCATGAGCGCTGGAGACTTATGTCACTCTTTGTTTAATTTCCAATTGCCATGGGGGCCAGAAGCCCTAATTGTACCCGGTGTCAGTTATACATCGTCGATTGGCAAAGACGTCATGCGCGGCGAAGAAATACAAATTTTTGGTTTAGCATCACTACTGAAAGCCCATCAATTCGAAGCTGTTTTTCCGGGCACGCACAGCAAACACGTCGTGTTTGAACAAGGCCAGATCCTCAGTTTTGCAACTTACATGACAGGAGAATTATTCTCCATCTTAGATAAACACAGTATTCTGGCAAGTGAAAAAGCTGACAAACATGAGTTTTCAAGCACTGCGTTTTATCGCGGAATCAACGACGCCCAAGACGGACAATTGACCCATCGATTGTTTTTAGCCAGAACACATATGCTGTTTGCGCAGATTCAGGAAAGCGAAGTAGCCGACTACATATCTGGCATGCTTATAGGGCATGAATTGCAATCAAAAGTGGGGCAAAAAGTGGCTATAGTCGGCTCCGAGCATTTGAACGAGCGTTATTTGCTCGCGTGCAAACACATGAACATACAAGCAACAGCTTATGATGGAAACGACTGCTTTGTCGCCGGTGTCAAAGAAATTGTTTTGAATTGTAGGGAGTCTAGTTAGCATATATGGAGATACTCGCTGCGCTTAAAATTTAGTCGGTCATCGCAGCCCAGTATCCTCAGCGACAATGGACTTCCTCATTTATGCCCTTGTCGCGGTGTGCCAACCTGAGTTTGAATACTCACAGTCAACATAAAGCACTAGCCCAAAATAATATTAGTTGATTTGGCAAAGGCACTTCCTACCAATAAAGACGGCAGCAAAGAGCTGAGTGGGCTGTTTCGTCAGTTATTCTCCGATTTGAATGAACATTTTTGTGAGCAAAACAGGCGGGGGTTGAGCTTTAGAGGAAGAACACCGAATTAGCAAAGCAATCAGAAGAAGCTAAGCGCTTGCAAACTATCTATATAGTTGTTCTACTGACCACAACAGCACTCTTTGCCATAACAGGACGTGGTAATGTCGCGATTATTTTTCATCTTAACAATTATATTTTTTACAAATTCGTGCACTCCCTCATACAATGAAGAGTATTATTCAGAGAAATCAAAAAGTGATAAAGTAACCGCGCTTTCATCCATGATGTATAATGAAAGGGTATCTCAGTTAATTAACCTGAGTGATGACCTAATTATTGTCAACGGTGTAATCATTAATGTGTCGGCACAAAGCTATGGTGTACCGCCTGAAGGGGGGCATTACAATGAGTACATAAAAAGCGCTTCCACACAAAAATACATGAATTGGATAAATTTAATAGAGTTAAACACCGATAACTTTATTCCTTCGAAGTCAACATTAGACCAGCTAATCACATTAATGCTGGCTTTAGGTTTCAAAGAATATCATTATGATACAGATTTAGATGCTCATGTATTTCAATCAGGAAGCAGTGTCATGAGAGGTTTTTATGGTATTTTGATTGGTAATGAGGACGCATCAAAGTTTATTATAAATCGCGAAAATTACGATTATTCTACCGAGATAGAAAGTGGTATTTATTACTTTGAATTGAGGTAGATTTCCAAGCCTAATTATCTTTTATTTTATCCAATAAAAGATTAAATTGGCATAAAGTTACTCGTAGAAGAAATTTCACAAGTCAAAACAAGTAAGCAATGTTTTAGAGAAACCTTTTTAGTCGAATCGATGCCTGACTTGAAGTAAGTATAGTTAATCGTTTCGGCTTACCGTTTGACCGTAACGCAGTCGGAGGATGTTCAACGGAGGGCGTCTTGGTTACTGAAAACTGGAGAATGGTATGTCTAAAAATAGCCGTGTTCCTTACGGACCTAAGCAAATCGCATGGTGTGAGCAAGTACCAGCAGGAGCAGAAATTAGCTCACCCGAAAATGACCCAAACGAGGTGTACGTTAGCGTGCCGCCATCGGATGTTGTGGGTTCATTTCCACAGATTGATTATCGCAAATTTGAAATTCCGCCGACGGGTTTGAATGATGCTGAGCGGGATGATGCGCTCGCTCAATTTAAAGAATTTATTGATACGCAGCACGCAAGTTTTGCGGGTTTTCAGGGTAACCAAGACCAAGATTATGCAGGGCGTTATCCCTATCTTTTGGATATGCATGCAAACAATATTGGCGACCCGTTCAGCAGCGGACGTTATACCTTAAATTCAAAGTTTTGCGAACGTGCGGTGTTAGATTATTTTGCTGCACTTTGGAATAACAAATGGCCGCACACAGAAGACTCGGAACAAGAAGATGCCGGACAGCGTTATTGGGGCTATGTTCTTACAATGGGCTTCACGGAAGGTAACATTTATGGTTTGTACAATGCAAGAGACTACTTAAAAGGGCGTTCATTGCTGGAGAAGCAGCAGTCGCAAGACAAAATAGCATCGATTACACGCAGAGGTAGGGAAACCAGAGGGCACCACTTCGTTACAAGTGAACCAATCGAAAATGACAATAACAACGAAAACGCTTACTCTCCCGTTATATTTTATTCAGAAGATGTACACTATTCAGTCGAAAAAGCAGCTACCCTCCTAGAACTGCCTACGTTCAAACAACTTGGCGACAAATTATACCCTGGGCAGTGCCCTATAACTCAAGATGGTGATTGGCCAGACATGGTGCCTTCACATGATTACGATCAGGACAACCCAAAGTCTGGTTCGGTTAGAGTTGAAGAACTCACTAAGCTTGTTTCATTCTTCGTATCTCGTGGTTATCCTCCGATAGTTGTGGCAAATTTAGGCACCACTTGGAAAGGTGCTTATGATGATGTTCCTGCGATCAACACAATGTTTGAAACGCTCGGGCAACAATATCCTTGGTTGTGGGAACGTAAAGTTTGTTACGGGATTGGAGATGATGGACAAAAACTATATGACATCCGCCGCGGCTTTTGGTTACATGTAGACGGTGCTCTCGGCGCCGCTTATCTGCCTTTTGTAGAAATGGCATATAATCGCGGCCTTATTGAATATAAAGGTCCCATATTTGATTTTCGCAATCCTGCTGTAATGAGCGTAGGTTGCTCTATGCATAAATGGTTGGGCGGGCCATGGCCATCCGGTGTATTTCTAACTCGCACCGCTTATCAACTTACACCACCAGATGCAGCGGCTTCATTTTTGGGGACGCCTGATACAACATTAGGCGGCTCTAGGTCAGCCTTTTCACCCATGATTTTTTGGGACTATTTCTCAAGAATGAGCTACGAAGACAATATGCAAAAGGCTTTACAGACTGAACAAGTCGCCGCTTACTTAGAAACTGAACTATTTAAATTTGAAGCCGAGTTGAAACAAAAGTTTGGTGACGATGTTAATTTATGGATAGCTCGTTCCAAATTGAGTTTAACTGTTCGTTTTCGGCTAGTTAACGAAACGTTAAACTACAAATGGTCGCTCGATACTAATCGACTGTGGGTACCCATTTCGGAAGGCAAGCAACAACAACGCTCTTATTCGCACATATTTGTGATGCATTCGGTTGATACTGATCGCATTGATGCTTTTATAGACGACCTACGCCAAACTTCGATCAATGATTGGCATGAAGCGTTTCCTAAAATTGATGTGAGTGCGGTGCCTGAAGCGCCTAACCCGGGCCCTTCTGAGAACTATTAGCGACCTGTCTAGAGGTGAAAACATCATAAGGCACTATCGTCAAAATTAGCTTAGCAAATCATCTTTCTAAAAACACTAGTGAATGATTTGCATAATATTTTGAGCCAATTGCCCTGTCGGAAATGCCTGATCATTTGACAAAACAGCAATAAAATAACCGCTTTGTTCCGAACGCAGTATGTGGCTACTAAAGCCATCAATACCACCTCCGTGTTGATAGAATGGTTCTCCTTCGCTATTTTTCGAGACTATCCAGCCAAAAGCATAGTCAGCTAATCCAACACTATACATTTTTTGCGTAGATGCTTCGGAGATCAAGGAACGTTCGCTCAACCCTTTGTGCCACTTATATAAATCACTAACAGAAGAGGACAAAGCCCCAGACGCGTAAGGCACAGTCATAGAAATCGTGGCGACCGGCATATCATGCAAATACCCCTGCGCAACCTTCCCAAAGCCAATAACATCACTGCCATAGCGACTGTCTCGCATATCCAGTCTATTGAAAATTTCTTCTTGAATAAAGTCTGCGTAAGTCATACCCGTAATTAGCTCAATAATACAGCCTAGTAGTACGTAGTTAGAATTTGAATACTTAAGTTGCTGTCCAGCTGCAAATAGTTTTGATTCATCTTTAAAGATGTTAATCAGCGACTCGGGCGTGTGACTATCCTTTCTAAAGCCCATAAACTCAGGCAATTCCGTATAGTTAACAATGCCACTGGTCATGTTCAATAAGTGCTTTATCAAAATATTGTCGCTATCAGGAAATTGCGGTATACATTTGGATATTGGGTCTTCTGTTGACAGCAAACCACGTTCTTCAAGCATGAGGATAGCCACCGCAGTAAACTGCTTGGAAATGGAACCAATACGAAATTCAGTATGTGGTGTATTTTTAATATCACTTCTACGCGTTGCATATTCGAAACCTCGACTTAACAATATATCGCCTTTTTTCGCGACTAGAATCGAACCTGAAAAATCTTGACTCTCAATATAAGAAGATAGCGACTGATTTTCTAAGGGCGGAGTGAGCCGACTATGCTTCCCGCTCGAGCAGGCCAATAGAAAGGTACTTAAAAGTAGAATCAGTAAAAATTTTGTTTGAGTAATAACCTTATACATAAGTCATCTAAGTTTTCATCCTTTTGAAAACTATAGCATCAATATAAATCAGAAAATGCGGTGATAATGTCAGAAAATGTAAGGCAGACTAACAAATTTTAGAAAATGTACCGCGCTGAGGGAGGAGCTAAACGACAACCCCCTCACCTTGGACTCTCACTTTAGAGGGAAGGAATAAACCACATCATGGGCAGTTAAAAACAAGGTCTTTTCATCTGCCGACAAGGCACAATTTGCCGTTGCTTTGCCTGTTTGAATTCTGGCTAGGAGTTTGCCTTCTGGTGAAAATACCCATACACCACCTGGCCCTGTGCCAAAGATAATGCCTTTCGAGCTCACTGCCATGCCGTCGGGATACCCTGGCTGCCCCGATTTTTTCTTGTATTCAAAGGCATCATATATCACTTGTTTATTACTCGCGTTCCCGCTCTTGTCCAGATCAAATGCATACCAACGCGGCATCTCATTGTCCGATACACCCACGTACAACTTGCGGTTGTCGGGCGACAAACCAATACCATTTGGGAATTTGATACTGTCGTCTATCAATCTGACCGAACCATCCGGCGAAACGGCATAAATACCCATAACGTCTAACTCTCGATGAGGACTCTCTGCACCGCCCGTCAGCCCATAAGTAGGATCAGTAAAATATAAATCACCATTTTTGTGGTAAACCGCATCATTAGGACTGTTGAATCGTTTACCGTCAAACTCCCCTGCTAGAGTAATAAATTTAGGCACGGGTGAGTGTAACGGTGCATCCATTACCGCAACGCGTCTATCACCTTGTTGAAGCAAAACGAGTTGCCCTTCGTTGTTTAACAGCAAACCATTCGATCCCTGCTTAGAATCATGTGGCGCAATACCCGTTGCGCCCGACGGTTCAAGGTATACCGATAAGCCTGCTTGATCACTGTATTTAAGCACTTGGTTATTGGGTATATCAGAAAACAACAAATACCCACCGTCTTTGTCGACCCAAAGCGGGCCTTCTGTCCATTTAAAGCCTTCAGCCAATTTAACTAGCTTGGCGTCTGCAGATAGTATGGCTAGGGCTTCTTTGTCTACTATCTCAACATCTGGACCTGCATGAGATCGGAGTGAAAAGAAAATCACACATAATGCGATTGCTAGTTTTAAGTCTTTTATCTTCATAGTGGTCATCTAATGTTGCGTCGATTGTTTAACTAAGCGCATGAACCCCTTCACATATTCAGTATGTTCACGTTTGTCTTCTTCGTTGCTGACTGCTCGGCATAGCTGACTACCAATTCCCACACCGGCAATACCTGCTTGCAACCATTCAACCACGTTCTCCTTACTGACTCCACCCACAGCCATCAAAGGGATATCATTAAACGGTCCCATGATCCCTTTACAGTAACCAATACCAATATCACCCGCTGGGAAAAGTTTCACAATATCAGCGCCCCACTCGACTGCAAGATTTATTTCTGTTGGCGTTAAAGCGCCCATTAGCACGGGGATATCAGCTTCGTGGGCAAGCTTAACAACGTCTTCGTTAATATTGGGCGTCACCAAAAACTGCGCGCCCGCTTCGACCGCGAGATGGGCTTTTTCAGCATTGGTAATCGTCCCCGCACCAATCAAGATGTCTGGAAAGCGTGCGCGTGCTTTTGCAATTTCTTCAACATAACCAGGAGTATTAGACGTAATTTCTAAGCAACGCATTCCCCCTTCAATCAAACACGCTAAGCACTCAGCTACTTGATTTTGTTCTTTTAATCTTACAATACCGACTACGCGTTCTTGTAAAATTTGCGCTAATATTCCTTGTCTAGATAAGGTCATATACTTCTCTGTCGTTTAATCCAATTTTACTTCTTCAATTTTTCCGATTAGGAATAAATAAGAACACATTCCCGCAACCGCTAAAGCACAAATAAACACTAAAGCAGGTCTAAAGTCACCACCACTGACTAGAAAACCGATAATAACAGGCACAGATACAGCTGAAAGCGCACCAATAAAGTTCATAGCGCCTCCGACCAAGCCTAAATATCGCTTGGGTGATAGCAGTGAAACAAATATCCATGCAATAGAGGCCAAGCCATTCCCAAAGAAAGCAATAGATAAAAAGGTCACGATCCAAAATGTGTCGTCAGTATAGTTAGCACCGATGATACTCGTTGATAGTAACATGCCAGCGATAATAGGAGCCTTGCGCGCGACTTCTTTTGATACTCCCCATTTACGTGTTAAGGCATCTGATACAAATCCTGACACCAAGACGCCACAAAACGCCGCTAAAAATGGAATAGAAGCTAAGAATCCTGACTTAATAAAATCTAAGCCACGGTATTCAACTAAATAAGTGGGGAACCAAGTAAGGAAAAACATCAACACGCCACCCAAGCAAAATTGACCAATGTAAACACCCCACAATTTTCTTACCATGAACACTTTCGCAATGTCTTTCACGGTAAACTTCGTGTTTTCCATTACCGCCGGTGCTTCCTCTTGTTTTTCTACTTTGGCTTTTTGATCTGTTGTGTTGTCTTCGGGGTCACGGTAAAGAATGTACCAAACCACTGCCCATACTATGCCCACCACGCCAGAAATAATGAACAAACCACGCCAACCAAAGTACTCTTGAATAATAGCTAACACAGGAAGTAAAAAGGCTAAACCAATGAATTGCCCAGAGGTATAAACGGCAATCGCGCCGGCGCGCTCATTTTCGTTAAACCATTGGGTGACCACTTTATTGTTACATGGGTATGAGGGTGCCTCAAAAACACCGATTGCCATTCTACAACCAACCAAAGCGGCAAAGGAGCTCACTAAGCCTTGAACAATGGTGGCAATCGACCAAGCAGTAAGAATAAATGGATACAAAATACGAATTTTTATCAAATCAACTGTAATGCCGCCTGGGATTTGAAAAATAGAATAGGTCCAACCAAAAGCAGAGAAAATCAATCCCATTTGCACAGTAGTAAGCGACAAATCTTCACTAAGCGCCCCTGCGGCAACAGAAATATTTGTGCGATCCATATAGTTAATCACAACGGTGATAAACACCATTGCGAGAATACCGTAGCGCCCTTTTTTAGCGACTTCTTGCTCCGTGGCAAGGGTCGATTCTTGCGTCGACTTCTCAGCGTCTTGCATAATTCTACTCACTTTAATTATTGTTCTAATTAGCAACCATTACCAATTTGTGTAACTTCCATCATCTTTATGTAGACGTGGCGCTTCCCAAAACTTGAATGACTGTTCTTTTACTAGTTCTTCGTTAACGTCAATGCCTAGGCCCGGCACTGACAATACCTGCAACATGTTGTTTTCTATGACTGGCGCATTAACAAAATAACGGTCGTAATCACCGTTATTGTCTGTATATTCCAAAATTTCTAACCAAGACAAATTGTTAATTGCCGCACAAAAATGAATAGAAGCAGCGGTACATAAAGGGCTTAGAGGATTGTGCGGCATCATATCAATGTAGTGTGCCTCACACATGGCTGCTATTTTCATTGACTCTGTAAACCCACCTGCGTTGCACACATCAATCCGAGCGAAGTTGGTCAAATTAGATTCTACAAAGGGAGCAAAATGCCATTTGCTGGTAAATTCTTCTCCAATAGCAAACGGAACATTTGTCATTTGACGCAGCATTTTATATGCCTCGGGCGATTCAGCTCGAATGGGCTCTTCCAAGAAATCGAGCGTGCCGGGTGCTAACTTTTCCGTAAAGGAGACAGTTTCTGCCACGGATAGACGGTGATGAAAATCAATGCCTAACACCACCTTATTGCCCAACTCTTCTCTAATACTGTTGAGGCTATCTGCGGCCAGTGGCAGCGCATCGCGTGGCTCGTAACGAGTGGGCTTCGTGCTATCGCCATGCTCACCGGTAGTCAAACGAATACATTGCCAACCCTCTTGGTAAAGACGAATTGCATCGTCGACCACTTCTCTTCCATGGGGTTTGATACTCGTGGCAAATAGCGGTATTTGATTTCGTTGTTTTCCACCCAACAACTGATAAACAGGGACGCCTAAGGCCTTACCTTTCACATCGTAAAGCGCAATGTCTATAGCAGCAATAGCAGCACTGAGGACTCTCCCTCTCTCAAAATACTGACTGCGGTACATTTCTTGCCACATACCGCCTATGTTAAACGCGTCCTGACCGATTAAAAACTGCCTGAAGTGCTCTATGGCACCCATTACTGCTTTTTCCCGTCCGGAAAGCCCAGATTCTCCCCAGCCGTATATGCCTTCGTCTGTCTCTACTTTTACCACACATACATTTCTAAAACCCGCCCAGAATGCATACGCTTTTACGTCCGTTATTTTCACTGTTTACCCGCCGTGTTTATCGAACAACTGTATACACCATGAAGGTGGCTGAAGTTGTTTGATCTGTTTTTCATCACGCACTCTCGCTTTCCGCTGCCAGCGCGCTCGACTATGATGTTATTTTTAACCGTTAGATCAGTTAATGCAACCGTCATAACACATTTAAAAATACATATTACACACAATTTGTTAAAATTAATACAGAGGATTTTAACAACTCACTCATTTTGCAACATTTCATTTAAATAATGTTTGTTTATTGTTAACAGCATATTGCTAACAATTAGAAGTTTTGGTTATCATAAAAATGATCGGGATAGTCATTACCTTGCATATTAATACTGCAAATCAGAACTCAGGAATCATCAATAATGCTGCACAAAATATCTAAACTGTCTTTTAATATTAGCCTCATCTTAAGTTCAACACTCTTGATCAGCGCTTGTCAAAACGAAGCTAATTTGGCCAATGAACAAGAAAACGTTCAGACAAACGAGGCCATTGCTGGTACTGAGCAGGTTCTTACCGATTTAATCACATTTTCTGAGGAGGCATTAGCGCACAAAGTCGACCTCGACGGTATAGAGACCCAATATCTAGATTCCAAAAATAAACTGCAAGTGATATTCTCCAAGGACGCAAGTATCCCAACAATGCGTATTGAACCTGATAGTCCTTGGGATTTATCAAACTTACCTGCTCATAACATTGCGATTGACGTGAAAAATGTGAGTGAGAGTTCGGCGCACTTGTACTTATCGCTCGAAAACCCAGAGGGTAAAAGCCAGCGTCACTCTTTGAGTTTAGCAAAAGGCTTTGAAGGTACTATTTTTGTTCCGATTACGGGAATGGAAGCTGAAACTGAAACAGGGCTTTGGGGTGACGCCCCTATCTGGCCAGATGCAGGCACGATGATGGTCTGGCGCTCTTGGCGCAGCGGCAAACCAGACTTATCTAAACTAGCCAAAGTCGATATTTTCATGATCGGCACGCTAGAAGACAAAACTTTGGAAATAAACAACCTACGCATCAGAAAAAACCCACCATCTGATCCAAACTGGATGAAAGGCATAGTTGACCAGTTTGGTCAAAATACCATGATGGACTATGCAGGCAAAGTAAAGTCTGAGAGTGAATTAAAAGCCTTAGCTAATGCAGAGCTTGCTGCCCTCGCCGCATCAAAAGGTCCTGAACACCGTTCAAAATTTGGTGGTTATACTAAAGGTCCCAAATTAGAAGCTACCGGTTACTTTCGTACCGAAAAAGTAGACGGAAAATGGTGGATGGTTGACCCAGAAGGTTATGTATTTTTCTCTCACGGTCCTGCCAATGTTCGCATGGCGAATATGACTACGCTTACTGGTATTGACTATGATGCACCGGAAATCCGCAAACGACGCGCAGAAGAAGTAACACCTGAAGATTCGATGGGTATCATTAAAATACCCAATGATATAAAAGCGCAAAATTATGTTATCTCACCACTTCGAAACGATATGTTTACTTGGCTACCGGATTATGATCATCCCTTAGCTGAACACTACAGTTATCGTCGTTCGACTCACAAAGGCGCGATTCCCTATGGTGAAACATTCAGTTTTTATCGAGCAAATTTGCATAGGCGATATGGTAACGATGGCAATGAATCCTATTTGCGAAAATGGGAAGAGGTAACAATTGATAGAATGCGCGATTGGGGATTTACTTCATTTGGTAACTGGGTTGATCCGGCCTTTTATGCTGCCAAGCAAGTACCATACTTTGCCAATGGATGGATAATTGGCGATTTTAAAACCTTATCTGGTTATAAGAATCACTGGGGGTTAATGCCCGATCCCTTCGATCCTGTGTTCGCTGAACGCGCTCAATACACCATTGATGTATTAAAGAGGAAGGTGAAAGGCTCGCCTTGGTGTGCAGGTATCTTTATTGATAATGAAAAAAGTTGGGGAGAGCGCACGGGGACTGTTCCTCAGCGTTATGGCGTGATTTTAGATGCACTGTCAAAATCGGTACAAGACAGCCCAGCAAAAGCGGCATTTAGTGAGCGATTAAAAGCAAAGTACGGCAGCATTGACGCGCTAAACAAGGCATGGAACACAAATATAGCGGATTGGTCTGCTTTAGATGCGGGTGTTGAGTTTACTGAATATTCAGATAAATTGGTAGCTGATTTGTCTAGCTTACTAGAAGCATTGGGCGAACAATATTTTGTTGTCGTGCACAATACTCTAGAAAAAGCCCTGCCCAACCACCTATACATGGGTGCGCGTATGGCCAACTGGGGCATGCCCGATGAAATAATCAAAGCATCATTAAAATACTCCGATGTACTCAGTTTCAACATATATGAAGAAGGTGTACAGCCGCATGCTTGGGACTTTTTGGAAGAAGTAGATTTACCCACGGTTATCGGTGAATTCCATATAGGTACGTCTTCTGACTCGGGTATGTTTAATCCTGGGATAGTGCATGCCTCAGACCAACAGGATCGTGCACAAATGTATAAGGACTACATGGCAAGTGTTTTGTCTAAACCTTATATGGTTGGCGCTCATTGGTTTCAATATGTTGACGAACCTCTTACTGGGCGGGCATTCGATGGTGAGAACGCAAACATTGGTTTTGTTAATGTCGCGGATATCCCCTACCCTCATCTAATAGATGCTGTTAAAGACGTGACTTACAACATGTATCAACAACGGCTTGAAAAAGAGTAAAGACAGGATTTATTTATAACGTGCGCCCTAGTGGCACTGACGCACAAAAAAAAAAGCCGCAGTCTTAGGTTGATGCGGCTTTTTTATTTATTCCGAGGTGTTTTTTGCGGATTTCTTTGTCTTACAGAAGCAAGCACTGTATAGACGACACAAGCATACGCAAAATCTACACCTTATCTTTGGCTTCCAGATCCGCAAAAAATTGCAGGGTTTTTGCCAAATGCTCATTCCAGTATTCCCAAGCATGTTCGCCACTAAATGCATCAAAAGAAAAAGTGATATCTGTTTTTTCTAGTTTGGCAACAAGTGCTTGATTAGCTTCAAACAATACATCATCTTTTCCGCAATCAAAACGCAATGGAGGAAGCTTGTCTTGATTGGCAACTAAGGTGTCGAACACATCGCCGTTGTATTCGTCGCTATGTTTGCTCAAAGGTTCTCGCGTTTTTTCGTCAACAAAGTGGACAAAGTCATCCAGTTGCGTGATCGAAGAATGCGCTGATATCCCTGCGAAAACAGAAGGATATTTAGCCCCTAGCCTTAGCGCGCCATAACCGCCCATTGATAGTCCCGAAATATAAACACTTGAATCTTTAGAACACATATCCTGTGTTTGAATAACGGCATCGATCACGTCTTCAACAATCCATTTTTCATAGTTGGCGTTTTCTAAAGGCAAATAACCGCTACCTTCTTGATGTGCGCCATCAGAAGGCATAACCAACACGCACTCTGGCAAGCCCGCTTTGCGTAAGGTCGCGTACACCTCGTGCGCACCACCTAACTGCGACCAAACCCAATGGCTGCCATATACACCGTGTAATAAAATGACAATCGGTAAATCTTTACTCTCTGAGGCTTCACGATATACCGAAATATCAGCTCGCCCATTTAAATGGCTACTATACACCGTCAAGGTAACAAAGTTTTCCGGCGAAAACTTGCTCCCTGATACTTCTAAACGTTGAACGGCCATCTTACACTCCTTAAGTTTATAACAATCACGGAGTCACAGGTTTATTAGCAATCTAATATTGACAGTATCGAAGAAAAAACGCGCTTTCGACCCGCAATTGTAGCCTTAAACTTGTAAATGCTGACTCCTCATTTTACACTTTTTATCTAAAATAATTGTTTAGATATCAATGAAGCAACCTACGATATATTGCGAACCGTTCAGTATTAAAGACGGTTACGATTTTGAAATTCATCATGTAAGCCATCTTCAGCATGATAGTTATTCTTGTTTTGTGCACTTTCACCAAGTACACGAATTCATTTTTTTTGAACAAATTGACGGCACCTATTTTTATCATCAAGGTGAGTCAAGACTGTCTGATTTCGATGCGGTCTTTACACCCGCAATGGAAACTCATAATTTCGAACTCAGCCCAAGAGCCAAATCTTGGTACATAGTGCAGTTTGTGCCTGATGTATTCAATGCGCCTTTGATGGCACAGTTTTCCGAATTATTAAAAACAGGTCTACACCTTCAATTCGATAAAAGTGCACAAACTCGGATACACGAATTGCTGGCTTGGATGCTAAGCGAATACAATAGCAATCCCAAAAGTGCAACGTGTACACAGTTGCTGATTACACTAATTACCTTTGTTTGCGAATATGGTAAAAGTAGTATGACGAATGCACAAACTCATCTATCCGCAAGCACGGGTTTTAAAAAGCTGGCTCCGATTGTTGACGAATTTAGGAATAAGTTAACTATTCATTACTCTTTGGAGCAAGCAGCTGAAAAATGTCACTTGTCACCCTCATATTTTTCGCGCTTGTTTAAAAAGCACTTTCGAGTGCCTTATTCCGACTATCTCGTTCAACATAAATTATATAGTGCTGCTAGAATGCTCAGTCAATCTGACGATTCTGTCACTGACATATCTTACAATCTGGGTTTTTCTAGCCCATCATACTTTATTCGTCAGTTTAAACAGCACTTTAACATGACGCCTCATCAATATAGGCGTCAGCTCTGATTGGTTTTGCTTATTGCTTTATTATTAGTTCTTTAGACAACGCAACACTGCTATCAGAGATAGCGGCTTTGTCGACTAACAAGCCTTTTTTGATGATCTGGGTACCCAGTACGTAAGATTTAGTGTGGTTTACTGCTTCTACACACAACAAGCGCTCACCCAAGAAATACCAGACAGAAAACTGACCTTCATCTTCTTTTCGCACTACCAACTCGTCATAACCTTGGGATAAACCAACAATTTGTAACTTGTACTCATATTGGTCAGACCAAAACCAAGGAACGACAGGTGCTGGGCTTGTGCCTTTTGCTAAAAATTGGGCTGCGCCTTTCGCTTGATCAACTGCATTTTGCACAGACTCCAAGCGGATCCAACGGTCATAAACAGTGCTGTAGTGCTTCGTACAATCACCAATCGCAAAGATATCTGGATCGGAAGTTTGGCAAACACCATTGACTTTTATGCCTTCTTCTACCACCAACCCTGCATTTATAGCGAGTTGTGTATTTAAGCGAACACCCACGCCTACCAAAATAAAATCGGAGGAATACTCACTACCATCACCACAAACAACAAGTTGCTTACAGCCAACTTGTTTAATTTCAACAACGTCTTTACCTGTCTCTAGTGCAATGCCTTTACTTACGTGTAAATCGGATAAAAACTCAGACATAACCGATGAGGTCACACGGGACAAGATTTTTTCTTGCTTCTCAATAACCGTAACTTTGGCACCCAAAGATACAAAAGACGAGGCTGATTCGAGGCCGATATATCCGCCTCCAATAATCACGACTTCCTTATCATTACTTTCGTTGAGCGCAGCCTGAATTGCCTGAACGTCGGCAAAGGTGCGCATAGCAAAATACTTACTCTGACTAAGTAAACCTGGAATAGGTGGAATAAACGCAGAACAACCTGTCGCAATGACCAGCTTGTCATATGGCAAGCTTTCGCCACCATTGAGCGTCAGTTGTTTATTCTCACGATCAATTGCGTCAACCGTTACCCCAAGGCGCAAATCAATCTTGCTATCTGTATAAGCCTTTTCTGCTTTGAGTGGTGTAGACAAACACTCTTCAGATTGTAAGGTCTTCTTCGATAATGGCGGACGGTGATACGGTAACTCGGGATCACTGTCAACGAGCGTTATACTTCCTTGCCACCCCTGTTGACGAAGCGAAAAACCAAAGTTTACGCCACCGTGGCTGGCACCTATGACAACAACATTTTGATTTACATCAGTTTCATTCATTTCAGTACTTTGCATTTACACTTGCCTTAAATTTACTTTGGAGCAACAGTAAATGTCATGCCATCGATTTCATCAGAAACCGGAATTTGACAACACAAACGGCTATATTCGGTCACATTATCATCAAGCTCTAACATATCACTTTCGACTTCTTCTGGAGCACCTAACTTCGCGTAGTCATCAGCTTCCATGTATACATGACAGGTTGCACACGAACACACACCGCCACAATCACCGTCGATACCGTAAATGCCATTTTGCACAGCAAGTTCCATTAATGAACCGCTGTCCCCTTCCACTTCTTCTCTTTCATTTGCTTGCGTGATAAAAATTACTTTTGCCATTTTTTACTCCTGATAATTTAAGCTTATTTTGCAGAAAAACGCATTTGTAGGCTATTAAACCCTACTTTACGAGAAAATTCACCGAGTTGTTCGATGTTTTCATCAGCCTGCAATGCTTCGAATGATTCAACACGTTCAGCTAAGGATACCACTAACTGACGTAAAATTTGACGTGCATGAGTAGCACCTAGACAGTTGTGGTGGCTAAAACCAAAACTAACGTGAGGGTTAACTTTTCTGTCAAAATCGACTTTGTTCGCGTCAGCAAATGTTTTTTCGTCGCGATTTGCTGATGCCCAACACAAAGAAATTCGAGTATCTGCTTTAACTGCGTGTTCACAAACAACAGCATCTTCAGTGGCGACGCGCCCCATTTGAGTAAGCGGCGCAAAATATCGAATGAGTTCTTCTACAGCGCGATTGACAATCTCAGGCTCATCTTTGATGCGTTTTAAGTCACTGATATTTTCTGAAAAATAAGCGATAGTGTTTGTCACTGCGTTAATTACTGTATCTCTACCGCCAGCAAAAGTGAGTATCATCACACCTTTTACTTCTTCTTTCGTTAAACGCTTACCGTTTACTTCAGAGGCAAGGAGCACAGAATAGAGGTCTTCACCAGGAGACGCAATTGCCTTGTCGATTTCCTCATCAATGTAATCGTAAAGAATACTGGCCTTATCGCCATCCAAATCTGAATCTTCACTGCGGAAAACATGGGTTCCCCAATCAATCCAGGTTTGCGCTTTGTCCATGGGTGTATTGAGTAACAAGGTCAAGGCTTTTGACTGTAAAGGTAATGCAAACTCAGAGACCACATCCACACTGTCTGCTGCTAATGCAGTATCGATAGTTTCATCGATAATAGCCTGTAGTCTCTCGCGATAATTTTTTTCCAATGGGCGTTTAAACCAAGGGTCAACTAGATCGCGGTAGCCTTTGTGCTCTGGCGGATCGACTTCAAAAGGTATTTGTCGAGTTTCGCGGATCGCAACTTCAGATGGGATAACAATTCGACCGGGCTTGGCACCTGATTGAAAAGTGGCAGCGTTATGTGCAGCTTTTCTTAGGTCTTTTAGTCTGAGCACCATGTCAACTGGATCGTTTTGGTCGTCCATGTGGCCGATACCCGTTTCAGCACGTTTATCGGCAAATGCGTCAGGAAATTCGCTTACATTTAATTTATTAGAAGCCATATTCACTCTCTTTACAATCAGGTTTGCTAAAGACTATGTCCTCTTCAAGTGTTTTATGAATATCACACTTAAAGAAAACGTCGCCTTGTTAAATTATTGTGAGATGCTAATGGTAATTTGAGGTTAAAAATACACAAATAATGACTATAAATGGTAATTTGATGTCAATTTAAAACCTTGGCTTTATATTTTTGTTAAGGTTTGTGAGCAAAAAGCTCACAAACTTAGTTGCTGTTTTGATAAGTCCCAGAATCCAATATTTGTCTACGGATCTTATATTTACAAATAAAATTCCAGTTCCATGATGCATCATATTTATGGCACAAGCCCCAAGATAAACCTGGGCGTTGAGATGTTTCAGCCTCTGGATCTCTAAACAAGCCGATTGCCTCTGGCGCACCTTTGATGTGTGCTTTAATATCGAAGTTAACTCCGTCTTCGGCAAATTGAACCGTGTTCTTTTCAGGACCATCTGTCGTTAACAAACTGGCCACGCCACCTTCAAAATTCCATACAACGACTTCGTGACCACTATTTGAAATCGGGTTGAGCTCACATTTTGTATAGGGTCCAAGCGGATCATCAGCAAACGCAACACCGTGTTTGATCTCACGACCACCAAAGTTCATGCCCTCCCCCATAGTTTCACCTTTGTAGTACAAACAAAACTTGCCGTTTACGTACAATAAACATGGATCATGGACTTTATGACTATCAAAGCTACCTTTGCTTTTCACCTTAAAGCGACTGTCTTCATCACCGTCCCATTCACCATCTTGACTAGGACTAAGAATCGGTGCATCAGATTTGTTCCAAGGGCCGTAAGGCGAATCAGCCCAAGCAATAGCCACTTGTTCAATTTGACGATTCGTGTACGGTGTTTGTACGGTTTGATAGAGTAAGTAGTACTTTCCATCATGCGCCAAAACCTCAGGTGTGAATACAGCTCTGTCATCAAAACGCCCTGCTTCGCCGGGCTTGACTGCTGGACCTTCTTCTTTCCATGTTTCACCATCTTCTGAAGTAGCGTGCCAGACCTCTGTTAAATCCCACGGAAATACCTTATCGGTAATAGCCCCTCCAAAACCGACTGTTTCACCTTCACCTTTGGTATACCAAACGTGGTATTTACCATCAACAAGAATCACCGACGAAGGATCACGTCGAATTACCCCTTCTTCAAACGCAAAGTCACCCTTTAATGGTGTTACGTCAAACTCAACCATCCAGTCAGAATTTTTTGTATCGTAACCGCGCTCTATTGCTCTTTTTGAAGCCAAGCTTAGGGGCTTTTCATTATTACTCATTGTCTGAATACCTATTTTAACTGGTTATTTTTTAGAAGTTCGCAAATATCTTCAGAGATAATTGCACCTTGATATTGCACAACTGTACTGGCAGTTTGACGTGCATTGTGCAGCGCTACTTGGTGATCGGCGCCGTTTATTTTAGAGCCTAAATAGGCACCTGCGAAGGAATCACCAGCCGCGGTGCTATCAACTTGTTTTTCTGCCGGAACAAAGGGCATGTGTATGGTTTTTTGATTATCGATGTACACAAAATTACCATCATCGTCCGCTTTAAATACCACTTCCTTGATGTCGAATTTAGACAGCAATGCATTGCACGCGTCTACACCTTTAAGTTCAAAAAGTAATTCAAGTTCATCTACACCAGGCAACAACAAATCTGTTGCGCCGAATGCCTTTTCCATCCACCACTTTGCTACCGCCTGGCTTTCCCACAGGATTGGGCGGTAATTAGGGTCAAACGCCACGCATGTGCCTGCTGCAGATAGTGACGACAAAAAAGAAATGAGTTTTTCTCGACTAGCATTATCTAAAATTGCTAGGGTGATACCGGTGAACAAACAGTATTTGGGAGGGTTTGCCAATAGGCTTGCGAAGCTCTCTTCATGGACTTCAACCATACGTTTGGCAGCTGATGAATTTCGCCAATATGTAAAACTCCGTTCGCCCGTTTCCGATAGCTCAATGCCATACAAGCCAAGCGTGGAGTTCTCTAGAACCTTAACGCCACTGCTGTCTAATGATTCATTATCGAGTAATTCGGATAAATTTTCGCTGAATCTGTCTGTGCCGATAGCAGTGAGTAAACCGACACTTATTTTTGAGAACAAGCGCTTTGCATAAATGGCAGTGTTTAATACATCTCCGGCAAACTTAACATCAATACTGTGTTTGTCTGCCCATTGTAGTTCACCGAGAGGTTCACCAATCACAAGTAAGTCTAGCGCTTGCATTTATGTCCTATTTTCATTGATAGTGTTGACGGGGTTCGACAAGGATAAACTGATAAGCAAATCACGCTGTCGCATATACTAAGCACACCAATTGTTACAAAACCCTAACATCTTGGCTATACAAAATAACTGCGTAATCTGTATAAGTTTAACAGTAAAGTCAATAAATTTTTGTTAACAATTTACACGTCATACCCTATACTCAGCCGCAAATTTTAGCTTAGAAAGTAGAGTGAAGAATGAAATTAGAATTCTATGCCCCGATTTGGGGATTTGACGAAATGGATTTTGATGTGTTTATTCAAAGAGTTATAGATAGTGGATTCGACGGAATAGAAATACCCTTCCATATGGGTCTCTCTCTTTCACCTGAGCATCTAAGCAAGATTAAGCAAATCAAATCGGCTGGATTAAAGTACATTGCTCAGCATTACGAAACGGTTTGTTTAGATATTCCGCAGTATAAAAAAGAAATAAGACAGAGGCTCGAACTACTCGCTTCTACCGAGCCTACATTTATCAATAGCCAAACTGGCCGTGATTTTTTCTCTTTCGAAGATAATCTATCGATCATTGATGAATGTGAAGCAGTAGCCCAATACACAGGCGTCAAGCTAGTCCATGAAACGCACCGCGGCCGTTTTAGCTTTGCTAGCCACACAACTGAACAGTTTTTGAATGCGCGCCCTGATCTCAAGTTAAACGCGGATTTAAGCCATTGGTGCTGTGTTGCAGGCACTTTACTTGATGATCAAGAAGATCGATTGCATAGGATGTTTGGTAATATGCATCACATTCACTCTCGTGTGGGGTTTTCTGAAGGTCCACAAATAGCCGATCCAACGGCACCTGAATATGCAAGCACCGTTGCACGCTTTTTATCTTGGTGGTCATCGATACTAGACAAAGCGCAAGCCAGAGGAGAACAGTCCTTTCCCATTACGACAGAATTTGGTCCTGCGCCTTACATGCCTCTAGAGCCACACACGCAACGACCATTATGCGACCAATGGGAAGCCAATATTTATATCAAACAACTAATAAAAGAAAACTATAAGCCTGTTACAACAAACTAAGCTCAGTTGAAATTTTATTTGTACAATCAGCGAGCGCTTGTTTTAGCGCTTGTTCTTTTGCGGCATTTAAGCCTAATCCCATTATTGACAGCGCAGCAATGATTTTTCCATCATTGGCACCAATCAGACTAGAGAGTTCAATGACACCAGGGAGTTTGTCACTGACGTGCCGACAAAATTTCGTTCTGCGTAGCTGATGGATGGTTTCTTTTAGCGAAAATTCGTCATCTTTTGCTTGCTGACTCAACTGCTCATCCCGGTCAATCAGCATCTTTTGTACTTCGGCATTGCTATTTGCCATTAATAGCTTTCCTGCTCCCAGCGAGAATAAATCAAAGAGCGTCCCTTCCATGATTTGCATCGAAATAGCATCGTGACTACTCGCCTGCAGAGCCATCATCGCTTTGCTCTTGTACAAAGTAAACAAATGACAAGAAACACCAAATTCAAAGGCAAACTCTTCCATAACCGGCAACGCTGTTTGTGCGATATGAGACATAGGATCAATTCGCCGCGTCAGAGTAAAAAGCTTCAATGACATTTTATAGCGAGAGGAACTAGGATCTTGTACCAAATAGCCTTTTGCTTCTAAGTTTATCAGTACGCGGTATATCTCGTTGATATTACGATTAATTCCGCATGCAATTTCTGCTTTAGTCAATCCCGTTTTTTGCTCAGATAAAAATTCCAAAATCTCGAAGGCTTTATCTACTGCCGGTACTGAATACTTGTCTGCCATTCTTACTCCTAACAAAATCTCTTTAATTTTGAGTTATTTAGCTACAAAGTCAATATTTTTATAAATGAATACTATTTTCATATTCAAATACTGATGTTATATTTTACCGCTAAATAGATGAGCTGATTGAATGAAACACATGTACATTTTCATAGAGAGGCTCAATGTAATCTTATGGCTATGCTTACCCTCAGGTATTGATATGCTTCAACACCTGTGAATAACATAGTTAACTCAAAATTGTGAGGTAAATGTTGATGGTTAACTTACTAACAAAAGAACAAATTGCTGAGTTTCATGAAAATGGCTACGTAATCGCAAGAGGCTTTTATTCAGAAGCGGAAATTGAAAAACTTCAAAAAAAAGCTTTCTCAGATGATAATTTGTATCAGAACGCTTGGGACAAAAAAGACGCCTCTGGCACCGTAAGTAAAGTAAGCTTGTGGCAAGATTTAGGAGACGACTTGTACTCTATGTTTCCTCGTGGGGAGAGAATGGCAAAGTCTGCAGAATTACTGCTTAATGAGCCAGTGTTTCACACGACAACTAAGGTCATGATGAAAGAGCCATTTGTAGGCGGTGCGTGGGAATGGCATCAAGACTACGGCTATTGGTGCTATGACAACTACCACCTTTACCCCAAGTTGTTGAGTGTCATGGTAGCTATCAACGAGGCAACGGAAGAAAACGGCTGTTTAGAGGTATTGAAAGGCTCTCATCACATTGGTCGTATCGATCATTCAAAAACGGGCGATCAAAAAGGTGCCGACTTGGATTCAGTTGAAGAAGCACTCAAATATCACGAGTTAGTCAAAGTCGAACTTAAGCCAGGTGATACCTTGTTTTTCCACTGTAACCTGCTGCACAAGTCTAATCAGAACCGCTCTGAGAACCCAAGATGGGCAATGATCAGTGCTTACTGCGCGGAGAGCAACAAGCCATACAAAGAGAACGAGCTCATTTATCGCCCTTTAGAAACCGTATCAGATGATGCAATACTCGCGCATACTGAATAATCGGGATATACAAAAAAGGCCGATGCATTTTCATGCACCGGTCGTTGCATCCTGAACTAAAGTTCAGTACACAGGGGGTCTTAGAATTCCTTCCAATATACGGTTTTCTTCTCTAGGTACTGCTCAAGACCGTATTGACCGTCTTCTCCACCCATACCACTCATTTTCCATCCATTGTGGAAACCTTGGTGTTGTTCGCCGATACCTCGATTAACATATACCTCACCCACTTCCATATGTTTGATCGATTGGTGAACATATTTCATGTTTTCAGTATACAAATAGGCAGATAGTCCGTATTCAGAATCGTTCGTGTACGCTATCGCTTCATCAATGCTATTTATTTTGATGATTGGAACGATTGGACCGAAGGTTTCTTCATGCACTAGGTGATTATCCTGTTTGACATCCGTTACAACGGTTGGTGCAAACCAGTTTCCACCTTCAAAGCCTTCTACTGCAATCTCTTCGCCACCAAGTGCGACCGTCGCGCCTTCTTCAACAGACTTAGCTAATATTGACTTAATGTTTGCTATCTCTGCCTTGTTAACTTTAGGTCCCATTTGCGAAGCGGGATCCATAGGATCGCCAACCACAATCGCCTTGGCTTTTTCAATGTACGCCGCCGTAAACTTATCGTATACGTCTGCATGAACATATATGCGCTCTGCACAAGTACAGACCTGACCACAGTTAGCAAAACGCGCATCAATCGCGTCTTGGACAGCTTTATCTAAATCAGCATCTTCCATTACAATAAGCGGTGCTTTGCCGCCCAACTCAAGCATAACAGGCGTTAAATGCTTACCCGCTGCCTGATAAATAATCTGTCCTGCTCGAGTACTGCCAGTCATGGTAATAAGCTTGGTAATGTGACTCTCACACAAAGTCTGACCAACAACAGAGCCTGTTCCGTTAATGATATTCAAGACGCCAGCTGGGATTCCTGCTTCGATAGCTAGTTGACCCAATGCAATGGTAGCTAAAGGCGTTTCTTGCGTCGGTTTTACAACTATCGTGTTGCCCGTAATCAAGGCTGGACCGATCTTACGCCCAGCTAGGGCTAAGGGGAAGTTCCAAGCAGTGATAGCCACAACCACACCACGTGGTACTTTGTGAATAAAGATTTTTTCGTCTTCAGCATCAGAAGGCAGAATGTCGCCTTTGATTTGAAGTGCATGGTCACAGGCATAATCGATAAACGTTGCCGTTACGTCAACTTCCATTTCCGCGACACCAATCAACTTACCTTGTTCTGAAACAAGTAATTCAGCTAAGAATGATCTGTTTTCGCGAATTAAATTGGCAAATGTACGCAAAATAGAAGCGCGTTCACGCGCAGTCTTTTGCGCCCAAGCAGGTTGAGCTGCATTAGCTGTCTCTAGAGCAAGTTCAGCGTCTTCTTTTGTTCCCTTAGGGATAAGACCAACTAATTTACCTGTTGATGGAGAAAGTACTTCAATTGTCTCAGCGGAACTAGAATTGACATACTCACCATTAATAAAATTTTGATTGCTTATTAATTCCATAATTATCTTCCCATCCAGCCGCCATCAACCAGCACAACTGCGCCATTCATATAATCAGATGCTTTAGAAGACAAGAATACCGTTGGGCCTTTAAAGTCTTCTGCTTCTCCCCAACGACCTTGAGGAATACGTGCAAGTATAGATGTCGCACGCTCTGGATCATCTCTCAATGCTTCGGTGTTATCTGTCGCAATATAACCCGGTGCAATTGCGTTAACGTTAACACCATGTGGTGCCCACTCGTTCGCGAGTGCTTTGGTCAACTGTCCTATTGCACCTTTACTGGCCGCATAGCCCGGTACGGTAATACCACCTTGGAAAGTCAATAATGATGCAGTAAAGATAATTTTACCCTGTTTGCGCTCAACCATTCCTTTACCAATTTCACGGCTAAGGATAAATTGAGAGTTCAAGTTGATTTCGATGATTTTATCCCAGTACTCGTCTGGGTGTTCAGTAGCAGGAGCACGCAAAATATTCCCTGCATTATTGACCATGATATCAATCACTGGATGTTCTGCATTTAAGGTGTCTGCAAGTGCTTTTACCGCCGCTCTGTCAGAAAAATCACACTTGTATGCGGTGAACTTCTTGCCCAGTGCAGTGACGCGCTTTTCAATTTCTGAACCTGAGGCAGGTAAAGATGCAGATACCCCAATAATATCAGCACCAGCTTCTGCTAAACCTTCAGCCATTGCCAAACCGATACCACGTGAACACCCTGTTACCAAGGCAACTTTACCCGTTAAGTCAAACATGCCGTTACTCATAGTTCTGCTTTAACCTCACAATTAACCAATGCTTTCATACCAGAAGGATTTCCGTCTAAGCCGCCAAATGCATCTTGAATGCTATCTAAGGCTGTAACAGAAGTAACGAATGAACTGATGTCAATTTTACTATTAGCAAGTAATTCGATAGCCATTTCAAAATCTTGTGCTTCGTAGACTCGCGCACCCACTAGTTCAAGCTCTTTCCAGAAGAATTTAAACAAGTCAACTTGCGGTTTTTGTGTGTGGATAGCCACCATACAAATACGTCCGCGAACAGCGGCAATTTCACCCATTACGTCAACAGCTGGTTGCACGCCTGATACTTCAAATACCGCCTCAGCACCTTTGCCTTCTGTCCAAGCATTAACAACTTCGACAATATCTTCTTTGAGCGGATCGACCGTTTTCAATCCATACTGTTCTGCAAACTTTCGACGTTGTTCATTTACTTCAGAAACAAGTACTTCTGCTCCAACCGCTTTGGCAACTAGCGCAACTAATTGACCGATAGGCCCGCCACCTAGCACAACCACTTGCTCACCGGCTTTTACTTTTGCACGATTAATGTCGTGACATGCCACAGCTAATGGCTCTACAAGCGCACCCTGCTGTTGATTTACATTTTCAGGTAACTTATGAAGTGTTCTTGCTTTTACTGTCCAAGAAGACTGAAAGGCTCCAGGGGTATCAATCCCCATAAATTTGAGGTTTTGGCATACGTGCGTGTTGCCAGCCTTACATGCAGGACACTCGCCGCACCAATCCAATGGACGCACAACGACACGGTCACCGACTTTAAAATCCGTCACACCTTCGCCAAGTTCGGCTACTACACCAGACATTTCATGACCAATTACACTAGGTGGCCCAACACGCTGATCCATTGCGCCGTGATAAATGTGCATGTCTGTACCACAAATACCGACATAGCTTACTGAAAGCCTGACTTCGCCGCTTTCAGGTGCTTGTGCACTGCCTTCGCGAAGGCTAAATGATTTATTACCAATATATTCTGCTGCTAACATAATTGACTCTTATAACTTAACGTAATGCGGTTTAAGAAGGGATTCATCAAACTCAACGCCTATCCCTGGGAGATCGGGTGCAACGGCACGTCCATCGACTAGCTGCAGTGGACAAGTGGTATATTCATCAATTGGGAATGAATGTACTTCCATATTGCCAGCGTTAGGTTGAGAAGCCATCAACGATACATGAAGCTCATGCATACCATGTGTGCAAATGGGCATATTATTCACATACGCCAAATTTGCAACCTTTAACCAACCAGTAATGCCGCCAATATTTGAAGCGTCCGGTTGTAAATAACTCAGTCCAGCATGCCTAATTGCATGATTAAATTCATAAACTGTATGTAAATTTTCGCCCATAGAGAGCGGGATATTTTGCTTTTCGCTGATTTGCTTGTAACCAAATAGATCGTCAGGATTAGTTGGTTCTTCAAACCAGTCGATATTTTGGTCTTCCACTGCTCGCCCAAGCTTGATTGCCTGAGGTACAGTCAATGAATAATTCGCATCGATCATAAAACTTACGTCTTCACCAATCAATGCTCTAACCGCGCGAATGCGATCAATGTCGTCTTGTATATTTGGCTGACCTACTTTAATCTTGACAGACTTAAAGCCTCTGTCCAAATATGACTGTATGTTTGACAGTAATTTTTCTTTTGAGAAGTTTAGGTCGATGCCGCCTGCGTAACAACGAGTAGAATTACTGTGACCACCTGCGACTTGCCATAAAGGCTGATTTAAACGTTTGCAACGAATATCCCATAAAGCAATATCCACAGCAGATATTGCAAAACTCAATATCCCACCGCGGCCTACGTAATGAAGAAATTCATTCATTTTGTGCCAATGCGCTTCTACACGACGTGAATCTTTCCCCGTTACATAGGGAATGAGCTCTTTTTCAATGAGGCTGACGATAGCTTCGCCACCTTTACCACCGGTATACGTGTATCCAACACCTTCGTAACCGTCTTGTGTGTATAATTTACAAACAATTACATCAAAATGAGTATGATCGCCATGCATCGCATCGCTTAATACTTCTTTCAGCGGCACCTTGTATAAGGCCACTTCACCAGCGCGTATATTATACCCGCTAATATCTGCTATACTCTTGGTTGCAACAACGGACATATTGTTTGAACCCATAAAATTTACCATCCCCATAGTGTACATTGTTAACAATTAAATGCCAACTTTTATAGTTGAACAAATTCTAAATATTGCATACAATTTGTTAACAATAATGTATAATTTTAACAATTCCGTAAAGAGCAAATTTATATACTCAAATAACCAAAGATGAAACTTGATACTAAGAATAAGAGACAACAATGTCACAGTTACAAAAGATATTATCTGTAAGAGAGCAAATTGCTGATGTATTGCGCTCTGACATCATTGCTGGCGACTTAAAGCCAAACACCAAACTGAATGAACAACAGTTAGCGGAGCGCTTTGGTACATCGCGCGGTCCAATCAGAGACGTACTCCTCAAACTCACTAAAGAAGGCTTATTAGTCAGTCGCAACAATGTTGGCTCGTCTGTCAGTAGTCCTTTAGATCCCGAATTACAAAAATTAAGCATCGGTATTCGACGAAAAATAGAAGAATTTGCTGTCAAACAACTAGAAGGCAAGCTAACCATTGAGCATTTCACGGACTTAGAAGCCATAATTGAAGAAATGCACGATCATTTCGAAGGCGGTCGCTATACCGAACTCACCAAAACTGACATCGCCTTCCATCAATATTTAGTAGAAGCCGCAGGCGGCGAAGACTTGGTTAACATTTGGTACCCAATTGTTATCCGCATGCGTATGAACTACAAACGTATCACCACCTCAATAAAACTAGTCGAAGAGCACAAGGATATCGTTGACGCACTTAAAGTTAACGACACCAAAGCCGCGATTAACGCCATTAGACGCAATATAAAATAACTCAAAGGCCCTTAAGGCCTTTGAGTAATACAAACAAAATCAAGCTTCTGTTATAGCCAAAGCCGTCAAAAATTCAGAAATTGATCGATTTTAGATAGTCAATGCTTTTCGGGACTTGTTCCATTACGCGATCAGATTCATCCTCTATAAAAAAGTATTTTACCCCGTATTCTTTACCTAACTTGACGACCTCTTCAATACCAACATCACCTTGTCCCAGGACTACCATGGTATCTCGATCGGCACTGCCATCACTGGTATAGGGGGAGCCTTTTGCCCGGTCTTTTAGATGCATGGACGTGAATTTAGTGGGATACTTTTCAAGTAAGGCAAGCGGGTCTTGTGCCCCTTGTTTAATCCAAAACACATCCATCTCAAAGGTCGCATTGGTAGTATTCTGAATAATGTAATCGAGCAATGTGCCATCTTCCCATTTATCGAATTCATATCCATGGGGATGATACTGCAAAGTAATACCATGAGTTGCTAAAATTGCACCGCCATTATTGAGTACTTGTACCGTTTTTTTGGCGTCGTCCAATGTAAACTTTTCGCCATGCGGTGCCCAATATATCGTGGCTAACTTGGCGCCGTAAAAGTGCGCTTTGTAAACCGCTTGCATTGGGTTATCACGAATTTCTTCAAAAGACGAATCAACACTCACAACTTCAAAACCATTTAAATCCAATAGGGCTTTAAACTCTGGCAAAGCGTAACCGTGCAGATTTCCTCCAGCTTCAAGGTAAGAAATCCCCCAGTCACGCACGGTTGACAAAGTACCAGGTACATCTTTTTCCATTTGATTTCTTACACTGTACAACTGTAAACCCATTTCATGAGCCAGCGTATTCAAGGGCAAGCTGCAAGCCATCGCTAGTCCAAGGCAGGCCGCCAATCTTTGTTTACTACTACGCATATTTATCCTCGTGTGCCTATGCTACAAAGCCCTATTTCGTTTAAACATGGGCTTTGCAACTTTTTAATCGTCTAACCAGCTTCACTTACCGCAGTGTGGTTTTGTCCGCGCTTATGCAGATAAAAATATAAGGCTGCAAAGGCAACGATGAGTATGGCGGGTAACACTAGTAAGCTACTCAGCACAGCTTGACCAGAGGCAAGCGCCATTTCATTCTCACTTAAATTCTGTGTCAAGGCCTGCGCCTTTGCTTCGTCCATCCAACGCCCAATAATTGGCGTCCAAATGCTTACTGCAAACATCCCTGCTCCGCCTATTAGCGACATGCCAATTGCACCTGTTTTTGGCGTGTATTCACCTACACAACCTAGCATAGTCGGCCAAAAGTAAGTGACGCCAAGCGCAAAAACAACCGCCGCAAAATAAACGGGTGTTCCTTGCAGCTGACTCATTAAATACAAGCCCAGCGTTGATAATACCGCAGAGGCTACCAGTACACCTACAGGATTTAAAGAATGTACAATTGGACCCGCAAAATATCGCCCAACGGCCATAATACCGGTAACAAGCGCTAAGGTAAGCATGGGGTGTGCCCCTGATGCAGCCAAAATCTCATTGATCCATTGGCCTGTCGCAAGTTCGGTTGTCGCAGTTAATGTCATACATACCACTAAGAAAATGTACAAAGGTGAAAACAAGTTTTTGATGTTTTCAGAAGATGACATGATTAATGGATTGAGTTTTGGGAAATTACTTTTTAACAACATATAACCATAAATTGCCGTAGGGATAAGCATAACCGCTATTTGTAACTCCCAACCATACGACAGCTCAGTCATGCCGGTTGAAACTAATGCGCCAATGACTATCCCGCCTGGGAACCAAACATGGAATTTATTTAGCATGGTTGTTTTGTTGTTTTCGTGCGTTTCTGCTATCAACGGATTGCACGCAGCTTCGACCATACCATTTGCAAAACCGATTAGAAAAGTAGAAATAATTAAGCCCCAAAAGCCACTCGAATAAATGGTCAAAATCAGTCCAACTGCATGACCAATGAACGCAATCCACAGCAGCATTCGCGGGCCAAACATATTATATAAGATACCTCCGACCATCGTCGCAATTGGAAAGCCCAAAAATGCCATAGAACTTATTAACCCAAGCTCAGTACCCGATAGTCCGTATTGAGTACCCAAATCTCCCAATATCCCCGCTCGAATCGCAAAGGTCATAGCTGTCACGGTTAGAGCAATACAACTTAAAATAAATAGTCTGGATTGATCTTGCTGCGTATATTGCGTGTCCATCGTTATATTCCTCTTTTAGAGTCCTAATATTTGCTTGTTTAGCGCTTCGTCAGCGCCACCATCGGCGAAATCATCAAACGCCTTTTCGGTAGGACGAATAAGGTGTTGTTTAATAAATTCTGCGCCTTCTCTTGCACCATCTTCAGGGTGTTTGATACAGCATTCCCACTCTAGTGTGGCCCAGCCGTCAAAGCCGTTCGCCGTTAGTTTAGAAAAGATAGCTTTGAAATCGATTTGTCCATCACCCAATGAACGAAACCTTCCCGGTCGATTAACCCAAGCTTGGTATCCCCCATACACCCCCATTTTCCCCGAAGGGTTAAACTCAGCATCTTTCACATGAAATGCTTTAATGCGTTCATGGTATATATCGATAAACGAGAGATAATCGAGCTGCTGTAAAACAAAGTGACTGGGATCGTATAAAATATTTGCTCTGGGGTGATTGTTAGTTGCTTCTAGGAACATTTCAAAGGTGATACCGTCGTGTAGGTCTTCACCGGGATGCAGTTCATAGCATACATCACAATCCGCTTCATCAAAGGCGTCAAGTATAGGTAACCAACGCTTTCCAAGCGCTTCAAAACCTTGCTCCACCAGTCCAGCTGGACGCTGTGGCCAAGGATAAAAAGTATGCCAAAGCAGCGCGCCTGAAAAACTCGCATGAGACTTTAAGTTCATATGCTTACTTGCTTGGGCTGCGGCTTTCATTTGCGAAATAGCCCATTCAGTTCGCGCTTCAGGTTTACCGTGATACTGTGCAGGAGCAAAGCCGTCAAACATGGCATCATAAGCAGGGTTAACAGCCACAAGCTGCCCTTGAAGGTGGGTGGACAACTCAGTCATCGCGAGACCGTGTTTGTCTAGCGTTGCCAATACATCATTACAGTATTCAACACTTTTTCCGGCCAGCTCTAAATCAAACAAACGGCCATCCCACGAGGGCATTTGAATCCCTTTGTAGCCTAAATCAGCCGCCCACCGACAAATGCTATCCAGCGAATTAAAGGGCGCTTCATCACCAGCAAATTGAGCTAAAAATATTGATGGTCCTTTGATCTCTTTCATCCACTTTCCTTACTTAAGTTCGTTAGCGTCAAGCACAAGTGTGTGCCACTTTTGTTCAGATTGGCTCGCGTAAACGACATTTTCGATAAATGCCATCCCTCTGACCGCGTGTTCAATGCCAGGCACCTCTGCTTCGTCTAGACCGTCACTGCCAAAAATAGCGACTTGTTTTGCAAAATCTTTGTATATATTGGCGAATGCTTCGATATAACCTTCTGGGTGCCCAGCCGGCGTTCTAATCGCCGCTTGCGCTTCAGAGGACAACTCACCTACCCCTACTCGCAATAGTTGAGAGGGTGCATTTTGATATTTTACCCACAAAGAGTTGGGCTCTTCTTGACGCCAAAAAAGACTAGCCTTGTCCCCGTAGACCTTTATCGATAGGTCGTTTTCGTCCCCTACACAAATTTGACTCGCAGAGATAATACCCTTGGCACCTTGCTTGGTTTTAAAGATGACACAGCCATCATCATCCAGTACACGCCCCTCGACGGTTGACGTTAAATCGGCGCATAGCTCAGTAATTTCGTCCTGCGTAATGTATTCAACCAAGTTTGCCGCGTGCACACCAATGTCACCCATACAACAACTTATACCTGCTGTTTTTGGATCTAAGCGCCATTCTGCCTGTTTGTTGTCTTCGCTCGGGGGCGTAGCTAACCAGCCCTGATGATAATGACTCACTACTTTAGTCACTTTGCCTAAGGCTCCATCTTGGACGAGTTGTTTGGCGTGTTTTACCAGTGGGTAACCTAAGTAGGTATGAGTCAATCCGTATAATAAACCGGTCTTGGCAACAATTTTTTCAAGTGCATTCGCTTCAGCTAAGCTAAAGGTCGCCGGCTTGTCACTCAAGACATGAAAACCCGACTCCAATGCTTGTTTAGCGACATCAAAATGTAAATGGTTTGGGGTGACAACTGCCACAAATTCCATACGTTGTTCAGACGGTAAAGCTTTTTCTGCTTCAAACATCTCGGCATAACTTGTATAACAACGCGAATCATCTAAACACAAAGCACGTCCTGTGCGCTTACAATTTTCAGCATCGCGGCTAAACGCGCCACAAACTAGCTCAATGACGCCATCTAAATTAGCGGCCAGGCGATGTACCACACCAATAAATGCGCCTTCTCCGCCGCCGACCATTCCCATTCGAATTTTTCTATGCTGCACTGACATACTTTCCTATTTATCGCAATTGCATTACAAATTTTAATTTACATTTAAATAACATTTTGTGTTAATCAATTTTCGGAGTAAAATGCAACATAATCGGCGCGACTTACAGTTAAAAATATTCATTGAAATGCTATATACATGATAAATATAAATAAAATAGATTTAGATGAAATAACATCGACACAATTTTTATCAATGTTTGACCTGCTTCCAGGCGTATTTTTTTGGATAAAAGACCATCAAGGATGTTTTATGCATGTAAATCAAGCGCTGATCGCACATACGGGAGGAAAGAACAAAAGCGCCTTTTTGGGCAAACAAGACAAAGCGTTTTTCCCACCTCATTTAGCCAAACAATACATGAACGATGATAAGCGAGTAATGAGCGGAGAGCACATTTCCAATCGTTTAGAGTTAAACATGTTAAAAAATGGCGATATGGCTTGGTTTTCCACTTCAAAACGACCACTTTTCAATAAGGACGAAAAAATTATTGGCACTTACGGCTATACTTTTCCTTTAGAGCAGTCGCATATACTCAGCCATGCCGATTTACTCAAGCAGCCAATTTCTTTTATCAAAGAAAATTTTCAACGAGAATTCACCATTGAAGAACTTGCTCAGAAGTGCTTTTTGTCTGTAAGCGCCTTAGAGCGGCGATTTAAAAAACACTTGTCTAAAACGCCAAAGCAATTCATCAACGAATACAGACTCGAGAAGGCGAGACGCTTGTTAATCGAAAGTAGCCTTCCGATAGCGGAAGTCGCAGAAGATTGCGGCTTTCACGATCACAGCTATTTTTCAAAACAATTTGCTAAGATGTTTGGCATGCTTCCCTCTGCTTGCAGGCAAATGCATTACGATGATCCCGATAAACAATGAGAACATTAGGGTCAACATACCCGAGTAAATAGAGCTAAAAAAGTATGCATATAAAACTACTATTCCTTATCAGTCTAATCAGCGTTGTGAAAATGTCATCAGCAAGCCCTTTGTATTCAAACGACCTACTCCTATTAAACAAGCACTTTGAACCCGTCGAGTTGACAAATACACACGGAAAGGTGATTGTTCTCCCAGAATTACAAGGGCGTGTGATGGTAGGCGCTTTCTCCCTTGAGCCTCAACATTCACTTTACGATCAAAGTATTGGGTGGATACACAGAGAATACTTAACAACCAAGCATACCAATCCCAATCAAGCTATCGGAGGTTCGACAAGACTTTGGTTTGCGCCCGAAAAAGGCCCACATGCGATATTTTTTGCGCCTGAACATGCACAAGTGCCAGAAAACATTCGTGTTCCTGATGCAATATCTATGGATGAATACGAAGTGTTAGCAAAGAATAACAGTGAAGTCAGCATGCGCTCGCAGGCAAAAATATTGAGCCATAGTAACTTTGTTTTTGAAATAGAGGTCTTGCGCACTATTACACTTTTTGACGAAACACAGATTTTGCAATCTCTAGAGATAGAAGCTTTAGACGGTATTCATGTTGTTGGCTATCAAGCGAAAACTCAAATAAGTAATATTGGAGCAGACGATTGGTCGCCCGATACTGGCATGTTGTCTATTTGGGATTTAAGTGCATTCGCACCGAGTGATAAAACAACTGTAATCATGCCGTTCAAAGGCAAGCTTAAACAACCAACAACGTATTTTAACGACAATGTGCCTACGCATTTTCATATTGCAAACAATAAGCTTTATTATCGTGCAGATGCTAAGCATATGAATAAAATAGGCATACCAATTGAAAATACCTTACCCTATTTGGGTAGTTACGACGCAGTTCGCAACTTATTGACAATCGTCACATTCAGTTTTAATCAAGAAGACAAATATTATAATAATTCGGTCTGGTTTGAAGAAGGTTATGAGCCCTACAATGGCGAAGCAATTAATTTATTTAATGACGGACCACTTGATGACCAACCGCCTTTTGGTCCTTTTTACGAACTTGAAACTTCATCAAGCGCCAAACCGTTAAAAGCTGGCGCTTCTCAGCAACATATCCATCGCGTATATCATTTAACTGGGCAGCGCAAAGCTTTGAATAAAGTGTCGCTTGCAGTATTGGGCGTGAATTTAGACACGGTAGAAGCCGTGTTTAAATAAGCGCTATTCTAATGAGCACCTAACCTTTAATTTAAAAATTTGTTCACATCACAAATGCAAAAAAGCCGTCATCGCAGAACGAGACGGCTTTTTCACTGCTCAACCAGCACAAGTAGAGCACGGCACACACTTTTAACAATCAAAATCTTTGATAAATACTAGCCCATATCAAAGACAATGTTTGTCTGAGGGTTAATATCACACATATTAAAATTAATTTCAAGGATCGATAACTATATTTTTACTCTTTATTATCATTTGTATTATGTGTAATTTTAATATTGTTGTGATAAAACCCGTTGCGATTCTTATCTGTCGGCTCATTGACAATGGGTAGCGCCCGAAATTTTTCATCGGTTATAGCTTAAGCTTGATTTGCGGAATTGAGAGAAACTACGATTGTTTTTGTGAGCAGGGCGACAACCTTACAGTTGCCCCGCATAAAAAGTGTAGAAGATGGGGAAAGCAGAAGCGCTATCGCTGCGAGGCGATAACGCTTAAAATCTATAATGACGAGACCAGAAGCTACCACTACCACTAATATGCGCTCTAAGTACATTGAGTGCTTGCGTGGAGTCTCGGGAAATAATGGCAGTAAGTAATTCCTGATGTTCTGCTATGCTTTGCTTAATGCGTACCAAATTGATCGGTAAGTTAACGTGCATCGCATGAAGAATTAGGCGATTGCGCTTCCACAAATCTATCGCTTGTTTGTTGTAATGGTGCTTGTAGATAGACCAGTGAAATTCAGTGTCCCAATACCTGAATTCTAAAAGCTCCTCATCAGACATCAGCTCAAGTTTATTCTGGATAGCTTGCGTTTCAGCCAATTGTGAAGCCGTGTGCGTTTCAACAAAGTACTGCAACAAATATGGGTCGAGTAACTGCAGTATTTCAAATACATTCCGCATTGTTTCAAATTCAAATTTTGCAACACTCGCCCCACTATTTGGGGATATTGATACAAAACCTTCACCTTGCAACTGCTTTAATGCTTCTCTAATCGGGTTAATACTTGTATCGTAACGCTTTGCTAATTGTGTTGTAACGAGTCGGTCACCGCTAACAAATACGCCATCAGCAATATCATTCATTATTTTTGCGTAAACTGAGTCAGCGTCAGATAACAAAGGCGATTGCCCTATGCTTTTTTGGTCTTCTGGCATGTTACCCTTGGTAAAGCTTTTATGTGTTAATCTAACAATAATACCTCAAGTTTTTTCAGTAGCAATCTTTGAATGCAAATTAAGATAAAAAACAGTGGTTTTCGTCTAGGGACTACTTACCTTTGCTGATGGTATACTGAGGAAAAAATCATCAAACTATAATGGTTGCCTATGCACAACAACAAAACAGTCTTGGTTACGGGCGGTAATCGGGGAATTGGACTCGGATTGGTAAGCGCTTGTCTAAATCAATCTTACACTGTGGCTTGTACATGCCGTGATCAAACTGCTCTTCCCCAAGAACTGCAACAACATATTGGAAAATCGCTTTTTGTTTTCACGCTGGACGTCCTACAAGACAGTTCAATCAAGGCTTTTGCTAACACAATCAAAGAGAAAGGTATTGTATTCGACTATATCATCAATAGTGCGGGTATCAGCATTGATGAAGCATATGGTAATTGGTCACACGAGGTGTTCATGCACTCATTTGCGGTAAATGCAGTAGGGCCTGCGATATTAATACAAGCGTTGCACAATAATTTGACCAATGGGGTGAAAGTGGTCAACCTATCCTCTGGCCTAGCGAGTATATCAAGCGTACAAAACGGACAAGACATGTACACCGCTTACGCCATGTCAAAAGCGGCAATAAACATGTTAACTAAACAACTCTCACACATCCTATGCGACAAACAAGCAACGGTTGTATCTCTAAATCCAGGCTGGGTGAAAACAGATATGGGGGGCGCGAATGCTACGGATACAGTCGACTATGCTTGTGCCAAAATGCTAGCACTCATCGAGCAATTGCGCACAGCAGATACTGGTCACTTTATTGATTATGACAAGCTTGAGATTCAATTTTAGGCTTTGTTACTTTTTAGCCACTGCCATAAACATCTATAGCTAGCGAAATAAGTTGTAAATCACGGTGGGATTATACTTGGCAGTTCGCCTTACTTTTGTCGCAAAAACACTTCGAGTATGTCCATATACGCTTTGATTTTTTATCCATTGAAAAATAAATTTTTCGACAAAAGTAAGGCGAACTGCCAAGTATAATCCCACCGTGAGTTTTAAATAAACAGCTCGTAAAGTTTTTGACCCAAAACACTATTTTTAGTTATGCTCTTGGTCAATAAGTAAACGCATGATCATATTTTTATAAGAAATTTTCCTATTTGTTACTTATTTTCAATATGATCTTGTTGCCACATACCCTAGGACGCGCGCTTGAAAAGACTTAAACGGTATCAGTACGAGCGTTATGCAATATTGTGTCAATTAGCCTACCCAGACACACCCAATACATATAAAAACGTGATTTCCCCCTTTCATCAGATTCAGCTTACAGACAAGTATGGACGAATGAGTGTCAGGCTATTGTGGCAAGACGACAAAAAAGAAGTGATCATCGTATTCCGAGGCTCTTTAGGGCTGAAAGACTGGCTGGGAAATTGTTGCTGCTTTCCCTCAAAATTAAATGTATACAACGACAGCTACAATGTTCATTGGGGGTTTAAACGGCTGCTTGATGCACCTTTGTACCCAAGCTCTATATCGCCAGATGGCAAGTTACATTCTTTACGTCAAGTTTTATATCATTCGCTTACCCCTCTTCTCAAGCAAGGTAAGCGCTTCTCGTTTATTGGCCATTCATCAGGTGGTGCGGTTGCTGTATTAATGGCAGACTATTACGAACGCGTTCACCCCAAAAGCGTAAAGCGCGTTGTTACCTTCGGGCAGCCGGCGGCGGGTAGTTTATCTTTCCGTCGAAAATATAAGCTGCATAACAGAACGTATCGTATCTGCTGCGACTTAGATATGATCACTTATCTGCCCCCCATACCTTACTATTTTTGGCATGTCGGCAAAATGCTCTGGTTGCATGACGAACAAATCTATGAAAACACGCCTACCTTGCAACGTTTATCTATGTCTTTAAAAAGTTGGTTATTGCGTCCGATTACCTATCACTACATGCGAAAATATATTCGCAATAAAAGCCTGTTTGATGAGCACTAGATTTGGTACTCGAGAATGACACGTTCTCTAAAGGCATATGCGGACCTCGCCTACGTAAACAGCATGCAACTTATGCAATATTATGCATTACACCCAAATGATCACCGCCCCAATAGCGCCAATTATTATTCCTACCATCATCCCCAATAGGCCACAAATCATACCTCGTTTATCAAATAAAGATTTCCCAATTACTTGTTCTAGAGCAATCATCTCCGAATCGTCTTTGACTTTTTTCTCTACTATGGTCTCAATGTCATTTATATCTGGGGAGTCCACCGGTTTTTCTGGCTCTTCCATTTCACGTAGATTCATCGCTAGCTGCTCTGAAAAAACGTGGGCATTTTCTGCTATTGAAATGTTTTCAATAACGCCTGCAGAGGGAGAGACAACTTCAAGCACTACTTTATCTGTTTCAATATCAAATAATTGTTGGTTGCAAGTAACTTGCTGTCCTTCATTCACATAGATATGAATTACTTTAGCATCAGATGTGTTTTCTGGGAGTATTGGTGTTTTTATTTCGGTTTTCATAAACCTTCCTTGGGTTATAACAAGATTGAAGAAAAAGCCAATATTTCACAGCCATTTCCTGCCACGATTGTGTTTTCGCAATAAATACTAATTTGCCTCGATAAACTTGATTTTGCAATGATTTGACTTTTTATCAGTATTTTTTAAAAAATGATGCATCGCGCCTTTTAGATTGCGGTGTATGCGGGCTTTCTTTACGAATGTCTAGTATTGATTTACTCTAGTTTATGTTGCTAACTGCCCGTAGTGAAGTAGTTTTTCGATGTTGTGTATCAAACAGAACAAGTGCCACTGTCCTTGCACCCTTGTCTTTGCCGCGTAAGCTAATTCGATTAAGTCGTTTATTGGCGCCTATGTTTCCAAACAGTGGCTCAAACACCGATACAATCTCGTCTTTATGCACGCTGATAAACGCCGCTTTCGTCGTAAAGTGTGGCACGCTATCACACGACAAGGCTTTGAAAATGATGTTTGTTTCACAGCACCACTGGATTTCTCGACTAGACGTTATCCCTTTGGAATAGGCAAACAATACAATCTTTAATAGCGCTGCGGGGTCATACGCTAAACGCCCCGTGGCATCATTTTTATACTTGGGGTAGAACACCGACAAATCCAACTTCTCTTCAATCAAATAATGAATCGCGTATTCAAATGTACCGGCTTGTAGTTGGTCGAGATAGTTGATCACCACCATCGAATGTTGCTGATAATTGAGGGGCATAAATCGTGGCATAACCAAGGCCTCCTAAGCCTGTTGCGTAATACCTATTTGATCACAAAGTGTGATCGGGGGGAAGTGAAAAGTGATGTTTTTTTGAGCTTGTTTAGGTTTTTCTACAGTCTCAACTTTAAGTTAATGGGCAATTCCACGATGCGATTGCACAGAGGACAGAAAGTGAAGTAAATACAAGCAAAACATAAATCAAAGTGTCTTTATCCTAGAACCACATACCGCCCAGCGTTGGCTGCCTCTCTGCCGCTGTTTGTTATGCCGCGTGCTCTCCTACGAAATTAAGCTCTACCCCATTGCCAGCGGGCTCTGAAAGGAAAAGCTGCACTTGATCCATTTCAGAGACTATCGATTGCTTGTACTCAATACCTTTTGAATCTAACCATTTTTTGGCCGACGGAAGCCCTGTTACTCGGAATGCGAAATGATCTAAATATGTATTTGAGCCAGATCCATTAACTTCAGTCACAGTTAAGTGAATGATTGCTTTATCTGAAGCATAAAGCCAGTACCCCGCGCGACTGAAACTGGGTCGGTTTCCTACTTTAAGGCCCAAAATCTCTTCGTAAAATTCCCGTATATCCTCAATGAGATTTTCTGGCCCGGAAATATTTAGATGATCAATGTCTTCTACTTTCATTGCTTCATGGCATAACGCATCGATAACGAGTTATTAGCTTATAGAGTGACGGTTGCGATTGCAAGCGGCATGTGAAGAGCTGATAATCTCTGTTTAACACTTTGTTATGTCTCGTTGAAAAAAACGTCCATATAAAAAGCATCCTCGAATAGGTAGCTTCAAAGCGCACAGCCAGCTAAGACTTTTGATATTGAACTCTCAGAGTTTCTCTGAAGAATCAGATGATTCAGGTTTCATTAGTTCAATAAAACATACGAGCCCAACTGAAAATAGCTAAAATGTAGACGCTACATTTAGATTCAAATTGCCGAACAAAACAAAATCGTTTAAAAGAAGAGCGATGCAAACCATTAATCCTGCATGAAAGCCCTGATCGGTTCTATTTAGTTTTTTCATAATAGTTGAAACCCAAATACTAGAGACATAACAATTTATCGCAAGCCTACCCGTGGATAAGTTTTCTGTCCCAAGGTCACATATAAAATTTATTCTTTTTTTTCACTATATTTCCTCACACTGCAAATAGCAAGCGTTCTGTGGAATGTCGTTTTTTCACAGTACGGTGCTTGGTTTTTAATGTTGCATATGACTTTAAATAGCACTACTTGTTCCCGTCATACAAATTATCAAATGAACCAGAAAATGGTGCTTTACGGCGGTAGCATACCGAACCCAAAAACCAAACTGCGCTGAGCGCCGAAATTAAAATCTTATGTAGGTATAAATGTTCGCCAGAATGGCTAGATACGTTCATATATTTGAACCTTAGCCACTATTACCAATTATTTCTTTGGCATAATTAGTCGGTTTGTTGTCCTATTGTCATCATCTAAAACGCGTTACCATTTACTTGATTTCTAAAAATGTATTGGGGTGGTGGCTTAAATGTCAGCCAGAAAAAATGATTCTATTGATAAGCGAGTGCCCAAAAATATAGGCATCCTTATGTACGATGGCATGCAAGCATTGGATTTTGTATCGGCAACTGATACCTTCACGGAAGCCAATAGTATTTGTAAAGAACGAGGACTGAGTACGCCATACAAACTCGTCACGATTTCTGCGGGGAATAAAACAATAACATGTGCTGCGGGCATTCAAATGAGGGCAAGTTTCGTCTTAGCTGATTGCCCAGCGCTTCACACGTTGATCATTCCTGGCGGCGAAGGCAGCCGAATTGCTAATCAAGACAAAGAATTAAAAAATTGGCTATCAACACAATTCACATCGGCACAACGCCTTGTATCTATCTGCACAGGCGCTTTTATTTTGGCTATTGTAGACCAGCTCAAAGGGAAGACACTCGCAACTCATTGGCGCTATGCTGAGCTATTGCAGAAACAAAATCCCGACATAAAAGTTGATGGTACTGCTCTACATGTAAAAGACGGTCACATACATTCATCGGGAGGTCTTACCGCAGGTATCGATTTGTGTCTTTTTCTCATCGAAGAAGACCTCGGAAGCGATATCACTCTAAAACTTGCGCGAGAGTTCGTTGTTTATCTGAAACGCCCGGGTAATCAAGCGCAATTTAGTGAGCCGCTAAAACATCAATATACCTCTGACCATCATTTTGCTGAACTGCTTGAATGGATGAATCAAAATGCGCAAAGCGCCATTACGCTAGATCAACTCGCCAGTCGAACCAGTACGAGCCAACGTCATTTTAGTCGCTTATTCAAACAGTATACTAATCAAACACCTATGCAATACTTAGAATCCATTCGCCTTGATAAAGCACGTGTACTGCTAACTACAACAAGTCATAACATCGATGTTATTGCTAGAACAGTTGGAATAGAGAATAGCGATGTCTTTAGGCGGCGTTTTAAACATCATTTCGAAGCGTCACCTACAGAGTACAGGCAACGTTTCTCTTAACCATAGTTCTTGCTATTCGCTGAGCATAACTTCAAAGGAAAGATACAATGAAATTTAAGCTGAAACTTACAGTGTACCAAGTTTTCTTGGTACTCGCATTCATCACTGCCCCTAACACTTGGGCTCATCCAGAAAAAAATGCGAAAAAAGTCGCTATTTTAATGTTTGAAGGCGTTCAAACTATTGATTTTGCTGCACCGTTTGAAGTCTTCAATGCCGCACGATTTGAGGTGTTCACAGTTTCCCCTACTGGTAAGGCAGTATCAAGCGCGATGGGCTTATCTGTTAATCCGAAGTATTCATTCTCATCAATGCCAGCGGCTGACATCATCATTATCCCTGGTGGAAATATCGGCCAGGCAATGGAAGATAAAGCAATCACAAATTGGATTAATCAAAATGAAGCAAATGCGGTTGGTATTTTGAGCATCTGCAATGGCGCATTTCTACTAGCGCAGACAGGTCTACTCGATGGCAACCAAGCAACGACTTTTCACCGCGCCTTTGAATCATTTGAACGAGCATATCCTGAAATCGAGTTAATCCGCGACCAGCGATATGTCGATAATGGTAAAATTATCACTTCAGCAGGACTAGCATCTGGGATAGATAGTTCACTCTATTTAGTTTCAAAGCTAAAAGGTATAGAGAAAGCAAAAGCAATTGCCCTGCATTTAGAATACGACTGGAACCTAGATCAAGGCTTTGTTAGAGGTAAACTAGCCGACAAACACTACCCTAATTGGAACAAGGCGCTTTTTGAAGGATTGAACTTCCAAAAAACACTTGGGGTAGGTGATGAATTACGTTGGAAGAGCGTATTTACTGTATCTGGTGCACAAAATGCGAAGCAACTAAACGACATCTTCAAAGAACAGCTGGAACAAGCAAAAAGTTGGACTAAAAACGAAGCCGAACAGTGGGTAAAAAACACGCCTGATGGCACATGGCAGCTATTTTACGAGTTATCTCCAAAATCTGAGGATACCTTCGAGCTATCATTATATGTTCAAGGTATTTAATCGAAAGCTAGCCTAGTAAATGCGAATTCACGTGACTAGGTCTTGCTTCTTTTTTGATTAAGGACAAGCTTACTAGTGAGTATAAATCCTTACCACTAGGTTGTCCTTGGAGTGTTGTTATGGAGTTTGAAGTTTCTTCACAACTTATCTTAACTATTTGTAATTATGAATCTTCCTTGTGCTGTTACGAATCGTGTGCAGCAGCAATGCTTGTGCAAAATACATACACCTTTTACTGTTCATAATTCTTCTTTTGGTTTATCCTTTGATTGTAAATATTGCAAGTTGTAATTTAGTTAAGCATCGTTATGTAGCCTCACTTCTATAACTTACAATTCGGTTACTTTCATGGATAGGAACTTAATATGTGCTCATTAAATAAAATTTTGGTCGCTTCTGCTCTGGCTTCGATTATATCTCTAGGCGGTTGTATGTCCACTAGCCCGACTTTAGGCGGCGGCAGCGGCAACACAGTGACGGGGGGGGCTGCGGGAGGAAGTAGTGCTAACAACAACACCCAGTTGGAAAAATGTGATACGCCAATAGGAACTGCTTCAATTTTTGAAGATCAGCAATCTGTTTGGTGGCGAGGATATTATTCTCGGTATCCTAAGTTAGGGAGTACTACTCCAGTAATAAGAACAATGATACAGCAATCTAATTGTTTCGTGATCGTTGAACGTGGTGCTGCGATGGCAGCAATGAATAGAGAGCGTCAACTTGCTCAGTCCGGGCAATTAAGGACAGGAAGCAACATTGGCGGTGGGCAAATGGTAACAGCGGACTTTACAATCAGTCCAGAAATACAGTTTGCCGATGAGACTGGCGGTGTGAAAGCTGCCGCTGGAGCACTATTAGGGGGGCTAGGTACTCTTATCGGTGGTAGCTTAGGTAAAAATGAAGCCTCAACTACTTTGCTACTGTTGGACAATCGATCTGGCATTCAAGTTTCCGCAGCTGTAGGCAGCGCATCAAATTATGATTTTGGTTTTCTTGGTGGACTATTTGGTGGAGGATTTGGCGGCGGCGCTCAAACCTTCTCTAAGACACCAGAAGGTAAAGTCATCGTTGCATCTTTTGCTGATTCTTACAACCAGATGGTTAAAGCCTTGCGAAATTATAAACCTCAAAGAGTACAAGGAGGTTTAGGCACTGGCGGTGGTTTAGAAATAGATGGTCAGGTGCAAGCTACACAAGGTGCCAGTATAGTGGAAGCCCCAAGTCAACCGGCAGACGTCGTAATTGAAACGAGAAGCCAAACTAGAGTAACGAGTAATAGTGTGCGTTCACGGGACTCTTACAACTTTGAAATTGATGAATACGATGAAGAGGCGTTCAACAAATATTACCAATGGCTGAAGGATGCTGCTCCAGTGTACACTGCCCTTGCTGCGATAGGTTCTGATCCTAATGCAAATATAGCGGGTGGTATGAATTGGCACCAAGCCCTAGCTTTTCTTGTCGGTCAACTTGATACCCATCGAATAGAGCTAGAAGCATGGCCCTATGATGCTAGGGCTAAAGCGTGGCAAAAAATGGGGAAAAGAATAGAAAGCCACACCAAAATTTTTGAGCGAAACCGTAAGGCGGCTTTAGCGACTGAAAACTTAGATCCAACCTTGCGTTCCACACTAGAAAGTATTCAGTTGGTTACAAAAGAAACTCTATTACCAGAAGGTGTTTGAGTCGACAAATATTAAAACAGTGGTAGCGCAAATTTGTGACAAGCTCAACCCAGAAATTTGAGCTTGTCACTATCTGTATATTGAGTTCGGCATGCTAAAATATTATTTGTAAAATTGCATACCATCATTATGCTGTGCGTTTAAGCAAGAGGCGGTAAATCCGGAAATACTTGATTGATTTGCGCTTGCTTCAAGCCCCAGTGCATTTGTAAACCTCTAGACAACCAATACCGTATATCTGAACTAGGCATGAGATCTCTACCTTGGAGCAGCTGCGCAAGACCCAGCCATTGCCCGTAAACTTGTCCGCCCGACAATAATTGATTTTTGTGCTTTAAGGCGCCGCCAAGTACAAACATTGTTGAGGCACTGCCGTGATCAGTGCCTTTCGTGCCATTCATGGCAACGGTTCTGCCAAATTCAGTGCTGATGAATACAAGGGTGTTTTCCCAATCTGAACCCAGCGAATCTTTCAAGTTTTCCATGCCATCATTTAATTGTGTAAATTGACGAGACAAACGATTTTTTTGGTTGTTGTGCGTGTCCCACCCGCCCATTTCTAACATTGCGCAACGCAGGTTTTGGTCACTAGACAGCAGCCGTCCACACTCCGATGCCAGAGTGGTAAAATTTGCACGCTTTTTCGATTTACTCATCATGCTTTCATTGCTTGATTGGCTTATCGCAGCGGTAATGTTGGGCAATAGCAAACTGTCATTTTGATACATATCTTTTAAACGCTTGAGTAAATCATCGTCAACCTTATCCAAGCTAGACGGATACCAAGTGTGGGGTACTTGGCCGCCTTTAAGAGCAATGGGAGTCGTATGCGCAATTGCTAGCGCTTGTCCTTCTGATACACTCAAGGCTCGGGCTAACCAACCACTTTCATGGTTTGTATCATCCAAGCCTGATTCCATTTGATCTTGGGCATCAAAATGCGAACGTTTACGGTAAGCACTCGCTACCGCAACGACCGCAGAAAGTTCTTTAGCTAAGAATGATTGATGAAAAAAGCTCAGATTGGGATCTAAGGCAAACCCACTGCTCAAAGGTAATAACGGCGTTTTATCCCCCTGATAGTAGGCCTCTCGGTATTTCTTAAAATCGGGATCTGCTGTGGGTGCTAATGCAGACAACCCATCCATAGCCCCCCTCAGAAAGACCCAAATCACTTTGTTTTGTGTTTTGCTAAGCCGTTTTTTATCAGATAACCAAAAACCGCTCGCGGGCATGGAAGATAGTAATACAAGTGAAGCCGCGCTTGATTTTATAAAATCACGTCGTCGCATGCTTACCTCCTTTGAAACTCAGGACTCATTATGAATAACACATAAGCTTGCTGAACACTCTCCGCCCGCCGAATATGTGACAAGGTGTGCGCAGATGCATTCGAACCTAGAAGCACTTCCAGCTCCTTGAGAATATGTTTCTTTTTCTCGCTTTTAACCTGCTTTGCAACATGATTTGCCCATTCTATTCTCGTCATTAGCGCACTGCTTCCCGACCATTTTTCTGCTGTATCAGGGTAACCGGCAGGTGATCTCGCATTGTTGATCCCCTGCCCCAATAAATCTAAACTTTTAAAAATACTGGGGGATGGCGGTAGAACACCAAAACAACAATAGGTACTGATCAGCATTTCTCTTGGTGTTTTAAATTTATGCTGTTCCTTACGCCAACTATCAGGATGTTCAATCAGCGCTTTTACCACACTGGGAATATGCCCACTAGACGCACGCCAAGCTTTTGTCAGCGCATTTATTAGTCCAGAACTGGGGTTATCTGATATGAAGTGCCTCGCCAACTTGGTACATACATGACGAATAGTCGATGGATGCTTTGCTAGCGCATCTAAAATGCCTTCGCCTTGCTCAGGACTATTTGTATCACCTTGTGAATATTCAACGCCGAGTATCTTGCGCTTTCCCGGTTCATGTGCGGCTTTTCGGTATTCAAAACCAGTTGGCTCACCTTTGCGCCCCCTGCCGATGGTCCAGCCTGTTAAGGCTTTCGCTAATTCGATAACATCTTGCTGTTGATAACCACCGTTTACGCCAAGTGTATGTAGCTCAAGAATTTCTCGCGCCAAGTTTTCGTTTAAACCGCGTAATTTATTATTCTTCTTCGCCAGCCTCACAAAACGGCTGTTTGGCCCTACCGAAAACTCGTTGTTCAGATAAATAATCATCGCTGGATGCTGAATCACACTTCGCAACATGCTGGAAAAATGTTGGTTGACGTTTGGCGCGATTGCCTCTGTATCCAAGGTTGGTGCGAGCATACTCATCAATAAGTTCCCCCTACTCACACTAAAATGATTAGCAAAAAAATCTGTTAATCTCGCTTGCAAGGGCTGAGAAGTCTCAATAGCAGAATGAACAATGCCTTCACCGAGTTGTACGGCTTGGTTTAAACACTCGCGCCTAAAGGTTTTAGTGCTTTTTAGTGCTTGTTTATCATTTTTTGCCTCGCGCAGTCTTTGCCGATATTTGTAAAAAGCCTGAATAGCCTGCTCACTACTCCATTCACTCTTTGTATTAATTGCATAGCTAGAAAGCTGCGAAAGCAACCAAGCTTGCGCTTGAGATCTCGTTTTTGAGTTACTGAGTATAGGCGCAGCCGCCTGTCCCGCGCCGTAGGCAAAGCGTTGTAAAGCAATATGAGCATAATTCGTGGGCATGAGGCATCGGCTTTGATTAGTATTTAAACAATATAGAAAACGCTAACCCTGACGACAAGCAGCATTACACAATCTTTACACTACGTTTACTCTAGTGCTGAGGGCTTTTGGCTCTCCGATGTAAGACTTAAAGACAACTCAAGCTTTAGCATATCCAAAGTTAGGAAGATATGGGCTTTACAAAATGCATCTAGAGGCCACCGCAACGCGTTTTCACCTGCATACAGAATAGAGTATAGATTGCGAAGTATAAGAACTGATTGTGACGGAATGTTTAATAAAAAAACACCCCACCCAACAAAGTGAGTGAGATGTTTATCACTGGGACTGTTACTAGAAGGTAGCTCTTACGCCAAATGCAAATCGGCTGCCGAAATTCTCTGCTGCCAAAAACTGATTCTTAAATCGGCCGTGTCGACGCGTCGTCTCTTCGGTTACATTTAAGCCTTCGAAAGTTAAGGTGATGGCGTCGGTCAGATCATAGCTCACACTAAAATCCAATTGTCCGTATGCTTCTGTAAATTGGGGTTCATTTGGGCTGTGGAACTGGTTAGTGTTCAACAAGAAGTCGTCACGCCAGTTGTATGCCACTCTCACTTGAATGCCATCTTTGTCATAAAAACCCACTAAGTTTGCAGAGTCACTTAAGCCTGTCAACGCTACAGTTTGGTCAAAAGAGTTAACATCATATTCTACGCTACCATTAACTGCCGTATAGTTGATTTGCGTACCAAAACCTGACTCGCCAAACATGTGCTGAATCGCTAATTCGACACCATCTACCGTTGCATCTTCCAAGTTTTTAGGCACTTCCACATTAAAGATCACTTCTGGATCGCCCGGATTACCTAAACATGCTGGATTAGGGTTGGTTTGGTTAGAATCTGGACAACCTGGACGCGGGTTGAACGAGGGATCTCTGAGCGGTAAGCCATCAGCACCATTAATTGTCCGAGACTCATTGGTAATACCGATAAAGTTAGATACATACTTCTTAAAATAGCCCGCTGATAAATAGCTGCCATCTTCGTAATACCACTCTAGCGATAAATCAATATTATTTGACGAATACGGCAGAAGATTAGGATCACCTTGTGTCGCATTAAATGGCCCGCCTGGGCGTAAGTTTGTGATAGCGGTTGACGGCGCAATAGCCGTCACATCACTGCGAGTAAGTGTACGACTGTAAGAAAAACGCGCAAACAGATCTTCTTTTAACTCAAGACTCAAATCAAGATTAGGTAAAAATTCTGTATAGCCACCCTCTAGGGTATCCGTTACCGCACCGCCGCTGCCCTGAAATACTGTCCTGATCTCTTCGTCACTGACAAATAACAAGTTTGTCGGCAACGTAGTATTTGAAGAAGCAGTTACGTCAGTATCCTCATAACGCACACCCACATTTATGTTAATGGGAATGTCGTTAAACTCTGTTTCAAAATCCATTGCAATGTAGGCATGAAATGTTTCTTCTTGAACCGAATCAAGGCTAACTGGGTTTTCGGTGATGAGATTTCCATCTACAACGGCTTGATTGACCACACCAGGATCAGCATTGAATTGCACAGGGAAAAGCATATCCCCACCGCTGAAATTGCCACCAATCGTTGACGGAGTGAATGATAAACCAAGGTTAGGTATATCTAAGACATTATATATGACACTAAATCCAAACCGTCTAGTAATGTCAAACTGATAATCCGTATTACCTACACCAAACCTAATGTTCGATAAGGCGCTGTCGCTATCATTTAACCAATCACCGCTGAAAGACCATTCTTTGATGTTGTTTTCAATATCATGCCCTCGAATCACCACAACATCGCCATCAATACTTTCTAATGCATATGGGTCGTAGTTGGCTGGCAAAGGTGCAGGCGCATTTTCATCAAATGTGCGGGTTACTTCGGCAAACACCGACGGTACGTCGTTATCCGTAAAGTCTAAACCGATGTCAACATAACGTTGATCAGGTGGAGTACTGATAACGGTAGTAAACTCACTGATTTGACCGCCTGGTTGCGTCTGAGAAGTTGAATCATGGATATCAAACGCCAATGTGAGGGTGTCTGACACTGTCCAATCAACATTTAAACCATAGGAGTCGTTTTCTGTTTCTACAAGCTGCCTAATTGCACCAAAGTTCAAGCGATGGTTCGTATGACGAGGGTTAATAACGGTGCCGTTGGCATCAACCGTGCCGACTGTGTTCACGTCAGAATCAAACCAAAAGCCGGTTTGAATACGGTCTATTTCCTCGTCAAAACGCGAGCCTGTGTAATCTAATGTAACCGTGATATCTTCGTTAGGCGCAAACTGCCCCACCACTTGGAAGTTTTCTCTTTCGCGCTCATGATCACCATATTCAACCGCAAAGTTTCGCGGCACCCAGTAAAAACCACCGGGATTATTGGGGTTAGACAAGTTTGAACTGTCTATTCCGGTATACACACTACCATTGTCACGCAACCAGCCGTCATTGATTACGGCTTCTTTACGGCTATCACGCAGTGAATTTGCGTAAGCGAGCAATATGCCGAATTTACCGTCTGCAAAAACATTACTATATAATCCAGAGACCTCTGGCGTGATGTCATTTCCAGTTACATTTGTTGTGTCTGCTATGCCTTTTAAGCCTAAGGTAATCTTTTGCTCACCCAACTGGAATGGCTTGGCTGTGCTTAAATTAACCGTTGCGCCAATCCCACCGCTGGTCATATCCGCTTTGCCGGTTTTAAAAACTTGCACGCCAGACACCACTTCAGCAGCGATATGTTGAAAGTTAAAGGCGCGGTTAATCCCTACATCAGTAGATAAAGTCGATGATGTAGGCATTGCCCGACCATTTAGGGTAACCATATTAAAGGTTGGACCAAAACCACGTACCGAAACTTGATTACCTTCATTGTTTGAGCGGTCAATAGAAACGCCGGTAATCCGCTGTAATGATTCGGCTAGGTTCGTATCAGGAAACTTACCAATGTCTTCAGCCGTAATGGCGTCAACGACACCACTTGACTCTCTTTTTATGTTGGCGGAACTCAGTAACGATCCTCTAATGCCAGATACAGAGATTATTTCAAGGTCATCAGCGCTGTCTTCCTGAGCGAAGACCGTACTCGGAGATGATGCTATTCCTACCAACGCTAATGCGACCGCGCCAGAAATCATGTTCTGGCGAAAATCAATCTTAGGTTTCTTCATTGTGTTGTCCAATTTTAATATGAATGTGCAAAGTTATTCAGAGACTGCTCAGCATTGTTTTTTGTACAACTACAAAACAAATTCAAACAAACTCTACTCGTACAGTAAGTAAATCACTGACAAAAATTAACATTTAATAAACATCAGGTTTCCATATTTGCACAATAAAGGAACGCTATCAATCATTTTTAAACATTAATTTAACGTTTATTTGTAAATAATTATGTGTAATTTGATTGATGATTATGTGTTTACTAGTGTTACAGCAGCGCTTTCAAAAGAAACGGTAGGTAATCAATTGGATCTTTATTGTTGGGGGCAGCTGAACTTTGCCGCGCAAGTTCAGCAGGCTCTATGGTCAGTCTTCTTCGGGATCAGGCACATCCACGTTAAATGTGAAGGGTTTACTCGCACTTTTTTCAAACTGTTTTAATTTAGCAATACTTTGTTCAGTAAATACATGCCCTTCTGACAACAGTAAAATATGCTGGTTATTGAATAAGTCTTGCTTGAGTACCATTCCGGGCTCTAGATTTTCAGAACGCATTTGTCCTGCAGCCAATTCGAGGGTCATTTCAGCCGAAATATGAACAAACGTACTCAGTACATTTTCGTCATATTTAGTACCAATATGTTTTCTTAATTCTACGACAGTCTCTTCATCAGTGAGTTTTTGCTCTAACATTTTTCCTTGGCGGAAACGCCAATAGTCCCTGCATACTGCAATTATTCTGCTGCCAAGAGGCACAGGTTCCAGGTTGCCGTTGAGCGGTTCAAACTGCTTTGATATTAACTGGATGCATGCTTCGAGTTTTGTCACGGGTGAGAGTATTTGTGCGGCATAGTCTACTTGCTGCATGTAGCACTTTTTCTCTTCAAAGTTCATCTTAGAAAATGTTTTGCTGTATAACTCAGGAGGTAAACCCAGCATACCAATTTCGCCTATTAGGGCAGCAAAACCAATTTGCTTAGCTTCTTGCGCATCTACCTCCATCGCTTTGGCGACAGCTTTAGCACTATCACTCACTAAACGCGCAAATTCGCCGTCAATATTTGGATTAATAACAATAAGGTTATACAGCACTTTCTCCAAGGCAGAGCTATGTTGCTGAAGGTTTGCCAATGCCTGTTTAATTTGCCGAGTTCTAAGTTGTACTTTTTTGTCCAACTCAGCGTTCATTTCCTTTAGTTGCTTGTTTTGATGTAGCGTTAAGGTTTGAAGGCGTTTGTTTTCAGATTTTAATTTACATCGTTCAACGCCGTCTTCTAGCACTTGCACTAGGTCTTCGTTATCCCAAGGCTTGTTTAAAAACCGATGCGCTTTCCCAAGATTCACGGCATCTTGCAATTGATCCATGTCCGCATAGCCAGTCAGTACTACCCTAAAGGTATCGGGCTGCATTTCAGCTACTTTCGCTAACAACTGCGCCCCATTCATACCAGGCATTTTCATATCAGACACCACGACATCTACCGACTGCTTTTCAAGTAGTGCCAATGCCTTTTCTGCAGAATCGACAAAAAGTAAATCGATGTTTAGCTTGAACAGAGCCCGCTTGATTGACTTTAAGACATTGATTTCGTCGTCAACAAACAGTACTTTTGGTTTAATTTCTTGCGTGTTGTCTGTCATAGTACCACCTGCTCATTTTCGGTATTAATCGGTAGTCGAACAATAAATGTCGCCCCTTGGCCTTCGCTGCTTTGCACATCGATTGTTCCGCCGTGTTCAGTCACAATGCCAATACTGATAGAAAGCCCAAGCCCAGTGCCTTCACCTTCTTTTTTGGTCGTAAAAAAGGGATTAAACAGCTTTGCTTTTGCCGATTCAGAAATCCCTGGGCCAGAATCAGATACCTTAACAAGGATGTCGTCTCTATCCACTTCAGTACTTATGCGCACACGCCCAAATTTTTCAGTCGACTTAATTGCTTGTGCGGCATTGATAAAGATATTAGTAAAGACTTGGCTGATTTTGCCAACGTTGATCGTTGTTTTTGGCAAAGAGCCGAAATCAGTTTCGATATCACAGACATATTTCAGTTCGTTCCTTACCATGTTTAATGTCGTTTTTAGACATTCGTTAAGGTCAAATAGTTGTTTTTCGTCACTGTCTGCACGAGAAAAGAGCTTGAGTCCACTGACTATTTCAGTGACGCGCTGCAAACCCTCATTAGACTCATTCAAGAGATCGCCTATATCTTCATTTATGAATTCTAGGTTTTCTTTGTCCAACAATGCTTTAAGTGCTGGTAACTTTTCTGCTAACTGTTCATGTGTACATGAGGATAACTGTTCAAACTCATGAACAATTAGTTGATAAGTATTTACATAGTCCTTTAAAGTACTTAAGTTACTATTGACAAAACCAATAGGATTATTGATCTCGTGCGCAATACCCGCCGCCAGCTGCCCCACTGAGGCCATTTTTTCTGCTTGCAATAACTGTTGTTGTGTTTCTTTGATCTCTTTGTTTGCTTTAAGCAAATCCTTGTTCTTTTTGGATAAGGCTTTCGTCCTGAGTGCTACTTTTTCTTCTAGGCTCTCGTTTAGCTCTTCTAGCACCTCCCGCTGTTTCTTGTTTAAAGTAAGTTCGTGCTTGAGAGAATCAATGAGCTTGTTAAAGGACACCGCCAACTCAGAAAGTTCATCATTGCCTTTTACTTCGACTTTTACATCGTTAAAGTTACCCGTGCCAATCGCATCACGCACGCGTCTCGCACCTATCCGCAAAAGAGCAAGCTGACGGGTCAAATAGTTCCCCAGTATAAAAGAAAATAAAGCGACTAGTACTAGCTCAACTAGGGCGATGGACACCGACCAGTTTCTTACTTTTGCAATGGCTTGCTGTGTGTTTTTTATGCTTATCCCTAACTCTACTCTTCCGTAGGTGTAATCGCCTTGTTTAATGTCTGCTTGAGTATCAAAAACGCCGTCCTCAACTTGAGTCAGTGAGCTGTCGGGCGCAAACTTTCGTTCAAGCTCATCTGTATCGCCTCGTTGCGTTAACACCTGCCCATTCTGAGCAAAGACGCGCACGTAGGCCAAGTCAGGGTTATTCATCAACTCCTCAGCAAAGACTTCAAGTGACGCCAAGTCATATGACAGCACTGCATCCTTAGTGGTTGTAGCAAACAGCTCAGCCGTCGTTTTTGCGCGATTAATCAGCATTTCGTCAACAATACGAGTTAAAAAGCTGACCGCTGTAAAAATCAATATCACCAGCAACGCAGCTTCAATAAATGCTACACCGCTAATAGTCTTATTGCGCAATGAGATATACATAATTACTTGGCCTTGATGCGGTCAATACCTAGCTTTCTCACGTCTTCCCAATCTTTATCTTGCCCTTTTTCAAAACCAGAGAAAGCAATGCCTTTTAACAGTGCTTGGTTGTTGCTGTCGTCGTTAAGGTTCAGCATAGCATATAGCAGAGCCGCTCGCGTTTGTTCATCAACTGTCGCGGCGGTGGCGATGGCATGTGGCGTGTAACCTGGACTTTTCCAGAGTATGCGTAAATTTTCTCTCGCGTCTGCACGCGTGGCGTTAAAGGTTCTAAGTACACCACCGCCAGCCGGAAATATATTGCGCGATACGTTTAAGTAGACAGAATCATGGGAAGAAACATATTGGGCTTTCACAGCAATCCCCATCGCCGCTAATGTAGACTGCGGAATAATAGTTGCCGCAAAGGCTGCCGGCGCAGGAAATGCTAAGGTAGCGCCCTGCAAATCAGCCAATGATTGAATATTGCTAGCTTTGGGCACGACAATAATACCTCGAATCCTCTTATTTTTTTGTCGCGCTAGAGCTCTATATCCACTGCGCTCACTGAATACAACAAAATGATAAGGATTCATATAAGCAATATCGTACTCTGATTTTGCCAAGCGTGATTCAAATGTGGGTATGTCCTTTGCCGTCGCAAACACGATTTGCTTACCGGTTTTTTCACTTAAATGCGCCATCATTGGCGCCCAAGACTCAGCCAGTTTTTTTGCAGACTGTTGAGGGACAACCCCAAATACCAGGGTCTCTGCAGAACTAAAGCAAGTAAAAAACATTAAGCCTAGCAACACAACATTACGTGATTTCATTTGATCACCTCCTGTAGGAGTACTACTCAAGTATTGATTCAAACAGCGCCAACAAAGCGTGCTGTTCAAATGGTTTAGGCAACGCAAAGTTTGCCCCTAAATCTAGTGCTTCCTTCAATTTATCTTCGGGTAGTGCCGACACTACAACAATCGTCAAAGAGTCAAATATGTCTTTATTACGCACGTATTTAATAACTTCAAACCCATCAACGCCAGGCATGCTTAAATCTAAGGTCATGATGTCGGGTTTGTACTCACTCAATAGTGTGCCAGCTTTAAAACCGTTTTCTGCGATTAAGCTTCGTAAACCCGTTTTTCGCGCTAAACGTTGAATAGCTTTTGCCATTGATAATTCGTCATCCACAATCAGTGCGAGTGGCGCCTCTTTGTTTTTAAGACTGCTAGGAATGGGCATTTTGTGTGCATGCAAAAACGCGACAAGATCATCCCGCAAGACCCTGTTGTTCCCGCGACCGGGTAACTTATAACCTTTCAGTTTTCCAGCATCTATCCAGCGGATCACCGTTCGCAAGGTAACACCACAAAATTTAGCTATTTCACCCGTTGTATAAGACTCTAGTTCTCTGTCTTGCACAATATCCTCTTTTTCCCTTAATCAACTACGCTTGTTTATCACACTACATTATAAGGTCATTAATTACAATAACGACTTTGGTTATTTTTATGACATTTATATTTTTAGTGACATTTGTGACTTATTGTGTATTATACATACAATCAGTGTTCATGAAGTAGGAGAAGCATCTGATGAAAAAGTTAGTCAATACAGCGTTTATACTAGGTGTGCTAGGCGCATCTTATTTACCTCACAATACAGCTACTGCATCTGAAGCAAACATACAACATGCCTTATTCGGCCACGCATTATTGCGATATGAAGATGAAAAACACTTAACAAACCTAGGTAACAGAGAACGAGTGCGTTTGATCGCGCAAGGCGGGATTAAATCGACATGGACAGATAATTGGCAGTCAACAATTCGCCTCAGTACAGGTTTGAAAAACAAGCAAAACGTTCCAGCCGTTACCATCCATCGTTTTAGTGAGCAAAAACAGCCTGATAATGACATATACATTGATCAAGCCTTCATCCAATATTCCACGAGTGCTGTAAAGGTGCGAATAGGAAAACTCCCTTGGCAACTCTATAACGTTACCGACACGTTCTGGGATCGCCACCTCAACCCCTACGGCGTAAGCACGAGCTATGGGATTAGCAGTCATCAGACTATTAATGGCGCCGTACTGTTGCCCTTAGATGGACAGAAAAACTCGGTGGGTAAAATGTACTTAGCGCAATATAAACACCAACATAAAATTGATAGTTTTACTCTAACTTTCGCACCATGGCTGGCAATATATCAGGGTGAAGACGGCGCTATATTTGCTAAACGTGACACGCAATACGACCATCAGTCCCTGCGCTTATCAACAGAAATTAAATACAATAAATGGCAACTGGGTTTTGATGTCGGCAAGGCTTTTGATACGCCGGACAACGATAACAAACAAGACTTTAGCATTAGCAGTGAGTTGCGATATGGTGGACTAAAACAAAAAGGGCATTGGTTACTTCAACTGGGTCACAGCCGAGTCGAACGCTACGCTGTTATTCGAGAGTTTGGGCAAAATGCAAGAGCAGCAGCACTCACCACTAATTTCACTGGCTGGGATATTCGCTGGCGATACAAACTAAACAGTAAGCTTTGGCTAGGTACAAGAGTTAGTAAGCTTAAAAGTATTGTTGGCGCGCCGATACAGAGCAATAGATTCCGCATAGAAGCGCGCTGGGCGTTTTAGTTGTCAGCAGAGCGAGGTCGGCACCATGCAAAATCTACTCATAGTTGATGACGAAAAACATATTTTGGCTGCACTAAAGCGCACTTTTGCGAACCAGCCATACACCTTGTTTACCGCAGCATCAGCAAACGAAGCACTAGATGTGCTCTCGTCAAATGCTATTCAGGTGATGATCACGGACTTTAAAATGCCAGAAAAGAACGGCGCTGAACTCATCAAAAGCGCCTTGCTAGCATACCCCGAAATTGTGCCGATCATGCTAAGTGGACAGGCAGATTATGAGCAAATGGTTCAGCTTATGTCCGCCTGTCATGTACTAAAGTTTATAAAAAAGCCATGGATCAAAGATGATCTACTCGCCTGTGTGCGACAAGCTTTTTATCAACATCAAAAAAACTCTCACAGTAGCTGGCAACATCGCTTAAACAAGCAATCTACCTGCAAAGCACTCCATGAGTTTGATTGTGCTACCTTGCAACTATTGAAAAGCAAACACGATATTGTCATGTGTTTGCTGAATTTGAATAACGCTACCGACATCTGTGAGGCCTTAGGACAAAACACCTGTGAACACATACAAAATATCCTACTCACCAGTGCACACAGGTGTTTGCCATCAAATACCATCTCTTATTGGCACTCCCCGAGCACGGCGATTCTTTGTTTTTCGAAATATGAGCAAAGCACATTTGTGAATTTGTTAGACACTGTGCGACAACAGATTCTAAAAAATACTGAGCAGCAGGTGCCGTTAATGAAACTCGATCTGCGTATTGCCTACCAAACCGTTAACAAGTGTTTTAGTAATATTGAGTTTTTGTTTGAAGAACTAAAGCAAAACTTAAAAACCCTCGATGCCATCAATCATACTATCGCGGTAAACGACGAAGTAAGTGAGAAAAATTCGAGGGAGCGCATTATTCGCACTTCGATGGAAAATGAACTGAGTAATGGTCAATTTAGCTTGGCCATTCAACCCAAAGTAGATCTGAAATCAAACCAAATGCGAAGCGGTGAAATATTGTTACGTTGGGAGCACTCAGATCTCGGCTATTTATCACCAGAAGAGTTTATTGGTTTGGCAGAGGCGCATGGGCAAATTACAAAACTCGGAAACTGGGTAATGGAGCGCAGCATTTCTTTAACCAAAATGATGACACAAGCTGCTAGCACACTGCAGTCTATTTCGGTGAATGTGTCTTCTCGTCAATTGCATGATGAACACTTTATCTCTAATTTGTCCAACACCTTTGAACAATATGACATTGACCCGCAAAAAATAGAACTAGAACTAACCGAAACGTGTATTGCAGAAAATATTGATCACGTAATACCGATGCTAAAACGCCTAAAATCGCTTGGTGTCAGTTTGAGTATGGATGATTTTGGTTCAGGCAGCACCGCCTACAACTACCTAGTTGATTTGCCTATCGATACGCTCAAGCTAGACAAGTGCTTCTCAGACAATTTGAGTCATTCTCAGAAAAAACAAACCTTAGTTAGGAAGCTCATCGAAATATGTCATGACCTTGGCATAAACGTAGTGGCAGAGGGTGTGGAAGACAGGGAGACCTTGGCACTGTATCGCGCATTTAATTGTGACACCGTTCAAGGCTATGTATTTAGCCCCGCCATTGCGCCCGCCGCCTTCAAGGATCTGTTAGTGACGCAGCCTTTTAGATAAATTTGTTGTGTAAGCTAAAACCAGAATAAGATAGGCTAAGTTTTTTATGCGGTCGCAAGACAGGCAGCTTGTCTATAGTCATGCAGACAATAAATTACGATTAAATATAAAGGGACTATATGAAAAACCGGACTTTACTAACCTATCTAATATTAACCTTTTCAAGCATCGCTAGCGCAAGCAAAACGCCTGAGACACTTGCTATGGTTTATCAAGAGCAGTTAAACAATGGAAACATTGAGCAAGCTTTGGCGTATTGGCTCCCCCGAAAAGCTGCCCAATTTAAAAAAGACAATGGCTTGGTTCTATCTCAACTATTTGGCGATATTGAGATTATCAAAAATACCATCAACGGTAGTTGCAATAATTCATCATGCAAAGTTTTTGCTCAGTTCAAAAACAACGACAATGAATTGCAACAGGTAATCTACACATTTGAAGGCGTGAACAATTTAAAACTTAGCAACGTACAAACGCACGGGTATAGGTACGGAGGTTCCTAATTTAAACAATCTAGTTCTTTCAATGTTTGCAGCACCTGTATTAGCTATCATTTTTTCTGTAGTGGGTTATCCGTTTTTTGCGATAATAAATAGAAAAAGAGGTGCGCTTAAATTGGCTCTCCAGCTTCATCCTCTTTCACTATATCTGTTTCCTCACCCGCCTGTGCTAACCATGTCGATATTTCTTGGCTGTCTAACACACGCTCTTTATATTGATTTGCTAAGTCAGACAGTGGCAGATTATAGGTTTTTGCTCTCATGACTACAGGTGTGAACATAGCATCAGCAATCGACCATTCGCCAAACAACCACCCATTTGGAAATGCTGCCATTTGTTCCGACCATATGTCGTCAATTCTCGCCCACTCTTTCGCGGCACCTTCGCTCAAAGTGATTTTTCTAAGTGCTCTACAATTCATTGGTAGTTCATTGCGAACATTCATGAAACCAGAGTGCATTTCACAAGAAATAGCTCGTGCTTTCGCTTTTTGTGCTTTGTCAGTAGGCCAAGCCGCCCCATTGAGATAGTTGTCATTTACATATTCTAAAATAGCCAGCGAGTCCCAAACCTTGATATCACCGTCGACTAGCGCAGGTACTTTTGCGGCAGGGTTAATCTCAGATAAGGTCTGGTAAAATTCTGGGGTAAATAGTGACAGCTTCATCACTTCAGCATTAAGATTAAAGCGTTCAAATATCACCCAAGCGCGCAGTGACCACGTGGAGTAGTTTTGGTTTGCAATGTATAGCTTCATCATGTTCCCTCAATTCTATGAATGTATTTCTAGGTTAAGGTATTGCAGTACAAAGCACTAACGTATAGTTTTTATATAACCTATAAATTTTTTCGATGGATTGGCTGAATAATGGATATCGACACACTTCGTAGCTTTGTTGCTTTCACTGAAACAGGCAGTTTTACTCGCGCGGCAAAACAGATTAACCGCACACAATCTGCCTTCAGTGCACAAATGAAAAAGTTGGAACAAGAGTTATCCGTCAAACTCTTTGAAAAACATGGGCGTAACCTTATTCTTACCGAGGCTGGAAGTTCGCTGCGAGTTGAAGCTGAAAAGATTATTTCATTACACAGTGATACAGTCACCAAAATAAAACGCTATCAAGATAAACAGCCGTTACGATTGGGCTGCCCAGAAGATTACAATGACAATCTACTACCTTTAATCATTGAACGTCTCTACGCCGCAGAACCAACTTGCTCTATTCAAGTTTTTAGCCGCCCAAGTGTGACCTTACGCGAATGGTTGGATGAAGGGAAGATCGATGCCGCAATTGTTACTCGTGCACCGAACAGCGAAGAAGGGTATTGGTTGTGTGCCGACCAAAGCGTATGGATTAGCAGTCCAGACTACGATATTCGCAATACGTCATCTATTCCCTTAGCGCTATTCCAAAAAGATTGTAAATACCACGCAGCGGCAATTGAAACCTTGAGCAAGAGAAAGGTGCCATATCACCTCCTTGCGTGTTGCGACACCTCATCGGCGCAGCGAGCACTCGTCGCAGCGGGTTTAGCTGTTGGCGCAATGGGGAAAATAAGCGTAAGTGGCAAAGTAAAGATTATTGAGAACCTCCCTCCTTTACCCAATGTGGATATTGTGTTGCTTAGCGGCATAGACAAGCATGCGCTATTAGATAAAGTCGATCTAGACAACATTTTCGACAACTAAAAAATACAGATAACTCAATTCAAATTTGCGTCCTTGGTCATAAAAGTAGAATTAATAAATGGAGCTATTTTTAGAGCTATAATAATTTCTGGTGTATGACTTACAAGGTTGCGGTGGTAGGCTAACACAAAAATCATCTGCACAATAAGACGCCAATCGTTAGCAAGGGAGCCTTTGTTCAGATTGTAGTAAAGAACTTATAGCTTGCGGTGTAAACCGCCATCGTTCATTACGGCTACAACCTTACCTTGTTTATCGCGCTGAAATTTGATTTTTTCATCGGTTAATTCACCATTTTGAATGAGCGAGAATATGTCTTTGTCAACATGGGCATATTGATACATTGCATAGTCGATAGTATCGGCGGGTAAATAGAGCAATACCAGTCCACTTCCCCATTTGCCAATATAATACTCGCTATTAAATGGGTTTAAATCATAAAAACCTTCATATTGAGACAAATTAAGGCCATCTATTGAGGTGTCGTCAATTTCATCGCCTCGAGCGATAATTTTATTGAGGTTGTTGATGTAGGCAATCGCTCTGACTTTGTTAGCGGAAGTGTTAAAAGCAAAGCCTTCTTTTTTGGTCAGGTTTAGTTTTAAAAAAGAGTTGTAGCCTGGGCACATACCACCATGCATGGCCCATGTATCACCTTGCTTGTCTTGGTTGACAATAAAACCCAATCCTCGATTACTCTCTACGCTTGAGTGATCGGTTTGATACATTTGCATTAAGGAAGAGGAACTCATCAATTCAGGTGTGCTCGCATCTATTTCCCTAAAGTGCCATTTGGCATATTTTGCCAAATCGGCGCCGTTGCTAGAAATCCCTGCGGCCGGTTGCATTGCTCGAGTTTGATAGAAATTGGCAGGTTGACGTTTGCCATCTCTGTTGATGGCGCTATAACCGATAACGTGTTCATTGCCATACTGGTTTTTGGGAAGTTCTACCACGGAATGCGTCATACCTAGAGGTTCAAATATTTCACTTTCCATATAATCTTTATAACTTTTTTCCGAGACGATCTGGATAATCTGTCCGAGTAGTGCAAATCCTATGTTGCTGTATTCAACTTTTGTATCAAATCTATGCGCCATTTTTTGTTGTGTTAGGCTCTTATAAAAATCGTCTTCTGCCGGAAAATCATGATTCGGGCCACTCCAGTAACTGTGTTTGGTATCTCTAGGCAAACCTGACGTATGGGTTAACAAACTTCTTACTGTTATGGCATCCACATCGTCTCCCTGAATGGAAAACCGAGGCAATAAGTCTTTGACTTTTTGATCTAAGGAGAGCTTACCCTCATCAACCAGCTTCATAATGGCTGTGGCCGTAAATACTTTACTCGATGAGCAGATACTTGATATGGCTTGATCAGTGACTGGTTGTTCGTGACCCACTGCCGCTTTGCCGTAATTTCCAGACCATAGAGTTTGTTGTTTTCTAGTATAACTAGCTGATACAAAGGGTATTTTTTCATAGTCCATTTGTGACTCAATCCACACATTGATGATATTTTTTACGTCTGGGTGAAGCGATGGTTCGGCGTTTTGTGCTCTCACGGCATGAGAGATAGAGACTGACGATAACACACAAATAATAGTCAAAAAATTTTTCAAAATTGCTACCCTTTTATATAGTTGACTATTGGATTCATCATTGCTTGATTTCACCAGTATTGCAACAGCGCTGATTAGAGACGTTTATATAGTCGAATGATGACCACAAAAAGTTTGACTGCTTTGCGCTATTTTTTCAGAAATAAAGGGGTCAATGTAAATTACCTTGTTTAGCTCAATTTGATTGGTTCAGTGCTCCAAGTAAATTTTTAGAACTTGATTGTGTAAATCTATATCGATCAATTGCACTTGTCTGTCACACTCAAAATCATGTATGTTGACATAAACGCGAACCGCTATTGGAGAATAGCTAGCGACGCAATACTTGTATTAAGGCGAAAGAATAATTGTTGTTGAAGTAATACAAACCGGTTGTTTCGAGTACGAAGGTGTTCCCACAATTAAAATAGATGAAGGTAATATATGCAACTCAGTAAAAAACTGTTCTTTATTGTATCGATGACAGCTGCACTAAGTGCGAACGCTGGTAGCTTTAGCGTATCCAGTGAAGATATCGCTCACGGCGAGTTTATGGGCAAAAAACATGAGTTTAGTGGCTTTGGTTGCACGGGCGACGACAAGTCGCCTCAATTATCTTGGAGCAATGCTCCTGAGGGCACCAAGAGTTTTGCGGTAACCGTATATGACCCTGACGCACCAACAGGTAGCGGCTGGTGGCACTGGCAAGTTATCAATATTCCGTCAACCGTAACAACGCTGAAAACTGGTGCTGGCAATGTTAAAAAAAACGCATTGCCTGAGGGAGCCGCTCAAGTCGTAAATGATTATGGTATAGCAGGGTATGGCGGAGCATGTCCACCTAAAGGGCATGGAGCTCATCGTTACTTCTTTACTGTTTACGCTTTGTCGGTTGAGAAGCTTGAGTTACCTGAAGGCGCATCTGGGGCTTTGGCAGGGTATATGATCAAGGCAAATACGATCGAGTCGAGTACGATTCAGGCCTTGTATAAAAGGTAATAAGAAATACTTATTGCCTCTCGTAAACCGCCTACCTCAGTAGGTATTAACCAACAAATGATTTGCTGTTGGGTACAAATACACTAAAAATACAGGTGAGATTGAGTCTGGGCGGAGGGATATGCGCCGCAGACTCACTGGCGAATTGGATAACCTTGAAGAACGTCATCCACAAGCAGCACAACACTCTCCGTCGTTCATCTTGCACCACAGCTCGGGAAAAACCTACATCGTTTGCAGCTAAAGGCGACCAATTTCTCACGTTAGCAATCACCACATTCCACCCGTAAGAAATAGTATTCAAGTCGGTCATAGTGAGGAAATCATCAAACTCACGCTCAACATACTTAGGTAGCAGCAATCAGACGCTACATTGACTCCTTACATGTTCTCACTAAAAAAAGCCCGTTTTAAGCCCATCTCTAATCCACGAATTTCGGCGAGGCCTTTTAACCTGCCAATAGCTGAATAGCCAGGGTTGGTCTTCTTGTTTAAGTCATCGAGTATTTGATGGCCATGATCAGGACGCATGGGAATCGTTTGCTTGTTTCCCGAACTTGCACGCTGGTGTTCTTGTTGTAACAAGGCAAAGACTACCTTGTACATATCGACATCCCCGTCTAAATGCGCAGCTTCGTAAAAGCTATTTGTATTGTCTTCCCTTTGGGTAGCGCGAAGATGTGCAAAATAGATGCGATCTCCAAACTGTTCTATCATGTCCACAAGGTCGTTATCAGCGCGCACGCCATAAGAGCCTGTGCACATCGTAATGCCATTGCACGCTGCGTCTGAAATCGAAACTAACCAACGAATATCGTCAATACTCGACATAATCCTCGGTAAGCCAAGAATTGGTCGCGGGGGGTCATCTGGATGTATGGCTAATTTCACGCCGCAAGCTTGACAGGTAGGCAAAATTTCTTTCAAAAAATAAGCTAAATGCGTCCTAAATCTCGCTTTGTCAATGTACTTGTATGCGTCTAGCTCCATTTGGAATTGTTCAAGCGTATACCCTTCTTCCGCTCCAGGCAGTCCAGCAATAATATTGGTAGTGAGCAAGTTCTTTTCCGAAATAGACAAATTATCGTAATGTTGCTTGGCTCGGGCTTTCTCGTCCTCCGAATATGTACCATCTGCATTGGGGCGTTTGAGTATATACAAATCAAAAGCGGCTAAGGCATCGGCATCAAAACGAAGTGCACGTGAGCCATCAGGTAAGGCATAAGAAAGATCGGTTCTTGTCCAATCCAACACGGGCATAAAGTTATAGCAAATAGTATCAATCCCATGAAAAGCCAAGCTTTTTATTGTTTGCTTGTAGTTTTCAATATATGCCTGATAGCCTTCAGATTGGCGCTTAATGGCTTCGTGAACAGGTACGCTTTCAACCACCGACCAACGCAAGTATTTAGCTTCAATTAGTTTCTTTCGCGCAGCTATCTCTTCAACAGGCCACGCTTCGCCATTTGGGATATGATGTAAAGCAGTGACTACCCCACTCGCTCCCGCTTGACGGATGTCGTCTAAACTGACTGGGTCATGTGGTCCATACCATCTCCATGTTTGTTCCATTGGTTATTATCCTAAATATTTATAAGGTGGATTGGTCAGTTTCAAAGTACTGACATATATAACCTTACTTTTCTGCTTCAGAGACGCGGAGGGATGGTACTTGGCAGCTACTCCGTGATTTAGAAAAAGTAAAAGTGAACATTGATTGACCAATAAAATAAAGGTATGCATAATACATTATTAACATAATATTAACCATTTTTACTACAGAAACTGTAGTGTGTTGATCCTATCTTTGTGGTCAACATGACTCAAAAGGAATGATGTCATGCGAGTTAGATTTAGGCTAAAAACCATGAGCATTTTCTTAGTATACTTGTCCTTGTTTGCTTGTGCGAATTCTCCTCGTACTTTGGACAAGTATTTATCTAACTGGCAAAATATTTATACCTACGGTGAAGTAAAACAAAGTAATGACGAATTGCACTTAATATCGCGTGCAAATTGGTTTTTACTGAGTACAGACAAATATGCAGACTTTGTTTTAGAAGCCGAAGTAAAAATGCCCGAAACCAATGAATACTCAAACTCAGGTATCATTTTTAGAGCACAAGTAGGTGAGCATGAAACTAAAGGCCGATTTGCGTATGGCTATCAAGCTGAGATAGACCCGAGTAAAAGAAAATGGAGCGGCGGCCTATATGAGCAAGGCACCAAGCGCCAATGGCTACACCCCATCCATGATACCCGTTCATTCCCCGATGAAAACTTCAAATTTAACTACTCTCCCGAGTGGAGCGCACTAAAAGCAAATGCCTACAAACATTTGAGTTGGAACAAATACAAGATTCAGGCAAAAGGAAGTGACATAAAGATTTGGGTAAATGACATCCTCACCACACATGTAAAAGACACTAAGTTACGCGAAGGCTATATCGGTATCCAACATCACGGAAGCCACAATTTTGCTAAAAATGGCGACAGAACAAATACCGTGCGCTTTAGAAATATAAAAATAGCCGCTATTTAACACTTACTTAAAAATTGCGATTAGATTGGTGACCAAGTGATATTGCGCTATACCACTTGGCTTTGATTAAGTTGGGCAAGCCGTTAAACTCTAGCTAATCAACTTCTAGTGACAGCCAAGGCCTCTTGCTGCTCTACATTGGCAATATATTCTTGTAGCTTTTCGTCGGCATTTTCACCGAACAGAATTTTGCACGCTTCCTGAATACCTTTTGTGCCAATGATCTCACGCTTGCGCAGAACCATTTCGATTTTTGAGCGTCGGCGCAAAAAGTCTTCCAAGCGAGTGATCATTTCCCGTCTTGCAGCATAGTGCAACTCTGCGCGCAAGTACTCAGCATTTTCCATAAGTTGCTCGGCTTGTGTCGGATCACGCTGAATTTCATCCAATATCTGTAAGGCATTGATATCGTAACGCCGCCAAAGACGCGTGGTTAATTTCTCTGAAGAGTAAGCGGGTGTCATGCTATCGAGGTCAATGAGCTTTGCTCTGTATTCAAACTCTTGTTTTATCTCGGCAGATGACTCGCCATACCACACTTTGTCCTTTTGGCTGAGTTGTATGCCTAAGCCACTCACAATATCACTAATTTCTTCACCAACATTGATACAATCTGTTAGCTTACCACCAAAAATACTTAAATACTTTTTCTCTTTATTAACGTCAATCGCATGCTTTCTTGAAAGTTGAACCCAATCCGCATTTCCGCTTTCACCTTTCACCGCAAGCGGCCTCACGCCGCAACGCTCAGAAATAACGTCTTCTTGTGTCAATGGTTTATCCAAGTCGAGTAAAGCATTCACATTGTCCAAAATAAACTTGCGGTCGTCGTCGGTCACATAAGTGGCCGGATTCTCGACCTTATCGTCGGTGGTACCTATGCATGTTTTTTGACCCATTGGGATCACAAAAAATAAACGACCATCACTAGCAAAAAAGGCAAGTACCTTATCCACTTTTGTCAACTTGTTAACAATCAGATGCACGCCTTTGGAAAACAAATGTCGATGTGCTGTTTTCTCAGCACTGACTTCATTGAAGGCATCGACCATGGGGCCGCAGGCATTAATCACTGACTTAGCTTTAATAGTCAGTTTTTCTTGCGTTTCTTGATCCGTGGCTTGTATCTCCCATAATCCGTCGTTATAAACGCTGCTGTCAGCACTCACATAGTTTGCGACCACGGCGCCATTGTCCATCGATGAGCGGATAAAGTTGTATACAAAACGGGCATCGTTGTCATGCAAAAACGCATCAGAATATTCAAAGCCACCCTGCGCATTAGACACATCTATCGCTGGCTCCAAGTTTTTAATTTTTATGGGTGATAGAAAAATCGGTTTTTTAGTAAAAAATCTCCCCATCACCCAGTACAAAATCGTACCAATAAAAACAAATAACGCGGGAAATCGAAACCCTTTTTGTAGGGTTGTTAAAAATCGTATTTCTCTTACTGTGGAGGGATAGCTGCTCATAAGGTGGTTGCGACTTTTACACAGCTTGTTTACCAATAAATACTCGTGGTTTTCAAGATATTTAATGCCCCCCCATGCCAAGTTGGAACTATTCGACGAAGTTTGTCCAGCAAAGTCACCTTTGTCGATAAGCGCAACGCTGGCGCCTTTTCTGCTCAATGCAGCGGCAGAAACAGCACCATTAATTCCCCCGCCGAGAATAAGTACGTCGTATGTTTCAGAAGCTAGCTTTTTTAGATTAGTCTCACGTAATTGCATTGGATATTTGACTTGATCTATTTATCATATAAATAATATATTAAAATACAGGTTAAATGTAAACGCCTTAACGGAAAACAACGCGGGAATGTTTCTCCAAATGCCACGTTATGTTTACATATGTGATGGGCTGTGTTTCTCTTACTATGGATGGGACGTGTGTTTCTCTTACTATGGATGGGACGAAAACAAAGCGCAAAAGGCAAGTGAAAACTGTAGATAACACAAATATAACTATTAGAATTTAAAAACTGACTTAACTAAGGACGAATAACATCATGCCAACCACAGCGATACTGTCTATAGATCAGGGGACAACCTCCAGCCGCGCCATTGTGTTTTCTTTAGATGGTCAACCATTGGCAAGTGCTCAATATGAATTTAAACAATACTACCCAAAAAATGGTTGGGTTGAGCACGATCCAGAGGAAATTTGGGAAACCACCTATCGAGCATGTGAAGAAGCCCTAGCTGAAGCTGTGGAAAAAGGTATCGAAGTCGTCTCTATCGGCATTACTAATCAAAGAGAAACCACCTTGGTGTGGGACAAGCGCACAGGCAAAGCAATATACAATGCCATTGTCTGGCAGGATCGCCGTACAGCAGAGATTTGTGCAGGTTTACAAGATGCGCTAGATACCGTTAAGACGAAAACAGGACTTTTGCTCGACCCCTATTTTTCATCAACCAAAATTGCATGGATATTGGACAATGTAACAGGCGCTAGGGCGCTAGCTGAGGCGGGTCACCTAGCCTTTGGAACCATCGACACCTTTCTTATTTGGCGATTAACAGGTGGGCAATCGCATGTCACTGACGCCACCAATGCATGTAGAACAAACCTATATAATATCCACAATAATAGTTGGGATGACGAGCTTTTAGCATTATTTGATGTGCCCAAAAGTGTGCTACCAAGCATACTCGATAGTGCCAGCGATTTTGGTACGACGGCCGAACACGTTTTCTATAAGCGCATACCAATAAATGGCGTTGCAGGTGACCAACAAGCCGCGTTATTTGGTCAATGCTGCTTTAATAATGGTGACTTAAAAAGTACCTACGGCACGGGATGTTTCGCCTTACTGAATACAGGTGACACTGCCCTGCCCTCAAAAAACAAGTTGTTGACTACTGTTGCCTATCGTTTAGATGGCAAAACCACCTATGCCTTAGAAGGAGCGATATTTACTGCGGGCGCTAATGTACAGTGGTTAAGAGACGGCATTAAAGTCATCAAGGTAGCGAGGGAAACACAAGCGCTTGCAGAATCTCTCGACTATGATCATGGTGTGTTTCTTGTGCCGGGATTTGCTGGCCTCGGTGCACCACATTGGGAGCCAAAAGCGCGTGCCACCATGTTTGGCATGACGCGCGATACCAACAATGCACATCTAGCGAGAGCGGCGTTGGAAGCGGTGTGTTACCAAACGGCTGATTTACTTCATGCAATGAAACAAGACGGCGCGGCGTCTAAGAGTGTTTGGGTAGACGGCGGTATGGTGGCCAATGATTGGCTTTGTCAGTTTCTCGCCGACATCTTGAATATCGAAGTAAAGCGTCCGGAAATGATGGAGTCCACAGCATTAGGAGCTGCTTATTTGGCGGGTTTAAAACAAGGCCTATACAAAGACTTTTCAGAAATTTCTGGTCACAAAGCACTAGACAAGGCATTTAAACCTAAGATGCAAACAGAAACACGCAGTGAACTCCTGACAAAATGGCAGGTCGCCGTGCAATCTACTCTGCATTTCGCGCGAGCCTAATTGTAACCTTGCAATTGTCCCAAGATAATCGCATTGAGAGCAAGCAAAAGTATCAACTCTAGCTTGCTCTATGCCCGACTCGCAATTTTAAGCAACAAACCATCACTGGCTTTTTCAATTAGGTCGAGGACAAGCTCAAAGCCTTTTTTGCCGCTGTAGTAGGGATCGGGAATTTCTTCAAATTCAGAATCACAAAAGCTCATAAACAGTTTGATCTTATGCTTAAACTCATCTGGGCATCTTTTTAATAAGTCGCGTTCGTTGGCCTTATCCATCGCAATAATCAAATCAAAGCCAGAAAAATCTGTGTCTTGTACACGTCTGCATTGTAGCTTTGACAAGTCATAGCCTCGCGTAAGCGCGACGTCTTGCGAGCGTTTATCGGGTGCTTTACCAATGTGGTAACCACCCGTACCTGCGCTGTCGATCTTTACGTCCACGCCAGACTTATTCGCTTTTTCGCGAAACACGCCCTCTGCGGTAGGGGAGCGACAAATATTACCCAGACAAACAAATAAAAGTGATTGAGGTGTTTCAGTATCCAAAGAGACATCCAATTGTTGCTGTCTTGGCGTTGCATATCACATTCGCCAACTATTTTTTATTCCATGAGATTAGTATAAAACATCACCCCATGGCTTCCAAGTCTCTTAGGCTAGGGTACGTCCTTGACTAGGAAAACAAGCCCATACTTTTGTCGCCAACAAGTCAGCACTCAACAATGTGTGCATTGATCACGGCCAATTTCATACCAGTACTACTTGCTAAACCAAATGTTGCAGATGCATTTACCTTACAACAACATTCTGAGTGTTCAATGTTACTCGAAAATACCATAGGTAGGCATGACTGATTGTTTAGCTCATGACTTTCGTTATCAAAGCATAAATACCCGTCTTTGAGCAATGACAAGTAGGCTTGTTTTTTCAATGTCGCTTGTTTTGCAAATTGATAAGTTTTGCCTGGAACAAAATGCAGACCTTGACAATTTATCTCGCGATAAGCGCGGGTTCGACTCAGATCACCAACAGCAAAAACGCGATTATCTGCGCTATTTTCGTCAACGATCAAACCGATATCAGCTAAATAAGATTTTGTGGGGTCATTGTCATTAAAAAAATTAACCCCCCGAAAAATGACGTCTATGACGCCATATTCTTCGTTATCTGGAAGATTATGATAATGTTTTTCTTTTCCATCAAGGGGGGCTTTTTTAGCCACAATTTGAGTAGCATGGCTCAAGGCTAAAAAGTTCAGTTTTCGTGCTTGTTGTCGAAACGGGTCATCTTTTTCTGTGCCTGACTCTATCAGCATACATGGTATGTTTTGCGAGGCGGTAAAGTCGCCAAATGATCGATAAGAATAGCTGTCATCATAGCGCGCGATTTTGCCTTCGATATAATCTGTCAATTCACAAACAATGCTGCCAATATATTGCATACTAGCCAGTCTCGCTGATGTAAGCGTTTTGTTTTCATCTGGCGGAGGAGCCATCACAGCGAGGAGCGTTTCTTTCCCCCCTATACCAGCGGTATAATGACGGTTTTGGTCGTGAAGATTAAAGGCCAAATTTGCTTGCAGAGAAGATATTAAACGATTTAACACCACGCCTTCGGGTGTTTGTAGTGCCTTTGCATCTCTATTAATGTCCATTCCTTGTGCATTTTCTCTTGTATTCGCTGCCGCCCCATCCGGATTGAGCATGGGTAATAAATAAAGGGTGATCTTATCCTTCCAAAGTTGAAACCATTCTCTCCCAGTTTTGCTATCAACAAACTCGATAAAGTCTATTAGGCTAGCCGTAGCTGTGGGTTCGTCCCCATGCATCTGCGACCAAGCAAATATGCGGAAGTCCCCCGTGCCCATGCTGATCAAGTGAATAGGACGAGATTCGTATGAATGCCCCACTACCGTATGGCTTATATAACCTGCCCCTATGTTTGATATGCATGCTTCAACATCGTCAGGGTAAATATGCGCTTTTCTCAGCGGATCGTTTTTTTTAGCGTACAGATCCTGCAAATAGCTTTGTACCAATAGGTGAGTTTGCATATGTAGAGCGCTTACAATCAATCGAGGCTATATATTGGATCATAGTATAGCCATAGGTGGTGCCCTAATGTCTATGCGCTATGAAAAAATAATTTGCCAAGCCGCTGTTGTTTCGAGAAGTTCATCGCCTTCTGGTGTTTTTTCATCACAATAAGCTACTTCAGCGAGCATTGGCGCATTAAGTAAGTTAGTTAAACTTTGCTTGTTGTGTTTGTAATACGGCATATCTGGCTCGCATTGATTTGCAATCCAACCGATGCAGTTGAGACCGTCTCTCACGATAGCTTCATAAGTGAGTACGGCATGATTCAAGCAACCTAAGCGCATCCCTACAACGAGCACAACCGGCATGTCGTGGGCAATAGCAAAGTCGGATAAATACTCTATGCAAGGCTTACTTGCAGACGTATCTGACTCCTGATCAGATAGAGGTAGTCGCCAGCCACCTGCGCCTTCGGTCAAAACAAAATCAGGAGAGTGTTCCAATAAGCGTCTGTAGTGTTGACTGATTTCTTCCACACCTAAACGCACACCTACTTGTTTGGCGGCAATATGTGGTGCAATGGGCGGCGCAAAAGCAATAGGATTAACCTCATTGTAGTCAAGATCTATTGTGCTGGCTTGTTGAAGAATAAGAGCATCCTCATTGCGTAAACCCTGCGATGTGCGCTCACAACCTGCTGATATCGGTTTGAAACCCGCCGTTCTGCTATATCGAGTACTCATTTTGTTTAAAATCAAACGACTCACGAAGGTCTTGCCTACATCGGTATCGGTGCCTGTAACAAATATAGTTCGCATATAGCTCTCGGTTGTTTTGCTGTTGTCTTGCTGTCGTTATATGGCAGTAATACAAAAGTTAGTCGTTACTTATTGCTTCTGTAAATGAAGAAATAACACTTCATAATTTAATAACAATCCTTTTTCGCTCATGCGAATGCACTGTTCGACTGACTGGTATTCTTGCTTGGACATATACCTGCTTTTTTGCTGCATTGTCGTATTTGCACCAACGGATTTTATTGACATAAGTAAATCTTTTAATGAATCAAATTTCTGCGCAATGCTAATGAGTGAGTTCGATTTAAGACTAAGACGACTTGGTAGTGCATCTAACCATGCTTCACTCGTATGAAAATCATTGACCCTAGGCATATAGCCTGCCTGATCCCAACAAGCTTTAACATGCGAAAACGAAGGGGCGACCATCAATGCCAAATGTGCTTGTCCTCTCGGTATCAATACTCGTGCAATTTCGTTCAACGCTACTGAAGGGCTGTTGCACCACTGAAGCGCCATTGATGAATATACGTTTTGTACTGACGCTTCAATGAATGGTAGTTTGTTCGCGTCTGCCTGAATATAGTAAGGCTTAGGCCGATGAGCTGCCAAGCCTTTTTCATCCAAATTTGGCAAGCTGCTCTGACTATGCCGCAACATGCCATGACTTAAATCGATGTTCAGCCAATGCTGCCTTGTGTCTTCACACTTCTTCTCGCATACTTGGTTCAGCGAACGATAAAGCGCGCCCGTGCCACTGCCTATATCGACAAAATAGGCAACATTGTTTCTCGGTGTGGCCGTTTTCAATATACGGTTTTCTGTAATTTGCTTGCAAAGACGTTCAATCACTTGGGCTTGTACAAAAGCACTCGCATCGTAGCTCGAAGCGGCCTTATCAAATTGTCTCGCCAAAGAAAGTGCTGGCGTTTTTGACTGGTGAGGTATCGTACTCGTTTGTGATTTAGCAATTATCACGCAAATCCACCCACAGCATCACGCGTGATCTCTAAAGCATCAACCAATGCATGAATATCTTCGTTGGAATGCAACGCAGATAAGGTTATTCGCAGACGCTCGCTTCCCTTAGGGACAGTGGGCGTGCGTATAGCAGACACCAATATCCCCAAACGACTGAGTTTGTCTTTCGCCAACATCAGTTTTTCAGTATTCTCCACAAGAATAGGTTGGATAGCGCTGTCAGAGGGCATAAGTGTAATTTGTTTGTCGCCCATTAGTGCTTTAAAACTTGCAATGTTTTGATGAAGTTGTGCGCGTTCTTTTCCTTTGAGCATAATGTCGAGCGCTTTTAACGTCGCCCTTGCAATTGCGGCTGCCGGTGCAGTGCTATATACGTAGTGCCTAGCAAAATTAACAAGATAATCTATGAGTTCCTTACTTCCTGCTAAAAATGCACCTTGCGTCCCAATGGCTTTCCCGAAAGTCCCCATTGTGATGTCTATGGCTTGTTTTTCATGTGCATATTGATAAGAGCCTGAATAACCAAGACCTTGCTCGCCCACGACACCAAAACTATGTGCTTCATCTAGCATTAACAAAGCTTGCGCAGACGATTTTAACGTTACCAAGTCGGCAACAGGCGCACTATCGCCATCCATACTAAATACACCCTCACTCGCTAAAAGCTTGTTGCTACTGGGCAATGACTGCAATTGTCTTTGCGCATGGTCGACGTCATTATGTGCAAAGCGTTTAAAACTGGCGGCCTGTGAAGAGGCGGCTTCAACAAAAGAAGCATGCATGAGTTTATCACTGACAATACCGAGATCGTTTTTCATTCTCGGCTCTCCTTGCGACAACGCCTGACAAACGGCTTGATTGGCAGCAAAACCGGAGCTTAACAGCATAACGCTCTCTTGATTGCACAGTTCCGCCAATGCGGATTCGAGAGACGCGTGTGCTTGGGTATACCCACTCACTACCGGCGATGACGAACTACTGGCACCATATAACGACAAACCTTCAACATAGGCTTGCAATACCTCAGTATGCTGACTCAAGCCTAAGTAATCATTACTGGCAAAATTAATAAAATAATTGCCATCAATTTTTATAACACTATCAGACACTTCCGAAATAGTGACGCGCCGACGAAAAAGCCCATTTGCTTTTCGCTTAGCATTTGCATCCTGAATAAAATGAAACGACACACTCTGGCCTATACAATATGGTGCAATGAAGCCATTATTTACTAGCTTCTAGCGCTAGTTTTTTTGACGATGTTTTTGTCGCATCAAAAAACAACTTATCCGTTTTTTGCGAGGCGATTTCGTCTTGTAAGACTTGCTCATATGCCTCATCTGAATACGTTCTTGTTTTTTCTGAATTTATTCCTAACTTTTTAAACAATTGCACATCGTCATGCGTGTCTGGATTCGAAGTTGTCAATAATTTGCAGCCATAAAAAATGGAGTTTGCGCCCGCCATAAAGCATAAGGCCTGCATTTGCTCATTCATCGACTCTCGGCCTGCACTCAAACGGACATAACTCTTCGGCATTAATATACGGGCGACCGCAATGGTGCGAATAAATTCAAACGGCTCTAAGTCTTTAACCTTATCCAAAGGCGTACCTTCAACTTTTACCAGCATATTGATCGGTACGCTTTCAGGCTGTTTGGGTAGATTTGCTAGCTGCATGAGTAGACCTGAGCGATCATTGGCGCTCTCTCCCATACCCACTATTCCACCCGAGCACACATTCATACCCGCGGCGCGCACATTTTCGAGGGTATCTAATCTGTCTTGATAAGTGCGTGTGCTGATGATCTCACCATAAAATTCTGGAGAGGTATCCAGGTTGTGATTATAGTAGTCTAATCCCGCCTGCTTTAGCGACAATGCTTGTTCGCGTGTCAACATCCCCAAAGTCATACAAGTTTCTAAGCCCAAGCTTTTCACTTCTTTGACCATATCAGTAATGTACGGCATATCCCTATCGCGTGGGTTACGCCACGCAGCACCCATACAAAACCTAGTTGAACCAGCTGCTTTGGCTTCTTTAGCTCGTTGAATCACTTTATCAATTTCTAGCAGCCGCTCTTTTTCTAAGCCAGTATCATAACGCGCACTTTGCGGACAATACTTACAGTCTTCTGGACACGCGCCTGTTTTGATCGACAACAAGGTGCTAACTTGCACATGATTGGGGTCAAAGTTTTGCCTATGAACAGTCTGCGCCTGAAAAAGCAAATCGTTAAACGGCAAGGCAAAAAGTGCATTAATTTCTTCTAAGGTCCAATCTTGACGAAGGTGCGACGAGTGCGAAGTGCTCATAAAAAATAGTTTACTCTGAATTTTAATACGCATAGTCTATGCACACAAACGTCATTGTCAATGACAGCTAAATCCAAAGCTAAACTAAAGGTTATTATTTGAACAACACAGAATTTGACAAACAACACATCTGGCATCCTTATACATCTGCAGTTCATCCTCTCCCCTGTTATGAAGTTGTTGCAGCAAGCGGCACTCGATTAACACTGTCTAGTGGCGAAAGTATCGTAGATGGGATGTCCTCATGGTGGAGTACTATTCATGGCTACAATCATCCAAAACTAAATGAAGCCGCACACTGTCAAATTGAAAAGTTCTCACACGTAATGTTTGGCGGCCTTACTCACGAGCCGGCGGTTCAATTGTGTAAGCGCTTATTAGAAATCGTCCCTGATGGTTTAAATCGGGTATTTTTGGCAGATTCAGGATCCGTGTCTGTTGAAGTGGCAATAAAGATGGCAATCCAATATTGGGCTTGTCAGGGACGACCAGAAAAATCAAAACTCGTTACCCCTCGCAATGGCTATCACGGCGACACCTTTGCTGCAATGTCAGTATGTGACCCCATAAACGGTATGCACAGTTTGTTCAAAAAATCCTTAATTGAACATCACTTCGCGCCTGCACCACAAACCCGTTTTGAGAACACATGGAGTCCTGATGATATTGCGCCTATGCGAGATATTTTTGAAAAACATGCTGAACAACTTGCTGCGTTGGTGCTCGAACCTATAGTTCAGGGTGCGGGAGGCATGCGTATCTATCACCCCGAATACCTCAAACAATGCCGGCAACTATGTGATGAGTTTGATGTTCTACTCATATGCGACGAAATCGCAACAGGCTTTGGGCGCACCGGTAAGTTATTCGCTTGTGAGCACGCGCAAATTACACCGGACATTTTGTGCTTGGGTAAAGCCCTCACAGGTGGTTATATGACACTTGCTGCAACCCTTTGTACAGAACAAGTTGCTTTGGGAGTGTGCGAAGGTGAACCTGGCGTCTTCATGCATGGCCCAACGTTTATGGGCAATCCATTGGCCTGCGCCGTTGCCAATGCGAGTATTGATCTTTTACTCTCAAAGCCATGGCAAACCGATGTGCTGAATATAGAAACGCAACTCAAAAACGAGTTAAGTGAGCTAAAAACGAATGACAAAGTGGCTGACGTGCGAATTTTGGGCGCAATTGGGGTGGTGGAGATGAAGATGCACGTGAATGTTGCTGAAATTCAAAAAGTATTTATTAAGCACGGCGCTTGGATCCGCCCCTTCTCCAAAAACATTTACATCATGCCTCCATTTATTTCCAGTCCACAAGACATCAGTGCACTTTGCGAGGCAATAAAACAGGGAGTCGCCTGTTGCTAGAGCCTTAGGTGTTTGCAACTCAACCCTTAGTTTCTGAATTCAGCGGCATCCAAACCATGCTTTTTCATTAGCTTGTGCATATCGGTTCGATTTCTGCCGGCGAGTGAGGAAGCTTTTGTTACATTTCCATCGGTTAACTGAAGTAGTCGACACAAGTACTTGTATTCAAATGAATCTCTTGCTTCAGTTAAGGTTGGCCAATATTGGGTTTCTTGTGACAACGCTTGCTCAACCAAGCTCGCAGGTATGATTTTACTTGTTGTAAGCGCCACACATCGTTCGACGACATTCACCAGTTGCCTAACATTTCCAGGCCAATCGGCTTTAGTGAGTATATTCATGGCGTCATTTGCGAACTTTCTCACATTGATACCATGCTTCTCCGCGCTTTGTTTGAGTAAATAATCTGCAAGCAGTGGGATATCTTCGAAGCGCTCTTTTAGACTGGGAATACTTAACTCAACCACATTTAAACGATAAAACAAGTCTTCTCTAAAACGTTGATGCTCCATGGCTTCTTTTAGATTGGTATGGGTAGCAGAAATAATCCTTACATCGACATCAATAGACGTGGTACTGCCAACAGGTCGAATCGATCGCTCCTGCAAAGCGCGTAATAGTTTGACTTGCAAACTAAAAGGCATATCACCAATTTCATCCAAAAACAAAGTGCCGCCATTTGCCTCTCGAAACAAACCAATATTTGCCTGCACCGCCCCCGTAAAAGCACCTTTAGCATGGCCGAAGAGTTCTGATTCGAGCAGATTTTCAGGTAGAGCGCCACAATTTATGGCGACAAAGGCTTGGTCTTTTCTGTCAGACGCCTTGTGAATCGCTTTAGCCAAGAGCTCTTTTCCTGTTCCGCTTGCACCAGTTATCAAAACGCTTACATTTTTATTTGCAATTTGTTCAGCCTGTTTGAGTAACCTAAGCATCTCTGGAGACCGAGTGATAATATCTGCCGACCAACTCCCCAGTTCATTCCCACGCGTTTGCGCAATAGCTTGCAATAGGGTTTTTCGCAATTCATCATGGTCGACAGGCTTGGTTAAAAAACTAAACACGCCTCTTTGGGTAGCCGCTACCGCATCTTTGATACTGCCATGAGCAGTCATAATGATGACGGGTAAATTCGGATGCTGATGCAATATTTCATCGAATAGAGATAAGCCATCCATTCCCGGCATTCGTAAATCGCTTAGCACCGCGTCAAAGGATGTATGAAACAATAACCTCAAGGCTTGAGTGCCATTGTCTACACTTGTTACATCAAATCCTTCTGAACCTAGCCGAATGGACATCAAACGCAACAAGCTATCATCGTCGTCTACCAAAAGTAACCGTGGTTTGTGATTCAACTTGTTAGCATCGATACTACTCAAATCATTGACTCCTGTTTTGATCTGCCATATTGGCTTCAATTTTTAATAATTGCTCTACTTGTACGCGTTTTGTTTCCAATTCGGCTTTTCTGTTGGCTAACTTCAGCTCAAGCTCATTCAGTGCTTTTTCCTTGCTGGCATTTAGCTGGCTTAACAGCGTAATTGCTGACTCCATCTCTAATAATTGTTGAGACGGTTGAAAAATCATCACGTCCAACACCTCAGCCATAGGCGGTTCGACGACGGTTAGCAATGAAGTAATCCAATTTTGCGCTCGCAATCTATTTTGATAAGGCGTATCGATTCCCTGACTCAACAATACCTTATGCAGTAACTCCTGTGGCGAATCGCCTAAATTACTGATTATTTTGGCTCGCTCTGACCAGTTATGCTCATCGGCACTCACATACACTTTTGCCCAATGGTTCAACTCACAGAATTCACCGATTAATTCAAAAGACTGGCGAGTCGTGCAAAACCAAGTACTTACAGGTACCTCCGTTATAGTGGGAGGTACGGGTGCTTCCTCTCTACTTAATAGTTGGCAAGCACTCAAAAAAAATACAGATGTAAGCACAAACAGTGATATTTTCATCAACTAAGTCCTCGGTAGCTTAATTTGGAAACAAACATCAAATGAAGCCCTTTCTTCAATCGATATTGCTCCACCGAGCAGTCTCACACAATCTGCCACAATCGACAATCCCAGCCCTGCCCCAATGACTTTGTCGTTGCGTTTTTCAGCACCCCGCTTAAATGGTTCAAATATTTCCATTCGCGCTTCTCGAGGAATGGGCTTGCCATTGTTCATAAAGTCAATCACGACACATTCTTCATCTCGATAGCCTTCTATCTGAATGACATTTCCTTTCTTTCCATAGGCAATTGCATTTGATATTAAGTTGTCTGCAATGCGCCTAAGAAGCTCTTCATCTCCCGCTACGGTTAATGTGTTAAATATTTTTATCTCGACGTCTTGCTCGTTTTGTTGCAGCAATAGACGGTGGTTGTCAGCACTTGCTCTGATAACGGATAACACATTGACTGGCACCAAATCAGGCTCTGCCTGTTGCAGCAATGCGTTATAATCCAATAGTTTGACAACCAGTAAATTCAATCGCTCTGTTGAATTGTCAAGTAATTGCAATACTTCGTACTGCGCTGGATTCAGCTCACCAAGCAAATTGTCTGACAGTATCGCGCAGCCCTCTTTGATACTTGCTAAGGGCGTTTTTAATTCATGTGACGCATGTCGTAAAAGAGCCGTGCGTACTTTTTCCAACTGACGTAAACGTTCACTCAGCCAATACAAATCTTTTTCTACAGCCAAAAGTTCTCTCGGCCCACTCGAGGACTTTGCAGGTACCGATTGACTTGAATTAGCGATTGACTGAATAATCGCTTGTAGCTTTCGAACAGGTTTGACAATGAACTGGGTAGAAAACAAGATAATAATTAGCGAAAGCACAACTAATAATCCTGTAGACCACCCTTGTCTTGCTTGCATATCTGTTAAAAAGCGCTGTTGTTCCTGTACCTTTTGGTCGACATAGCGATTAACATTCCGTTGTAGCGTAATGATCGACTCTTCAAACTTAGCAAGATAAGCATTAACCACCTGTGCATCGTTGAATGTGTGATAATCACGCAACACGGGCACAGCGGTGCGCAAACCGCTACACGCTGGAAATTCCTCTGCTCGCGTGCACAAAGCATCTAATTTGTTCTCAAAACTATCTAAAGACCTATCCGCAATATCTTTTAATTGCGGGTCATTGAGCACTTGGTATTGTTTTATTAAGCGCTGTACGTCTTGGCTCGCACTTATCAAATCCTGCAAGTCTGTCGCCACACTAACAAATAGGCGAGTGTTGTCTGTAGTGATCACACTCACTTGAGAAAAATCTCGTTGACTTTGCAGTAACAAAACGATCAAAGGCACCAAGGAAATTAAAAAACTGATCAGCACCAGTTGCTTAAGCGAGCGTATTTGCAAGTAATTAACCAAGATTTATAAACTTCTAGTAAGGATTGCATAGCATGCTACAAGCATCAATAGTAAGTCACTAAAACTGCTAACTACCCTCGTTGGGATTGAACTCAGCAGTCCCTCCTTATTCATTCGAGAATTCGAGCAATACCGCCGATTAAATAGTAACATTCACAATACAAAGAAAAAGGGACACCCACCACTCGCAAAGCGGGTACCCCCCGAAAACATACTCAACTTATCAACTCTTTGGCTGTTCGTTGCTTTAAAATCATGAATTCACATAATCTAACCAAGCGCTATCATGATTTATCAAGCTTTGTGCCAAAAATATTTTATTTAATGAAATCTGAAACTTACAAAATAATTCGATTAAATTAGTAAAACGCAGGCTTTGTAGAAGTACAATTATGTTGCTAATTGGCTACGCCAGTAATGCCGATAGCCTCTTTAGCATCGATGTTCTGAGGTGTGTTGATCTTTGCTGCACAGTTTTGAAGGGCTGAGGACTATTGTAGAAATATAGAGACAGTCAGTTTTGGTTAAACGCGGTAAACCGCCTTTTCTGGTCGCTATACAGCTGAATAAATAGTGGTGAGACTGACAATTGTGATAATCAATAAAACAAGTAAGTTATAGCCAAAATCATCTGTTTTTCTGCGCGAACGTCGACTTCGGAGCACCAATGCTACCAGGCTCATCAACAAGCACGCTTGTAAAAGCAATAGTAAATATTCAAGATGCGTTTCAGACCAAAACTCCCGGCCTTCAATACCCCAATAGTTTTGTACTCCAGATATAAAATCAGGGCGAGCATAATGAAAGACCAAAAGAGCACATACCAGCATTGACCAAGCCGCAATGTTTAGGCCGACAACAAAGCGATATAGCTTGTCCTGTCCTCGTTGCTTTTTGCGGCGATCAATTGACTGCTCTGGCATTTTCAATTCAGAAATATCAATATTCCCTGCTTTATTGTCTTTATTTGGCATAAATCACAATTTGCCTAGTGTTATCGTAGAATCGGTCAAGTATACTTGTACCACAAAAATGTGTAGAGCGTAATAAAACAGTCCCTAGGGCGTGAAAAACGCTTCTTCATTTTCGGCAGTATTGCCTATGTCTAAAAAGAATGATACGGAGAAATGTATGACGATTGCTTCAGTCGCCGATGTTTTGGCGGGCAAGTATTCAGAGGGGACAAAAATTACAGTTCAGGGATGGGTGCGTACCAAGCGCGATTCCAAAGCAGGTTTATCGTTCATCGCTTTGCATGACGGCAGTTGTTTTGATCCTGTGCAAGTTATTGCATTAAACAGCCTCGACAATTATGACGATATTATCCGCTTAACCACGGGCTGCTCGCTTGTTGCAACCGGTATGATTAAGCAATCAGAAGGAAAAGGGCAATCTCTTGAGATTGAGGGCGAGCAAATAGAAGTGCTTGGATGGGTGGAAAATCCCGATTCATATCCTATGGCTGCCAAAAGGCATAGTATCGAATACTTGAGGGAGTATGCACATCTGAGACCGCGCACAAACATTATTGGCGCTGTGACGCGTGTGAGAAATTGTCTGTCTCAGGCGATTCATCGCTTTTTTCACGAAAAGGGTTACATGTGGATCAGCACGCCCATATTGACCGCATCTGATACTGAAGGCGCAGGTGAGATGTTTAGGGTATCTACCTTGGATATGCTTAATGTACCCAAAACTGAAGCCGGAGAAGTCGACTATAGCCAAGACTTTTTTGGAAAAGAAACCTATCTAACTGTTTCTGGACAATTAAATGTAGAAACCTATTGTTCTGCTATGTCCAAAGTCTATACCTTTGGACCAACATTTAGAGCCGAAAATTCGAATACCAGTCGGCATTTGGCAGAATTTTGGATGGTCGAACCAGAAGTCGCATTTGCTGACTTATCTACCATTGCCCAACTTGCAGAAGACATGTTGAAATATGTGTTCAAAGCCGTGCTTACAGAGCGAGCCGATGACCTTGCTTTTTTTGAACAACGTGTCAACAAAGACGTGGTCAAAAGAATGGAATCAGTTATCGCGTCTGAATTTGTGCGTATGGACTACTCAGAAGCAATAGAAATACTGCAAAACTGTGGAAAATCTTTTGAGTTTCCTGTCGAATGGGGTGTTGACTTGTCCTCTGAACATGAGAGATACATAGCGGAAGAGCACGTAGGGGCTCCGGTAATCATGCAAAACTACCCTAAAGATATCAAAGCCTTCTACATGCGTATCAATGATGATGGCAAGACTGTAGCCGCGATGGATGTACTTGCTCCGGGAATAGGCGAAATAATTGGTGGTTCTCAACGTGAAGAACGTCTTGATGTATTCGACCGACGCTTGGCTGAAATGAATCTATGTCCAGAAGATTATGCTTGGTATCGCGACCTACGCCGATATGGCAGTGTTCCTCACGCTGGATTTGGTTTGGGCTTCGAAAGGCTGGTCGCCTATGTGACTGGCGTAGCCAACGTCAGGGATGTCATTCCATTCCCAAGAACACCTGGCAACGCCAATTATTAATCTCACATCCTGATATCGAACCAATAGCTTAATGCTATTGGTTCATCAATGTAGGCAATACTTTTACTCACCAAACGTCTCTCCCTACCAGTTAATTTACACTTCACAGTTACAAATTGTAGCAGTAGCATACAGATTGTTACATTTGACACATACCTCTGTCACATCTAGTTGATACCATTGGCATAACATCTCTGAGGATCACACTATGAAAAACAAAGTGCTTATTAACATTGGAATAATCCTAGGTATCAGTGCAGTAGCATTCGCCGCCACCTTTGGAATACAGGCTGCGGCTGAAGACAAAGAAGAAAAGGAACCGACTGACACGCGCCCCATCGTCAGTATCGAAACCCTCAGACCGATCAACCACCAAGTAAAAATTAGTGGTTTTGGCGAAGTACTCCCTCTTGAGTCAACAGTATTGGCCGCTCAAGTTAATGGAGAAGTCCTCTCTTGGAATCCTAATTTTGTCAACGGTGGTATCGTTAAGCGCGGAGAAGTACTGTTTACCATTGAGTCCGACGCATACGAAGCAGAAGTATTGCGCGCTGAAGCGCAAGTTTCCTTAGCTGAAGCAACGCTTACCGAAGAGCTAGCAAGACAAAAAGTGGCAAAACGAGAAGCCAAGAATTTACCTAAAAATCAAGTAAGTGACCTCTACTTGCGTAAGCCGCAAGTCCTCAGTGCACAAGCTCAGCTAAAATCGGCAAAAGCCGCCTTGCGTATCGCGAAGCGCGATCTTCAGAAAACCAAAGTTGAAGCGCCTTACGATGCCTTAATTATTTCTAGAGATATTGGCTCAGGGCAATATGTCTCACGAGGCATGCAAGTAGCCAAAATAAACAATATTGAAAGTGCAGAAATAATGATTCCGGTTGCCGGTTTCGACAGTCCATTCTTGTTACCTAACATGGAGGGGGTAACAGCCATGGTGATAACACGTTCACTTGTGCCTGTATATCGAGAAGGCGTGATCGACAGAGATCTGGGGGTAGTTGACCAAAATACACGGATGCAACACTTAGTAATGAGAATCAACGATCCCTATAGTTTGCAATCAAACTTACCAAAATTAAAGTTTGGCTCATATGTGGAAGTCAGTTTTGAAGGAAAGTTACTTGAGAACGTATTCGAAGTACCTCAATCACTGGTAAACAATCGTCTGCTATGGATTGTGAATGATGAGAACAAACTGGAATCGCATCAAGTTGAAGTGCTCAGAGAAGAAGGAAGTAATTTCTACATCTCAAGTGGTGTCAGTGAAGATGACAGAATGGCTAAAAATCTCCCTGAATACCCACAAAATGGTATGGAGGTGCGAATAAAAGACACCGAAGGTAGCCTTATTTCATTTAACCAACGCAACCCTGAGTAGGGGGAATCATGGAAACTAATAACACCAAAGCTATTCCCAGTGGTTTAATTGCATGGTTTACACAAAACCCTGTTGCCGCAAACCTGCTCATGATCTTCATCATGATCATGGGTGGTGTGAGTTATGTCACCATCCAAAAGCAAATGTTTCCTAATATCGAGATAAACTACATCAATGCCTATGTTTCTTACCCCGGTGCTTCACCCAAGGAAATCGAAGAAAACATAGTGATCAAAATTGAAGAATCAGTCAAAGATATTGCGGAAATTAAAAAGAGTGTCGGCAGATCGTGGCGCGGTGGCGGCCGTGTCACAATGGAAATTCACCCCGATATTCATTTGCCCGATGTGTTAGACAAAATTAAAGCTCGCATCGATAGTGTGGCTACCTTTCCTGCCGCGATGGAGCCTATCACTGTTTCGCAGGTAGAATGGCAGCAAGAAGTGATGGAGCTGACACTCTCTGGCGACATGCCACTCAAAGAGCTCAAGCCTATCGCTCAGCAAATAGAAGAAGAGTTGCTACAACTTGGTAACGTCCAACTCGCGAATGCGAATGTGCCCAATGACGAAATTGGGATTGAAGTTTTGCCAGAAATGCTGCGCAAGTACAATTTATCGATTAACGACATTACTCAGGCAATCAGACGCTATTCTGCAAATTTCTCTGCTGGTCAAATACGCACAGAAAGCGGATTGATTGCAGTACGTGTAGAAAATCAATATTACAATGGTGAAGAATTTCGCAACATCCCAGTAAAAATAGGCAACTCAGGATCGCAAGTTACCCTTAAAGATGTCGCCGTAATTAAAGACGGCTTCACGGAAGGTAAACGTTACTTTAAGTTCAATGGCAAGAATGCCATATACATGGATGTGTCGGCGACCAAATCTCAAAACGTATTGCCGGTTGCCGATTCTGTTAAAGCATACTTAGAACAAAAACGCCCAACCTTACCCCAAGGTGTTGAGTTAAATGTCTTGGTTGACATGACTTATTATCTGAATGGTCGGCTTGACATGATGTTAGGAAACTTAACGCAAGGCGCTATTCTTGTCTTCTTAATGCTTGCCTTGTTCCTCAGGTTTAAATTAGCATTTTGGGTGATGATTGGTCTTCCCGTTTGTTTCTTAGGCGCACTAATGCTAATGCCCATGTTTGGCATCACGATCAATATCATTTCTCTATTTGCATTTATTATGGTTCTGGGAATAGTGGTTGATGATGCCATTGTTATTGGAGAAAGTGCCTATTCTGAAATCGAGAAAAACGGCGCTTCCACCAGAAATGTAATAATTGGCGCAAAACGCGTTGCCACCCCTGCCACATTTGGTGTACTGACGACAATCGCGGTATTTGCGCCCTTTGCCTTAACCAGTGGTCCGCAAGGTGACTTTTTTGTCAACATCGCTGGCGTTGTTATTTTTTGCCTTATATTTTCTTTAATTGAATCGAAACTTATACTCCCTGCACATATTGCCAATACCTCGTTTAAACCGCTAAAAGAAAACAGTTGGAGAAACAAGTTTAACAAGGCGTATTTTGGTTTTGTAAATGGTAGGTACAGACGTTTTATCACGCGAGCAACCGAATGGCGCTGGCCAGTGCTATTTGTCTTTATTACTTTGCTAGCGGTTTCTATATCACTGATTAATAATAACTTTGTTCGTTTTGTGCCCGAACCCAAAGTCCCCCACGACTTCCCGAGTATCAGCATAGAAATGAGCGAAACGGTATCAGATGAAACGACGGTGGAAGCATTGAAAACCATTGAAAGAGTCATCCTCGATGAAGAGCAAAAAATCATCAGAGAGTATGGCTCAGGCATGGTGGCCAATGTTCTAGTTTGGAACAACGGACGCAACGAAGGCAGAGTACTGGCGCCACTCGTTGACGAAGACGCTCGCCATTTCGACACCTTCGAGTTAGCCCGCAGATGGCGCGAAAACTTACCAGAAATTCCTGGTATGAAGTCATTTTCAATCCAAGACGATGTCAATGGCGGCGGTGATGGTGGTGAATTTGGTTACCTGTTGTTTGGACCAGATATTGACACCTTGAACGCCGCTGGACGCTACTTTATTGAATTGTTGCAAGAAGAAAAAGGCGTGTTTGATGTTAGTTCGACCATAGACCCCGCGAGCAAAGAAGTGCAAATGCGCCTTAAACCCGTTGCCTATGACTTAGGGTTAGATCTTGCCAATGTCGCCAGCCAAGTGGGAGCAAGCTTCTATGGTGGTGAAGCCCAGCGCGTATTGCGAAACGGTGAGGAAGTCCGCGTGATGGTGAGATATCCTCAGCTAACTCGTGAACGTTTTGCCGATTTGAAATACACGGTGATTTCGACACCCAATGGACAAGAGGTCATGCTCGGAGATGTAGTAGAACTGTATGAAGCGCCCGGTATCAGTTATATTCGCAGAGAGGGAGGCTTCAGGAGCGTTTATGTTTGGGGCAATATCGACGAAGAAACCGTTGAGCCGAACGAACTTACGAAAAACATCAAAGATAACTTATTGCCTCAGATGAAAGCGCGCTTCCCCACCGTGAAAACGGAATTGGGAGGTAAGATTGAGGAGCAACAAACCCAACAGCAAGAGCAAATTATGTTTGCTGTAGCGGGCTTGATCTTGGTTTATGTATTGCTGGCGATTCCTTTAAAAAGCTACGCACAGCCCTTGATCATTATGTCTGTTATTCCCTTTAGTTTTACCGGTGCGATCTTTGGACATTTCATACTCGATATGGACTTGAGCATGTTCTCTACCTTCGGCTTAATTGCGGCAGCGGGTGTAGTGATTAACGACAGTTTGGTCATGACAGACTATGTCAACAAGCGGAGAGCAGAAGGTTATTCGATTAGAGAATCAGTCATTGATGCAGGTTGTGCACGATTTAGAGCGATCACCTTAACCTCAATCACTACCTTTGCGGGTGTACTGCCTATTATGTTTGAAACTAGTTTACAAGCTGGGTTTGTTATCCCAATGGCCGTTGCACTTGGTTTTGCAGTCATGTACGCAACATTAGTTACCCTAATATTAGTGCCTTGCTTGTACTTGATATTGTTGGATTTTTCGAGACCGTTTAAAGCAATATTTAAAAAAATTAACGGTCTATTCAACAAAATCGGTCTCAAACGCAAACAAGCATTGAGTACACAACGCAACTAAACAAGCGATAACTTACAAATAAATAGAAAGCGCCAACGATTCTTTGGCGCTTTTTTATTATCCCTATGGCAGGATTATAGTGGAAAGTTCATCCTCTTTTGTATCAAAACCGCTACGAGTTTATCCAATTGCGTTTTGATTTTTCATGCTGGTAGGCCTTACACTGCGAGGGTTAATTTGGTCAAGATAGCTCCCTGCTTCATCAATCACCATCATATCCTAAACATTTTTTTGCAGACTCCGTTAAACTAAGACTAGAGAAAAACTATTGTGTCTACTTTATGCTTTCCACCGACTTCGATAAAAAGGTACTGAACTACAAAGCGGCAACCGTTATTGTTTGCGCGTTAGTCGTAATCTTCTGTGCTATTGGGGCCAAGAACCTCTACTTTCGTGGCGACTACAAAGTATTTTTTGAGGACGATAACCCTCAGCGCGTCGCCTACGAAAATATGCAACGGGTATTCAGCAAGAATGAAACAGCATCCATCATAATATCCAATAAAGACGGTGATTTGTTTAACCCTCGTAGTTTAGCCTTAATCAAAACGCTTACGGATGAAAGCTGGCAAACGCCTCTTTCCACTCGCGTTGATTCAATCACAAATTTTCAACAAAGCTATGCACAAGATGACGATTTGATTGTTGAGGATCTGGTACTAGAACTTGACTGGTTAACAGATGACTATATCAATACAGTTGAACAGGTGAGTCTGAGCGAGCCCGATTTAGTAAATAAACTAATATCACCCAAGGGCGACGTTGCGATGATCAATATCACGGTTCAATTGCCGGATGGCGACCAAACAAAAGAAATTAGTCAAATCGGCAATCACTTACGAGAAATGCTGGCGCCTTACACAAAAGATTACGACGATCACGAATTTCGTCTCAGCGGCATAGTCATCATGACGGATGCCATGTTTATTGCTGCTTTACAGGACACCGTTACACTATTTCCTCTGATGTTCGCAATCATTGCTATCCTACTTTGCCTATTACTACGATCCATTTATGCCAGTATCATCACTTTAGTGATTGTTAGCTTAAGTGTAGTGGCAACAATGGGACTAGGGGGATGGCTTGGTATGTTTATTAACATTGCTTCAGTCAACGTCCCTATTATTATTACAACCCTTGCCATTGCCGACAGTGTACATGTGCTTTCAAGCATGCGCTTCTACATGTCTAAGGGACTAAATCAGCAAGAAGCAGTACTACAATCAATAGCTCTAAATCGCCTGCCTATCATTATGACAAGTGTCACCACCGCTATCGGTTTTCTTACATTAAACTTTGCAAAAGTACCAATATTATCGGACTTGGGCAACTTAGTAGCAATCGGTGTGTTGTTCGCTTGCGCGTTCTCACTCACACTGCTTCCCGCACTATTGATGTTAAAAAGCATTAAATTTACCCAAGACAAGCAAGATCAAGTGCCAAACAGAGATATTTGGTTGCGGTTTTCAAACAAAATCCACAACAACTACCGATTGATTTTGGTGTCGTCCGTCGGCTTGGTCGTGCTTGGCATTCACATGGCGAGTCACAACAAACTGAACGATATCGCCATAGAATACTTCAATAAAGGTAACGAGTTTAGGCAACACGCGGATTTTCAGCAAGAAAACTTGAGTGGTTTGAGTACGATTGACTTTGCCGTCTATACCGAAATAGAAAACGAAATAAACAACCCCAGCTATTTGAGAGCGATTGAAGCATTTACGAGCTGGTTAGAACAGCAGGAAGAAGTCGATCACGTACTCAGCTTCGCTAACACGATGAAGCGACTGAACATGAACATGGCAAACGACGATCCTGAGGCATATCAGTTACCAGACGAACGCGAAATTGCCGCACAATACTTATTACTTTACGAAATGTCACTGCCATACGGCCTAGACGTCAACAATCAGATAGACATAAACAAGTCTGCTACACGCATTATGGTGACATTAAAAAATTTGGGCAGTGAAGATTTTACAAACTTCGAAATCCGAGCTCTCGAATGGATGAAGATGCACGCACCAGAATACAAAGTAGAGGCTGCAAGTCTTCCTTTGATTTTTGCACATATTGGCCAAGCTAACATGCAGAGTATGATCCAAGGCGCCCTTGTCGCCTTAGTGCTCATTTCCGCCTTATTACTGATTTCACTCAGAAGTATCAAACTCGGTTTAATTAGCCTCATTCCCAATTTACTCCCCGCTTTGTTTGGGTTTGCTATTTGGGCTTTGATTTCTGGCAATATTAGCATGGCACTATCTGTCGTCTTAACAATGACGCTAGGCATCATTGTCGATGATACTGTGCACTTTCTCGTGAAATACCAAAAAGCGAGTAAATTAGGCTACTCTGTAAAAAGATGTGTGCATTTTGCCTATGAAAATGTAGGAAATGCCTTGTCCATCACCACCATCGTGTTGGCTTCAGGTTTTGCAGTGTTAGCTTTTTCCGATTTTGCAATAAACTCAGAGATGGGTACCTTAACGGCTATCATTATTGTGCTTGCTTTATTGATTGATTTGATTGTTTTACCTGCAGTGCTGTTGTTACAAAAAGAACCCAAAGCCAGCACAAAAAATACTTAAGTTTATTGCTGAATATACGACATATAAGCATGAAAGAATTAAACATAGCATACCTGCAATATTTGTAATTCAGTTAGGAAGGAGCAAAGGCCGGAGTGAAAAAAATACTAGTCATAGAAGACTCCGCACTGATGCGAAGGTATTTAAGCGATATCTTGGTTAGCGCGGGATACACCGTTGACTTTGCAAGAGATGGCCTAGATGGTTTGAAAAAACTTGTCGAGTTTAAGCCAGATGTTATTACCCTAGACATCAATATGCCCCAAATGGATGGGCTGGAATGTTTAGAAAAAATCATGAGTACTCAGCCTACACCAGTCATTATGGTTTCCTCGGTAACGGAGAAAGGCGCTATTGCAACATTGGAGGCCTTAGAAAAAGGCGCGGTGGATTATGTAGCAAAACCAAGTGGCTCAATTTCGGCAAATATTAAAGAGGTGCAGCATATTTTACTTGCAAAAATAAAATCCGCTTTTGGTATTAAGCTTTCTTCCTCTGTTAAAGCCAGGTCAACAGCACGCCTGATGACCGAAAAACAAGCACTTTCTTTAGAAAAAACAAAAACGCATGATAGGCGCACATTTGGAAACAAAAAATATGAAATTGTACTGATTGGCGTGTCTACCGGTGGTCCTTCGGTTTTGCAAGAAATCATTCCAAAACTGCCCGCGGATTTTCCAATTCCAATTGTCGTAGCACAACATATGCCCTCACGGTTTACTCAAGTTTTTTCCGAGCGCTTAGATAAATCTTCAAAAGTATCAGTACAAGAAATTAACGGTACGATCGACTTGCGTGCAGGCAATGTATATATCGCAAAAGGCGACTCAGACGTCATAATCTCTCGCAGGGCGGGTGTGTTGGTGGCGGAAATGCATATCATGGATAAAAACCAATTGTGGCACCCAAGTGTCGAACTTATGGTGAGTTCGGCTACGAAAGCAACTGCCGCGGAAAACCTCATCTGTGTACAATTGACGGGTATGGGTAACGATGGAGCCAATGCAATGGCTAAAGCCTACCAAAAAGGCGCGTATACAATTGCTGAATCAGAAGAAACTGCCGCAGTATTTGGTATGCCCAGAGAATTAATACAACAAAACGCCGCACGCGAAATACTGCCAAATCATAAAATACTGGACAGCCTAATCAAGTTAGCGAGAGTGAGTTAGCGAGAGTAAGCTAAGCTGGCAAGTATCAGTTTTTAGACCAAAACAACTAGGGTCTGTTGACCTTTGGTGTGCAATTTTGCAGCGGTTTGTGCTTCATTTATACAATGCAGAGCGACTGTCGTGTAGTTGTTCTACATCAAGGAGCGATAAAGCAGTAGAAATGAAGCACAAGCCCTGCCCAGAAGGGTTCAATTATAGTCTATCTGCCCCTTGTTGCAGCCTTTTGACTTAAGCCATTAGGCCTGCAAGTCTGCGCCGCGATCAGATAGGCTATAATTGAACAAAACTTGTACACCAAAGGTCGACAGACCCTAATAAAGATAAACCTCTACCATTAAAAAGTAAGTAAATTGGGTTCAAGTAAAGCGCATTAATACCTAACCAGAACTCGGGATAAGCAACTCCGTCCAGCAGCGCCCTAAATCCAGAGTTCAGGTTACATAAATTGTTTTACAATATTTTTACGAATATTTAATGCAATTGTGGCGACACTGTGAAATCATATATTTTCACTAGTGAATAATCATACTTACAAGTAAAACCAAACATGAACTTACCCAAGATTCCGTTTCTTTTGGCATTGTTTTTTCTGACACTTGCCGCATGCTCCCCAGTTGAAAAAACCGATAGTGGGACTACGTCAACACAAGATGAACCAACCCCTCCTACTAAATACAATATTCTGTATATAATGACTGACGACCACGCCGCTCACGCAGTTGGTAGCTATGGCGGACGTCTAGCGAGTGTTAACCCCACCCCTGAGTTAGATAAATTGGCAGCCGATGGGCTCACCTTTTCCAATACTTTCGTAACAAATTCAATCTGTACACCAAGCCGAGCAAGCATACTGACGGGACAATATAGTCAAACAAATGGTGTCCTTGATCTGCGAGGTTCACTCACTACTGAACAACAGCATTTACCCAACTTACTCAGAGAGGCTGGTTACGAGACGGCAATCATTGGCAAGTGGCATTTAAAAAAAGAGCCCGGCGCCTTTAATTATTACGAGGTTCTTGAAGGGCAAGGAAAATACTTTGATCCTGAACTTCGTGTTCAGGGAGAAAAAGCATGGCCGCAAAATACTTCTTCTTACAAAGGGCATTCTTCTGATGTCATCACGGATTTAACTATTGAATGGCTTAAAAATAGAGACGCTGATAAACCGTTTTTTTTAATGCATCAGTTTAAAGCCCCTCACGATATGTTTGAATATGCGCCCCGCTATGAAACCTATTTGGCTAATGTTGACATACCAGAACCCAGCGACTTATACAGTTTTGCAGAAAGCTTTGGCTCTATTGCTACAAGAGGAGAAAACGATAGTTTAATTGGACATATTGGCACCTCAGTCTCTCAAAGGCACCTTCGCCGAAGCGTGGGTATTGACCTTGGTGTTGATCCAAACCTAGATGATGAAACTTTCACTAAACTCGCCTATCAGAAATACTTAAAAGCTTACTTACGCTGCGTAAAAGGTGTCGATGACAACATTGCTCGCTTAATCGAAACACTCAAAGAGGAAGGTTTATACGACAAAACCATAATTGTGTATACCTCTGACCAAGGCATGATGCTTGGCGAACACGACTATATCGACAAGCGCTGGATGTGGGAAGAATCAATTAAAATGCCGCTCATTGTTCGTCACCCCGATATGACAACTACAGGCATGACAAATGACATGCTAATCAACAACACCGATTTTGCGCCGACTCTGCTCTCACTAGCAGGTGTCGACGTACCAGAATTTATGCATGGCGCAGATTTCAGCGAGGCAATCTATGGCAATACGCCCAACGATTGGCGAACCGCTACATACTATCGATATTGGACGCACAGAGCGTATCACGACGTACCCGCACATTTTGGCATTCGCAGTAAAGACTACAAGCTTATCTTTTACTATGGTCAAAACTTTATGACCAAGCCCTACCCATACTACGATGCAGATTGGCTCGCTGAAACCGGATTAGCAAACAATGCCATCGCCACGCCTGCTGCATGGGAGCTTTATGATTTAAAAAACGATCCAAATGAACTAAATAATGTTTATGGTGAAGCTAAATACGCTGGCGTTATTGAAGAACTAAAAACAGAGCTTAAACGCCAACGACAAGCATACAACGAAACAGATGAACACTACCCGCATCTACAAGCCATTATTGAGAAGCATTGGAACGACTAATATGAACAACAAACTCTTACCCCCGCATTTGACAAAACTTGTCGCCGTTTTTTTGATGCTTTCTTCACTCCTTGCATGTGGTCAAAAGCAAAGTGAGCAAAGCACTGCCATATCTGTTTTGCCAGAAAAAGAAGCGCAATCAAAAGAAAAGAGTAAACCCAATTTTGTCTTTATTTTTGCTGATGACCAATCGCCTTTTGCCGTAGGTGCATACGGAAATTCACATATTCACACCCCCAATATAGACAACTTGGCAGCACGCGGTGTCAAATTCAATAATGCCTATAATATGGGCGCATGGAATGGCGCGGTGTGCATGGCCTCAAGAGCCATGCTTAATACCGGATTGAGTGTATGGGACGCCCATGCTGTAGATAAAAACGTACGCGCGGGTAAAAGCTTTGAAGCTACATGGTCAATGTTGTTAGAAGAAGCCGGCTACGATACTTATTTGACGGGAAAATGGCATGTTGCGGCGCCTGCTGGCGAAGTATTTCAGCACGTAGCTAATGTGCGTCCTGGTATGCCTGACGATGGTTGGTATCACGATGTTCAGGTAGCAAAATTTGAGGCGTTTTATTCAGGAGAGAGCGAAGCTAAAGATTGGCGTGAATTCATGCCAATTGGATACAACAGACCGCTAGATGAAAACGATACCTCATGGTCACCGACTGACCCAAAATTTGGCGGATTTTGGGAGGGGGGCAAACATTGGAGTGAAGTACTCACTGACGATGCGCTGCACTTTATACAACAAGCGAAAGACAGCCAAAACCCGTTCTTTATGTATCTAGCTTTTAACGCACCGCACGATCCTAGGCAGGCACCTCAGTCTTATATCGACATGTACCCCGTTGCGGACATGCCAATACCCGCTAATTTCAGTGAAGACTATGCTGACAAAGCATATATTGGCAATGGACCTGAACTCAGAGACGCCGCGCTCGCGCCCTTTCCGAGAACCGAATACGCAACAAAAGTGAATTTGCAGGAATATTACGCAATCATTACCCATCTTGATGACCAAGTCGGAAAAATTGTCTCGACTTTGGAGGCTGCTGGGTTAATGGACAACACATACATCATATATACGGCCGATCACGGCTTGGCTGTTGGAGAACACGGCTTATTTGGCAAACAAAATATGTATGAACACAGCGTGCGTGCGCCCTTCATTTTTTTAGGGCCGAATATTCCGTCAAATATGAGCAGTGATATAGATATCTATTTACAGGATGCAATGGCAACAACACTTGAACTTGCAGGTGTTGAAAAGCCAGAGCGGGTGTTTTTCAATAGTCTGGTCGGCATTGCAAAAGGAGAGAGAAAAGAAAGCTACTACCCTGCCATTTATGGCGCTTACATTGATAATCAGCGCATGATCAAAGAAGACGACTACAAACTCATCGTTTACCCTGAGGCAAAACGTTTAAAGTTGTTTAATCTAGCCGACGATCCTATGGAAATGCGAGATTTGTCTTCTTTACCAGAATACGAGCCGAGAATAAAATCGATGTTTCAGGCACTATTGCGCCTGCAAAAAGAAATGAAAGACCCCCTAGATATCAGCGCATTGAGCCCATAGTGTTTTTCGAGCCAATGCCTTATATTGAATGAACTGGGGAATAAACTAAGGAATCAACTAGGATAGCGTGCTGATAAAGCGGTATATATTAAATCGCTGTACTTTTCTGCATTAATGTCAGTGGCATTTAATATTTCGACTAGGTGTTCGTTATCCTCTTTGCCATCCCACAATTTTGTATAGCTGCCCTCTTTATAACCATGATCTTGTCTAAAGAAATTCAGAATATTTTTACCCACATATTGCCTAAATAATTCATTTGCATCCATATCCGTCTGCGTGACAATTTTCATAAACAAAGGCACACTAAAGCGGTTGGCAGCACAAAGGCCTGTCATCAATTGCAAATTGTCTAACAAATTAGCCTTGGCAAAGTTATACTGTTTGCCATCGAAATCGACTGAATGGGTGTCATCGGCTAGTTCCTTTGCAATCACTGATGCCGACTCCTCGATGTCACCGTCAAACTTGATGATAATAGCCGAGAGCGCAAAGTGCCAGATATCGACAAGCTCCATTTGCAGTTGCGGAAGATCTTTTTCCTGATGTTTCCACCATTTCCATCCATGGTGCTCGATGCCCTCGACAGACTCAATCATTGCTGCTCGCAAATAGTCATACCCTGCCGTCAACCACTCGGCATTCACTTTTGTGTTCATTGCATCTTGTAGGTTTAACATGGTTGAAAGTTGGGTGCTAGAAAGCATTGCAGTTCCTTATTTTTATGAGGGCGGGATTATGCTCTGTTAGAGAAAGGCGATTAGAACCAAAAACGCTGCAAGTGTGTCCGTATACGCTTTTGTTTTTTGCACATGAAAAACAAATTTTGATTCTAGTCGCCCAGCTCTAGCACAGTATAAGCGCGCAATATATTCGTTAGTTTTTTTTGGGCATTGTAAACGTCTCACCATGATAATCAAAGCGTAAACTTCTATGTGTAAGTGCTCAGTATGTCCCATATAGACTTGAATTTTAGCTATGATTAGGCTCTACTGCGCGTCACAGTTTAGACTGCCAACAAGGTTACCTTTTGAAAAAAATCGCCATCTTTGTCGACGTTCAAAATATTTATTACACGAGCCGAGACAAGTTTAACAGACCGTTCAACTATCGCCTTTTTTGGCAATACTGTGCTGAGAAATATGACATTGCTTTTGCCTATGCTTATGCAATAGACAAAGGCAACGAGCAACAACAAAAGTTTCAAAGTGCATTGCGCCACATTGGTTTTACCGTCAAGCTAAAGCCTTTTATTCAACGTGCTGATGGCAGTGCCAAAGGTGATTGGGATGTTGGGATCACTATTGATGTCTTAAACACTGCAGCTCTAGTAGACGAAGTGATGTTGCTGTCGGGTGACGGTGATTTTGCTATTTTATTAGACGAAGTCAAAAACAAACATGAATGTCGAACAACTGTGTTTGGTGTACGGGAGCTAAGTGCAAACTCGCTGATTAATTCAGCAGATGCTTTCTTCGAGATAGATGAACGCTGGTTACTTTAGCAGCCACTGATTACGCTATTCCCTTTCGATACAAGAACCGGAAGGGAACTAGCGTAAGTTTGATACGTGCTAAGGTGCACTGACTTTTTGCTGCATTTCAGCAGCCAACGCTTGGATTTTAGGCATCATTTGCATCACCATGTTCTGTGATAAAAGCATAGAGTCTTGCATGATCATCGGCATTTTATTCACCATGGCTTTCCCCACATCCGTCTGATAGAAGGCAATAAGACCGTTTACTTCTTCTTGAGAAAAATGTTTAGCGTAAACATTCACCATTTCAGGTTTAAGCTTTGCCCAACTCATTTCTTCCTTCATTAATGCTACCACTTTATCCATGTATGCATTAATGATGGGTTGCTTTTCAGGTGGAAGATTCATTTGCTGTGACATATTCTGAAACATCCCTCCTACTTGTCCGTATACCGCATCAAGAAGTTTCGACGATTCGGTTAACTCCAACAATTGCTCTACTGACTCGTTAGAGGCTTTTTGTTCCGCCAAAACTTGTAAACTAAATGACAGGGCAAACAGTGCAATCAGCATTTTTTTCATACTATTTCCTTTGTATTGTAGGGTGACAACATGTCACCCGCCGTCAAGATAAAATATATAAATGCAAATCTCAATAACCTTTTGTTATATCAACATAGCTCGGTAGGGTGCCATCTTGACGATAAGCGCGAATGTTTTTAGCCACGATCTCACAGGCAGATTCTGGCAAAGTCGGCGCAGATATATGTGGTAACACTGTTACTTTTGGGTGCATCCATAATTCACTCGATGGTGGCAAAGGTTCTTGTTCAAACACATCTAGTACCGCATAGGCGAGCTTGTCTTTGTTTAAGGCGCTTATCAGCGCTTGCGTGTCAACCACTGCTCCCCTTGAAAAGTTAATCAAAGTACTGCTTTGTGCTGGCATAGATAGGCGGTCTGCATTAAGTAGATGAAAGGTTTCCTTCGTGAGCGGTAACAAGCAAATAATGATGTGCGACTGCTTGAGTAGCGTGTTTAGGCCTGATTCACCCGACAAACACCCTATGTTCGCAATCGATTGTTGAGTGCGACTCCAACCCAAGACTTTAAATCCATTATCAGCTAAACGAAGGGCGCTGCTTTTACCCAATTCCCCAAGTCCGAGCACGCCAACGGTTCTGTTCTTCGCCAAGCAATGAGCAATGCTTTGCCAGTTTCTGTCGCTTTGCTGTTTGGCGTAAATATGCATATTTCTGTGTAAAAACAAAGTCCAGGTGAGTACAGATTCAGACATTACTTCAGCCAAAGTTGGGTCAATCAAGCGAACTATTTTTAAGCCAGAATTAGCTGTATCGCGGAGCAAGCCTTCTATACCCGCCCATAAACTATGCACCCATTTCAAAGAGGTATAACTTGCCAACGCGTTTTTGTCAGGGTTAGCGACTATGGCAAGTTCACATTTAGGTTTTTCACTATCTGATAACGTGGCACCGTCCACAATTTTTTCGTTTGGTAAGGACTGCCTCAACAAAGATAGATAACGCGTTTGCTCACGCGTGTTAAAGTTGGTGATCAATGGTATGGGTGAGTTCATTTTGCAAACAACTGCTCATCATCTTTGAAAGCTTTGAACTCAAGCGCATTGCCACTTGGATCTTGCAGAAACATCGTCGCTTGCTCCCCTACCTCACCTTCAAAGCGAATATAAGGCTCTACAATAAGTTTTGTAGAAAAGCGCCGTAATTTTTGCGCAAGTTGATGCCATTGTTCCCATTCAAGCACGATACCGAAATGCCTTACCGGCACTTGTTTCCCATCAACACCATTTGTTTGCACTGGGGACGTTTCCTCAGGTTTTACATGCGCCGATAGTTGGTGCCCATAAAAGTCAAAGTCAATCCACTTTTGTGCTTCTCGCCCGACTTTTACGTCAAAGCGGGACACATAAAACGAACGTGTTTCTTCTACATCATTTATTGCGATTGCAAGGTGAAAAGGACGCATGGCCTGACTCCCAAGGTAAAAGTGTTTGTATAAAAATTTGGAACAAGTCCTCAAGTAATAAGGCAACTATACACCTATCGCATAGTGTGATTGATTTTATATTTTGATATCGAAATAAAATGAAATAAATAAGCTAAAGGGGTCAATGTAAATTGAACTTAACTCGGGATAAGCAACTTCGCCCAAAAGTAAAGCACTTTCCTCTTATATTGGGTATGGAACATACCAACATAGTCTTTCTTATTGAAGCGAAATAATAAGCCTTTATTTTAATGTAGCTATTTGCTACATTAAAATAAACACGAAAAAGGCAAGATCATGGCTAAGCATACAAGTCCTATGCGTCTTAACGAACAATTGGTTAAAGACGCACAAATCATTGGCTCTACTTTAAACAGAACTACAGCAGAGCAAATCGAGTATTGGTCAGAAGTTGGCAAGCGCGTGAGTGCAAACCTCACACATGCACAAGTCATCAGTTTGTTTCAAGGTAGTGCGTCAATCAAAATAGAAACGCATTGCGAACAAGAAATTAATCCTTTTGATGTCGCAAATGAGGTGAATGCAGACACATCACTTTCACACGACTTGCATAGTCAAGGGAACGTGCTTTATTCGCCTAATACCGATATGACGCATGTAGGTACATTAAAAGCCACATTTCCGAATGGCGAAGTGAAATTTGGTAATTTTGTAAATGGCAATTTTGTTGCTGAACGTGCTAAATCCGAATAATAAGGAAATAATTTGTCGCAACTTAACATTATTGTAGGCGGCAACGGTAGTGGAAAAACAACGTTTTACTATCGCTACTTAAGTCAATACAAGTTACCTTTTTTGAATGCAGACGAGTACGCCAAGCATACATGGCCTGATGCGCCAGAACAACACAGCTATGAAGCAGCCAAACAGATAGAAAAGCTAAGAAGACTGTTTCTGGCTAGTCATCAAAGCTTTTGCTTTGAAACCGTTTTCTCTCATCCGTCTAAAGTGGATTTTATTGCCGATGCCAAGGCGAGAAACTTTAACATCAACCTGTATGTTATTCATATTGATAGCTCACCTGAAACAAATATTGCCCGCGTAAACAATCGCATAAAGCAAGGTGGTCATAGCGTCCCGGAACAAAAAATATCAGAGCGCATTCCTCGCATGCTCAATAATGTAAAACTTGCCATTCCCCTTTGCGATACAGTCTCTTTTTATGACAATACTGATGAGAAAGAAACACATAAGTGTGTCGCAATTTTGCAGTCGAACCAAATTAAAAAGTTCAGAGCTCTTCCAAATTGGGTAAAAAGCATTATTGGTGAAAAATATTGACATTGATGAAAAATTGTTAACGACTCGTTCTGCCCTAATCAAATTTAGATTTAACAGTATGCTACCAATGACAACGTCTTCATCATGTGCTGTGTTGGCAATGTAATGAAGTATTGCAGCGCTTGTTACTTCACCTTATCCTAGTTTCATCTCTTTTGTAAAGGATCAACCGCGCAGGGGGAAATCTTGCCTTTTCAACTTTTCCAGCAACTCTCTGGTTGTCGGTAAGGCGGCGAGGTAACTTGCCTCTGTCTTTTTGTTGCTGTGTAACAGGTGATCAAAATCACGATTTACCCATCCACTTTGCCGAGGTGATTGTAAATTGTGAGAATAACCCATCCCACACAATATATATTGGTAACTCGCCGAAGGAAAAATTTCTACTTGTTCAAAATCATAGTGCCAAGGAGCTTGATGACGCCACCCATCTAACATTTCTTTGAGGCTTTCTGGCCAAGTAGCTTGATCTCTATTTTTTAACCAAAACGCAGAATCCTCTCGCTGACTCAGGGCATAGTGTAGTTTTAAAAAATCGATAATACGCTGCCAGCGGTATAAAAAAGCACGATTGAATCGACGTTCTAGTTGCACCAAAGCGGCAGTATGACTAGGAAACTGCTCGGCGATCATCTTTGCAGACAGTTCCACCAAAGCAATGGAAGAGGCTTCAAGTGGCTCTACAAAACCCGCAGACAAGCCTATAGCAACACAATTCCCTTGCCAGAAACGCGCTCTATGCCCAGGAGTAAAGCTTATATGCCTATACTCACCGCTTGCCTTTGCGTATCGGTCGTTTTGGATATATTGCTCTATAGTAGATTGCGCGTTTTCTTTTGTCGTGAACTGACTAGCATACGCATACCCCATCCCTCGGCGGGTCGGCAGACCAATATCCCAAATCCACCCTGCACTTTGAGCAGTAGACAATGTATTAGACTCTACGGGCGCCAACGATTCGGTATAATTGACCTGCGTCGCGATAGCAGAATCTACGAACAACACATCTTTTTTTGATTTAAACTCGACGCCACAATGCTCACCGAGTAACAGTGATTTGGCTCCTGTACAATCAATAAACAACTGACCTTCAATCTCATGGTTTGCGTGTGTACAAATCGCTTTAATATGACCGTTATCGTGTTTCTTTATGCCAAGCACCTCATCAATCACATGATGAACACTTAGTTTTTCAACACAATGCTGGCGTAAAAACACCGCAAATTTCGCAGCATCGAGATGATAGCCATAATTGCATACCGCTGCATATTCGGGGGTAGTACTTTGTTTTGGCGCCAACATCTGCTCACAAACTTTTGCTTGCGGTGTGGCAAAGTAAGCAAACTCGCCATAGTCTCTCCGCCAATTTTCGCTCAGCCAGTATTCAGCTAGGTTGGTGCGACTAAAATCACTCGGCAGTGTAAAGGGATGCTGATAAATATCGTCCTGCGTATTCTTTCGCCACTGCCTAAACGTAGAACCCTGCTTAAAAGACGCGTGGGTTTCGCGGATAAAATCTGACTCAGAGATGCCCATACTAGCAAGTGTCGCGCGCATAGTGGGTAAGGTGCCTTCCCCCACTCCAATAGGAGGCGTGTGGGCTGATTCAACGAGTGTGACTGTCGGGCGCTTTGGATTGTCTTTCCCGTACCGCTTAATTAAGCTGGCAGAAATTACGCCAGCACTGATCCACCCTGCTGTTCCCCCTCCAACAATCACAACTGAGCGGATAGCTAATGACATCAATGTGGTACTCCCTTGACTAACTTGGAATATGCGGTCTGTTGCTCTATGGCAAGAATGTTAAGGGTCTCAGCCTGCCTGATTTCAATGTTCTTAGCAATATTGCGTTGAATGTCAGAATAAAAAAGCCGCTGTCAATTTAGAGAGCGGCTGGCTTTGTGCAAGGTAAAATGTGACTAGGGAAATATCACAAAACAACACATGAAACTTTTATTTAACATTTATGAAACATAATTTCATACTCTTTCATAAAAATCAACCCAGAATACTACCTATTTAACACCTTTTTTTAGCGTTATTATGTGTAATCTAGTTATTCAGAATAGAATAATGCAAAATCACCGTCCTTGACTGTCAAGCGAATCGAAACATTTTGCAAACATATTCAAGTAGAACCTTGGACAAGGATCGCGGCGGGATTATACTTGGGAGCTTATTCTCTTTTGTCTCAAATTTATTTGTCATAGATGAAAAATCAAAGCGTATATGGATATACTAAAAAAAGATGAACTCCCAGTATAACCAAGCCATAGGGCAAAGGCTTGGTATAAAAAATTAAGTCCAATGTTAAAAAGAATGCAATGACAGAAAACAAACAAACGCAACTAAAATATTTATCTTGGTTTATCGGCTTTTTTTGCCTAATTGAATTGGTCAACTTGATAAGCGGGCGATTACTCAATCAATTTAGCATCTTGCCACGAGACCTCAGTTCTTTGGCTTTCATACTGAGTGCGCCTTTTTTACACGCCAATCTGCATCATTTTTTATCCAATATTATTACCTTAGCCGTGTTCGCTGTTTTGCTACTGCAATATGGAAACAAACATTTCATTAAAGTCAGCATATTATTAATTTTGAGTACTGGCATACTCGTTTGGCTGTTCGGCCGTCAAGCCTATCACTTGGGTGCGAGTGGCTTGGTTTACGGGTATTTTGCCTATTTAGTACTAGCAGGCTGGATGCAAAAGCGAATTTTACTCATGATCATTTCGGTAGGCGTAGCTTTCTTATATGGCGGCATCATCTGGGGCGTGTTACCTAGTCGCCCATACATCTCGTGGGAATCTCATTTGTTCGGTTTTATTTCAGGCCTAGCACTGGCATGGCTTCATCGAGTTAAGTAAGCCGATGTGATGGTCTCCCCGTTCGACTGTCATCTTTTCAACACATAAAGTTAATCTTTCTGTCATCTTAAATACACCAAATTGTCATTTTTCTTCCTAACACTATGCCCACAAAAATATAGCTATAAATTGTGGAGTAAAATATGACATCTGTGTTGAAAAAAGCAGTACTAGCGTCAGCTATCGTTGCAAGCTTGACGGCTTGTAACGGTGATGACGGTGCGCCTGGCCTTAACGGCAGCAACGGTGTGGATGGAAGTGATGGACAAAATGGCTTAACTAGCCTTGTCGTGCAAACCACGCTTCCTGCGATGAGTGAAGCCTGTTTTAACGGTGGTTTAAAGATTCAAAGTGGTCTAGACGCCAACGCTGACGGCAACCTAGATTCAGACGAGGTCAGTGAGACCTCTTTTGTTTGTGCAGGTGCTACCATAAATGAAAGCGTGAACTTTAATCGTCTTGCCTCTTTTCCCGTTTGTAAACAACTTGAACCAAGCTGTAATATAGATGACGAAACAGCCGCAGAAATTGTCGCTATTTCACAAGACAATAGCACGCTAATCTATACGGATAGCCCCAACGAATCAGTCGGATTCGTTGATATAAGCGCAGCCGATATGCCAATGGCAGCAGGCACGCTAAGCTTAACTGGCGAACCCACCTCCGTGGCCGTAAAAGGTAATTTTGCTTTGGTAGGCGTTAACACCTCAGCAGATTTTGTTAACGTCAGTGGACAATTAGATGTTATTGACATCAACACGCAAGCTGTCATTCGTTCTTTGGATTTGGGTGGTCAACCGGATTCGGTGGCAGTCAGTCCTGATGGCAGCTACGTTGCCGTAGTTATCGAAAATGAGCGCGATGAAGACCTTGGAGATGGTGCGCCACCACAATTGCCTGCTGGTAGCTTAGTCATTGTCAATGTCAGCGACGACGACCCAGCAAATTGGACAAGCACAAATGTCGAATTGATTGATTTAGCCGACAAGTTCCCTACCGATCCAGAACCTGAATATGTCGATATCAATACAAATAACGTCGCCGTTGTCACACTGCAAGAAAACAACCATATCGTGCTAGTAAACCTTGTTGACGGCACGATCATAAATGATTTTTCTGCGGGCACGGTAGACTTGGATTGGGTAGATGCAACGGAAGAAGATCCCGCACTCATCTCACAAACAGAGTCACTCAACGATGTACCGCGCGAGCCTGACGGCGTGGCTTGGATTAACAACGAGTATTTCGCCACGGCTGACGAAGGTGATTTAGACGGCGGTAGCCGAGGATTTACCGTATTTAATACTGCAGGTGAAGTGGTATGGACTTCAGGAAATACACTTGATCACTTGGCAGCAAGACTAGGGCACTATCCAGATGGGCGTTCAGGCAACAAAGGAAATGAGCCTGAAAATGTTGAAGTTGGCATATACAACGACGGTCGCTTCTTATTTGTTAATTCAGAGCGCTCAAGTTTAGTCTTTGTATATGACGTTGCCAATCCCGCCCTTCCAGTATTGAAGCAAATATTACCAGCAGGCGCTGCACCCGAAGGCGGCTTGGCCATTCCTTCCATAAATTTACTGGTAGTGGCAAGTGAAGAAGACAATCGCGGTGATAAAATTCGTTCTGTGTTGAATATTTATCAATATGGCTTTGGCTCCGCACAATACCCTACATTGTTATCAGCCGATCGCGCTAATGGCACACCGATTCCTTGGTCAGCCATGTCTGGATTGGCTGCGGATACAAGTGATGCCAATACATTGTATGCTGTTGAGGATAGTTTCTTTAAATCTAACCGCATATTTAAAATTGATGTCGGACAAACGCCCGCTTTGATAGTGGACGAAATCACGCTTTCTGATGCCAACGACGTTTTTGCGGCATTCCCCACATCTGGCGCAACAGAAGACGCTGAAAGCTTTGATGATGTCGATTTAGCAGCGATGATTAATGCTGACAAATCAGTAAACATCGATCCAGAAGGCATTTCGATGGCGTCAGATGGCGGATTTTGGGTGGCCTCAGAAGGTGCTGGTACAATTGGTGACGACAACCGTCCAATTGAAAAACTAAACTTTATTTTTAAAACCGATGCGACAGGTGTTATCGAATCAGTCGTGACCTTGCCCGCAGACGTCAACGCAATGCAACTGCGTTTCGGTTTTGAAGGGATAACCGAGTATAACGGCAAAGCATACGTCGCCTTTCAACGCGCATGGGGACAAGAAACTAACCCACGCATTGGTATATACGACCTTGCGACACAAACATGGAGTTTTGTATTTTATCCACTTGACGCTGTCGAGTCTCAAGATGGTGGCTGGGTTGGTTTATCCGATATCACTGCATTGGGCGAAAACAAGTTCTTAGTACTTGAGCGAGACAACAAAGGTGGACCGGATGCCGCAATCAAGCGTTTGTACACCGTTGATCTGACTGGCGTAGTCGACAATGCAACCCTAGACAAAACACTTGTGCTTGATTTGATCCCTTCACTTGCTGAAACTGGCGCGCTTACTTTTGAAAAAACTGAAGGTACAGCGGTCACTGTCGATGGCGAAGTCTACATCATCAACGACAATGATGGTGTTGACGACAACAGTGGTGAAACTCAGCTAATCAACCTTGGAAAAATACTGAACTAAGTTCAAAATCAATACGCTCTCAGTGACACCCAGTCGATTTGGCTGGGTGTTTTCTTGTAAGCGATGTCCTTTTTTATTTCCCCAATTTGTTACGTGATAAAGCCAAATCGATCAATCCAGTTAAGTTCTCTTTTTTTGGTGATTAGATGAGCTAGCAAAGGTTGATGCAGTGTTCGATTACCGCGTGTTGCTCTACCGAGTCTTTTGCGCCGTTAACGCGAACTACCGCAGTTCGTATGCTTTTGTTTTGTTCATTTCTATTTCTTCAATTCTGTTTCCGAGTTTCAGCAAGGGGCTCAACATGTTTGAGCCAATGATTAAAATGGGGGCATTGTTGACGAATTGTTTCTAGACCTATATCGCCAGCAATCATTGGTCCATGTAGCACCTTGTCATAGCTAGGCATCATTGTTTTAATGGGCTTAGATGGCGCAGTTTGCGGGCTGTCATTAATGTGCTCAGGAGTTTCAAACTCTTCTTTAACTCGCAGCAATTTTTCTTTTCTTCGTGATAGTTAAGCATCGCACTATCTCATGCATTCTCGCTCAAGCCGTAACCTATTGAGTATAAGACAAATTAACACTATACACTACCCATGCGTACAGGGGGCTTTGGGGATAGATTTGAGTTTTTAGCGGGGAAGGTTAAGTTTTTTTTTGGAGAAAGGCCGCCATGAGTGCTTTACATTACCCGTCCCTTGGTATTGCCAGTGTCAACTCCACGCACAATTAGCCCTACCCTGCATAAGTGAGCATAAGTGACATTGTGGATATCATGTTAAGTACTGCGGTATATGGTCAGCAATCACGCACCAAAATCAAAGTCGCGCTGGACGGTTAGCTTTCGGCTAAAGTCATTGTTGTGCTCTCCTTCCGGGGGTGCTCGTAGTGGAGGCAGTGGGCTGATTTGCTCTGATACAGGATTGGTTTTGTCCAAGTGCGCCAGTATTTTTTGAACAACAATCGTGTCTGTGATGCAGGCTATGATTGTCACACTGCGTTTTTCACAACGCTCGCACTCGCTTAGCCTTAACGATGGGCTTGGCAGATTTGTCTTCGCGTAATTTAGTGTCGGGCACAGCAAGAGTCATGGATGCGATAATGCAGCTCTTTAAGCTGTACTTTGGCGCATTTTTGGGAGTTGCCGTTGGTTTCAGTTTGTTCGGTCAAAATGAATTTCAGCCGGCTGCATCTTTACCCTATTGGGCAACGTGGTTAGCTGTCGTATTACTATGTTTTGCGCTGGTTCCGATTTTTCGTACAAGATTGAAACATATTCCGTGGGCTCTAACGTCAGCGCTAATCGCATATAGCACCACTGTCTTTAGCTCGGTATACATGGATCAAACCTTTGGTACTTTCTTAGGTGCATTTGCGCTTGGTGTGTTTGCCAATGTGTTTACGCGCATTGCTAATCAACCGTCTACCATCGTTGCCATGCATGGCTTGATTGTGCTCGTTCCGGGCTCAAAGACCTACATTGGCTTAAATTCTTTTATTTCGGGTCAAGACTTTGTGCAAGCTGATCATGTTGGGCAAGAGGTGTTTCTGATATTCATGTCACTCGTCGCAGGACTGATTTTTGCAAATGTCGTGATGCCTACTAAAAAAGCCTTGTAGGCGAATTTTTGCTAAATTCCGCCTCCATGATCCCATGCAAATAAACCTTCCATTTCCCACACTTTTGCTTCTTTGCTTGAAATGATCGCTTTACCCTGATCTTGCCAAGCATTAAAGCCGCCGGCTACCGACCATACGTTTTCTAGTCCCATCTCGCTCAGTGACTTGGCAGCAAGAGCTGAACGTGCGCCAGACCGGCAATACAAGTAAATAGGGATAGATGCTAATTCTGTCAGAGGGTCTTGGCTGTCTTTGACTTTAGCGTGAGAGGTAATTTCCATTTCTAGCACGCCCCGAGGTATATGCATTGCACCGGGAATAATACCCAGCAAAACTTCTGACTCTTCGCGAATATCGATAACAATTGTATTTTGCTTTAGTGCTTGCTCAAGCGCACTACAATCGCACTGCTTAATGCTATCTTGAGTTACGCCGACTAATTCACGACCGCTTAATAATTTCATAAGAACCCCTTTAGATAAATAGTTGAATACAGGAATGAATGAGCATTCCCATAGCAAGAACAAGAATGATGTAAGCAAAGCCGCGTTTTAGGCTTTGTTGAGGTAATCTCGTGGCTAGGCTTTGACCCACAAAACTGCCGATGACACCAACGAAAGCGAAGACAAACAGTGTGTGCCAATCTAAACTAAACACCATGTTTGAACTTGCAATAAAATGGTTTGCAAGCCCGGCACTGGCATTAAAAAATATAATGGTAAGGCTGGTTGGAACAGCAACTCGCATAGGAACTTGCGCTAATGTGACGAGTGCAGGCACAATCAAAAATCCACCACCAACACCGACTAAACCCGTCACGCCACCTAGACCTAGGCCTGTCATGCCGAGTCTTGCTTTACTTGCCGGTCGGCTTTCTTTTAAAGAGACTTGCTTTGCCAACATGCGCCAAGCCGCAAGAAACATAATACCTGCCAACAGAATAAATTGGAGTTCACCGCTTATCCACATAGACAGCTTGGCGGCCAAAGCACTACCCACCATTCCCGTAATCGATAGCCAGACTGCGGCTCTAAAGTGAATCTCCCCTTTGCGCAAACTGAGCAAGGCGGAAACACCACTGATCGTGGCTACAATGAATAAAGCGCCCACGATAGCCTGCTTTTCATCGAAGCCGAGAGTGTATGCTAATAAAGGCACTGTGATAATCGAGCCGCCTGCACCTAACAAGCCAAGGCTTAAGCCAATTAGTAGGGCACCGAATAAAATAGTTAGCAATTTACTTCCAAATAGTCTTTACATTGTATATTTATAATATACGATATAGATAAGAAATAGCTAGGAGTAATTCATGATTTCGATAAAATATTTTTTTCATCAGGCAAGTTCGACAATCAGCTATGTGGTTTTTGATGAAGCTAGTCGCGAAGCAATGATCATAGATAGCGCTCTGGACTATAGCGCTCATTCAGGCAAATTGTGGACCGATTTTGCCGATCAACAAATTGCATATATCAAGCAAAATAAGCTAAGGCTAGAATGGATTTTAGAAACTCACGCTCATGCTGATCACATTTCGGCAGCACATTACGTAAAGTCCAAGCAAGGTGGAAAAATAGCGGCTGGTGCCGGTATCAAGCAAGTCCAAACCACATTTATAAAGTTTTTTAATTTATCACCTGAAGAACATGCAAGTGATGGCAGTCAGTTTGACCGATTATTTGAAGATAATGACAGCTTTTTGCTGGGCGATAAAACGGTGAAAGTAATTAGTACGCCTGGGCACACAAACGATAGCGTGACTTACTTGATCAAGGACAACGCCTTTGTAGGTGATACCTTGTTTATGCCAGATGCTGGAACGGCAAGATGTGATTTTCCTGGTGGCAGTGCTAATGTACTGTTCGATAGCATCAAAAAGTTACATGATTTACCTGCTCATACTATGCTCTGGATGTGCCACGATTACCAGCCAGAGGGAAGAGAGCTCAAATTTCAGTGCACTGTCGAACAAAGCCGAGCACACAATATTCACGTTCATAACTTGGTCGAACGTGAGGATTTTGTGCGCTTGCGCGAATCGCGAGATGAAACACTCGACATTCCTCAGCTTTTGTATCCGTCGGTACAATTGAATATTTCGGCAGGTCAATTACCCAAAAAGCAAAGTAATGGCATGCGTTACACAAAACAACCTTTGTCATTTTCTGGAGAAATACTATGAATTTTATCGAGCCCCTAATAGGAGGCATCATATTAGGTTTATCATCGCTCTTATTGTTTGTTGCAAGCGGTCGCATTGCAGGTATTTCGGGTATCGTTGGTAGTCTTCTAAGCCAAATGTCGGGCAATGGTTGGCGCTGGATGTTTGTCATTGGCCTTATATTGGGCCCGCTATTAGTAGCGCCTGCGGGGTATTTACTCCCTCAAGTTGACGCTAGTTGGTGGATGATGATTGTTGGAGGTCTATTGGTTGGTTTTGGCAGTACCATTGGTTCAGGTTGTACGAGTGGGCATGGAATCTGTGGCATTGGACGATTGTCGAAGCGCTCGATCAGCTCAGTTGTCGTTTTCATGGTAGTGGCAGCATTAAATGTGTTCTTTATCCGTCATATTCTAGGGGCTGCCTCATGAATTATTTATTTGCGCTTTTAGCCGGCTTAGGTTTTGGGGCTGGTCTCACAATTTCTCGTATGGTTGATCCGCTTGTTGTACTTGCTTTTTTAGATATTGCAGGAGAATGGGACCCAAGCCTTGCTTTTGTAATGGGCGGGGCCTTACTTGTTTTCATACCGGCCTATCAACTTATTGAACGCAGAATGTCAAAACCCTTATTTGAGAAGTCGTTTTTTGTGCCTACTACAGTTACAATCGATAAGCGCCTGATTTCAGGTGCAGTCATTTTTGGCTTGGGCTGGGGAATTTCAGGCATTTGCCCTGGACCAGCAATAGCAAATGTATCGGGCTTAGAAACAAAAGTAATTGGATTTATTGCCGCGATGTTTATTGGCATGATTGCTGCCAACCGTTTGAAAAATAAAGGATAGCGTTAATTAATATGCAAGATTTTGCGAAAATGGAAGCGAATGCACAGCATGCAGTCGATTTACTCAAGACCTTGGGCAACCGTTACCGTTTGATGATCCTCTGCGTGTTGCAAGAAAATGAGATGAGTGTATCTCAGCTCAATGATGTTATTGCGATCCCACAATCGTCATTGTCTCAGCACTTAGCTTGGTTAAGAAAAGAGGCGTACGTGAAAACTCGTCGCGATGCACAAACGATATATTACTCCCTTGATAGTGATGAAGTGAAGGAGGTCATTGCTGTGTTGTACAAGCTATTTTGTCAGGGCGACGAAGCCTAATTTATAAGGTTTACTGAGTTATTCAAGCGGCTCATACACATGAAAATCTGCAAAATGTTCTCTATTTCCCCATAGCTTCACTATTCACCAAAATAAGAAACACTAATTCGCCAAATAAATTGTTTCCCCGTGGTTTCCAGTCTTATAGTCTTTATACAAATTCACAGTAGCGAAAGAGTGCAAAATACACTTCGCTATTCAGTATTGAGGAATACGATGATGAACGATAACTACGCAGGGAAAACAACACTTATTTCTGGCGGTGCTGGTGGTATTAGATTGGCGCTTGCAAAGGAGTTTGGTGCGCTTGGGATGAATGTTGTCATTGCCGATATTGATAAGGCGGCTTTGGGCAATGCAGAGAATGAGTTGAAGAGTATAAGACAAATTAACACTATACACTAGCCATGCGTACAGGGGGCTTTGGGGATAGATTTGATTTTTTAGCGGGGAAGGTTAAGTGTTTTTTTGGAGAAAGGCCGCCATGAGTGCTTTACATTACCTGTTCCTTGGTATTGTCAGTATCAACGCCACACACAATTAGCCCTACCCTGCATAAGTGAGCATAACTGACATTGTGGGTATCATGTTAAGTACTGCGGTATATGGTCAGCAATCACGCACCAAAATCAAAGTCGCGCTGGACGGATCAATGTTAAACACACGCTTGAGGCGCTGAGCCCACGACATCGCCTTCGCATGATAAGGTTTATCTGACGAGATAGTGCCGTTATTCGCCAGTTTAGGGCTGTTCTTCCCACGCTGTGATGCGGTCACTTGGGCTCTTAAGTGACTGTTGGGCGCAAAGACACCAAAAAAGCGAGTACGGTTGAGTCTGGGCGATGGGACAAGTGCCGCTAACTTGCCGATAAAGTCAACGGGGTCGAAAAACACATGCGTGGTGGCATCTGTAAGCTGTATTTAGTTGCTAAAAGCACCTTGCCGCCAACAGAACAATTTCAACCCCTTTACAGGCAATATATTGCCGACAACAACTACACTGCCTACTGCTTCCTTTCCTTTCAGGCATCAGAAGTAATATCAGATAAATTCGCAATGCTATTGCATCATATAGACACTGGAAAACCTAGTATAAATATTAGTTTTAATCTCTTGGCTTGGTCTTTGCTCCTATAGCTGAAATGTTGGATTAATGAGGACTGAATATGCAAATTAATAGCGTACCCTACACAGCGCATACAGGGGCGGTTCAAAGCAGTCAGCAACTTACGACGCCAGACACAACAACTAGCAAGGCGAAAGCCACTGCAACTGATACTGTTACAATTAGCGATGCAGGGAAAAATGCTGAAGCGAAATGGCAGGAAATTTCGAATAAGTATGATATGAGAAATATATCTCTCAATGAAGTCGGGCAATTATCTAGAGAGCTGTTTAACAATGGTCTTGTTTCACAACGTGAAATGTTCGATATGTCTATCCTTCCTGGAATTAACTTCGATGCTAATCAAAAGATGGATTACGTTGACTTTGCAAAACGTCATCTAGTCAGCTTAAAACTGCATGATGATGGTTCAGCAAATATGAAAGGTGCCATTGATGCTTATACAAAGGCCTTTGATATTGTGAAGAAAATTGGCTAAAGATGAAGTAAAGCCCCCTATATTCATCAAGTAATATGGATATGAGTGCCTTGAATGCTATTAGATAAATACAGAATCACTCCAAGCACCAAATGGAAATGGCGTATAGAAGATATAGACGCCCCACCCACACAACAATGAATGCTTTGCACACTACCCATGTGCACAGCAGTCTTAGGGGATAGATTTGAGTTTTTAGAGAGACGGATGAGAGCTCTTTTGGTAAAGGCGACCATTGGTGCTTTACCGAGTCTACTTAGAAGAATGTGCCCAACCGCAGATTCGCTTTATCTTGTTTTCAACATCACTATTTGCAGTGTCAACGCCAAACAACAATATCGATAGTGCTGACAAGGACTCGTCAATTGCATTTGCTTGATATTCAACAAGCAAATCATCGATATTTTTTCCTGATTTTCTTAAAAGTAAATTGAGTACTTCGTATGCGTTATCTGGGTATTGTTCATCATCGATATGTGTGAGCACATCCTGCAGTTCATCTACTGTGTATGATACATAATTTGGTTTATCCATGGTTTTTCCTGATGTCGATGGCAAAGCAATCGCTTTGCCACCTGTAGGTTATCTATTTGAGCTTTCAGAAGTGCGAGAGCTCAATTCACCACACATCTTTCCTAGCAAGTCGCTAGGGTCTGCTGACCTTTGGTGTACAAGTTTTGTTCAATTATAGTCTATCTGATCGCGGCGCAGACTTACAGGCCTAATGGCTTAAGTCAAAAGGCTGCAACAAGGAGCAGATAGACTATAATTGAACAAAACTTGTACACCAAAGGTCAAAAGACCCTAGTATTATCTCTAAATTTATTAACTTTGACCGTATTTATTTACCGCCCGATACCCAAAAAAATAGCATACCCCAACTAACAACCAAACAAACCCCACAACTAGCACTGGTAGCGCTACTTTCTCAGGGTGCCTTATCCATAGTTGAAACGGAAGAACACCTCTTACAACACATATGAATGCAATTGCATAAATACCAAAGCGTAAAAGAGGTAAATTGCGAATGACTTTAGCCGCAGACAGCGCATAACATCCAATTGTGCTAAAAACCAATGCCACAAATACAGTTGCTATTGGTGCCAATAGCGTCCCAGATTCAGCAGAGTGAACGACTGCCTCAGGTGCCATTTGCACAGAATAGCATTGCGGACCAATAGCAATACAAGACATGTGCGCGAGAGCGGTCAAAAAAGCAACAATTGCCGCAATCGCAAGCATTAGACGCCCTTGATTTTTATTCATGGTATTAATCTACCCAGCGACCTTATCCGTATATAATACAAAAAAAATTTAACAGCGAAGGACAATTGAAAACTAGTTATCGTTTATTCGGCGTTCACACACTTTTTCTAAGTTTACTACTTTTGTGTAGTGTTAAAGCCAGCCACGCACAATCATTACAACACAAACTCGATGTACAAATAAGAGCAGATGAGCGTTCAGACAAAGATCTGCGATATCAATATAGAATTCGATACTCTCCCTCCCTCAAGTTCAATCAAACATGGTCAACTCATGGATTTGCAGCTACGGGTGATGACTTTTCCTCTAGTCACAATACATTTGACGATGGATCAGCCGACCGCTTCTACTTACGGCGTTTATTTTTGCGCCATCAAGGTAATTATGGCAAAACTGAACTGGGTGTTATCCCAACGTTCAAAGGGCGCGTATCGTCCAGCGGTTTATCTAAAGACGGTTGGATACAAGGCATTCGCCATGTCAGGGATACCAACTCGAACGCGCAATTAGAAATCGTTGTTGGTCAGCTAAACAAGCTTAATCCCCGACAAGCACTCGACACACCAAACGACATTGACTATGTTGAATTGGAATACTCAGCCTCCATAAATGACTTGTTTTCTTACGAATTCAGTATGGAGCGAATGACATCACTAAACTATTTACGCACCGAGCTTCGCTATCGCACCAAGAAAAGCCAGCATGTCTTCGCTGAATTAGTAAAAAGAGCCAATACCACAAAAGTAAAAACCGTGTTAGGTATCGAGGGAGAAAAGGCGTATCGCAATAGAGACTATGCGTATTTTGCCCATTATTCTTATGTAAGTGGTGAATTTGGCCTTCGTGCCGAATTGACTGAAGATTTCCTAGGTACAGGTCACGGATTTTCTGCGAAACTTGAATCCCAATTTACCTCGCTGCCTTTTGATTGGTTTGTTCGCTTTGACAAGGTTGGCGAAAACAACCGAATATTGGGCGGAATTAAATGGTCTTTATAATCCCCTAACCCACCGTTACGGACGTTATGGGATTGCAGCTTGCGGTGTACTTACTGCCAGAATGAAAATTTGTTTTTCACGGATAAAAGACTAAAGCGTACTAGGATGTACTTGCAGCGTTTTCATTCTGGCAGACAGTGTACTATTAGGTAAAATCTCACCTCGTCGTTAAACACTTATTCGGGCGGCATGACATTGAGTCAAAAGCCACTTTTTGCTATCTTAGCAAAAACTCAATTTCTTCTATCAATGCGCATAAGCCCTCTTATTTCTCCAGATACTGCCGCTCAGGCTGAACAGCTATATACACGCTTTAAAAGCTTGGAAAAACATCAACAAATCGTGTTGATTATCCTAGCCGTTATCTACAAACCCATTGGTATTACAAAGCTAGCAGAAGTAGTTAGAGAGCTTAAATTAATCGGTTTTCTGAACAAAAAAGCTGGATTTTATAGTTTAAGCACTGAAGAAAAATCTCGCTTCGAAAAAATGGGACTTTTACATAATACACGTGAGGGCATGACCATTAACCGCATTTTGGCCAATGTCCTCATGCACCACTTAGACGATTTGGAACAATGCGATGAGGCCATCGGGCAAGACAAGCTGAAGAGTATTATCTATGCAGCAGAACAAGTTGTTCCGGTAGTTACCAGCTTTTATTGGCAAGACCAAAAAACCGACAAACAACGGGTATTTCGAGACTTGTATTTTCTGCAAGAATTTAACAAGTTAGAGGGCGTACTTGAGTTCAACAAAAACCCGCAAATAATTGATCTGAGTGACAATCACATATTGGTCGAACTCTTTTTCCTTCCTTTTAGTTTAGAAGACATACTCAAGCTTCCTGAACTACTTCAATACCAAGCCTTTTCCACTCTGTTTCATTTGTGCTACGTCCAAGGTCAAAGCATTGCTTATGCCCTTACTTGTTTGGAGCAATTTATCCAAGCTCGACCCGACCACAAGCTGTGCCGCTTGCTACTGGCGGAACAATACTTGTATAGCGGTCGTTTGACTGATTTTGAGGATCTTCACGATGTCGAGAATAAATCTTCCTATGCACTTCAGTTGTCAGGAGCCTACCACTTTATTACTGGGCACATTAAAACAGCCATAGAATATTTTGAATTAGCTATCGCCGCAAAAAACAAAATAACGCGGCGAAAAAAGCAATACATTGGTGGTATCTTAGGTGGTTTCTACAAGTTATCCTTAGCTATTCATGCCAGTCAAGTCGACGCGGCTTATTTTGATAACTTGCATTTGCAATGCGAATATGAATATTCAGATCAAAAAACGTTTAGCTACACACTCTCTTTAAACGCTGAACTGCGAAGAATCGTCCGTCGCCTCCAAGATGGTGACGCTTTTGTCCCACAAACTGCTTCCTATAATATGGACGAACGCATCGACTCTTTACTCTCTTGGTTAGATAAATTTAATCAAATTGTTGGTGTAGCTTGGTGCACAAACAAAAACGAAATAAGCTCTGAGCACGCTTACCTAGAGCAAGCTCAAGCATGTACAAGACACTTCAAAGCAATAGGCATGGGCTTATTTGCTAATTTTAGTCAACAAGTTGTGCAGTATCTTCAGTCGGAAGTAATGCAAAATGATGAACAACTTGTGCAGACTAAAGAGGATATCATTTTACTCCCAGATTGCATTTCTACCCGCCCCAAGTGGGAGCATGCATTAGATAGGTTGGTTGCACTTGGACCACAAAGTAATTCTAGCCAATCAGGCGATAATGCTTACAAAGCTGAAGAAAAAAGAGTCCGCATGATTTGGGAGTTACTCATTGGTCGATTTAATGATGAGCTAATCCCAAGAGAACAAAAACGAACGAAAACGGGTTGGAGTAAAGGCCGCGTGGTATCACTTAAGCGCCTCTACGAAGAGACTGATACTTTCACCTATTTGAGTGAGTCTGACCAAAAAATCTGCCGAGCAATTTCAGCCTATCAAGGCTATGGGTATTACGGCAAAACAGAATACGAGTTGGCGGGTTTACCCGCTCTCCGCGCAGCCGTAGATGCACCGAATATCTTTCTAGCAGAAGACTTGAATCAACCTATTGATTTAAGCGAAAAATCACCGGAGTTGCTTGTCAGCCAACAAGGCCAGCAATTGTGCCTGAGCATGGCAGACACAGAACAACTATATGAACAATATGAAGATTTTCTGCATGCCCCTTCAGACTTTGACAATGCGATTAATTCTATTAGCTATGTGGTTAAACAAGTTAGTGAAGGCAAATATCAGCTGGTCATCTTTTCTAAGGAGCATTTAAAAGTACTCAAAATACTCGGTGAAAATGGTTTACTTGTGCCTATTTCAGCCAAAGCGAAAGTACTAGAAGGCATTGCAGCTATCGCCCCTTTCTTGAATATTCAATCTGATATTGCAGAATTAGATACCGGCTTAGAAACGGTAGATTGTGATCCCAATTTAGTGATCAACATCCAACCAATACAACAGGGCTTAGAATTCCATTGCGTCGTCCTGCCCTTTGGGGAGCTAGGCCCCAGTTACAAACCAGGTATAGGCAATGCCAGTTTAAGTGCAGAAATAAATAATCAGCGAGTTGCAACAAACCGCAATTTGGCAAACGAACAAGATTTGCTCGACCAGTTAGATACCCTTTGTCCTGCTTTTTTGTCTATGCCAGACACCAGCCTTATATTGGAAGACACACAACAAGCACTTGAAGCACTTGAGCAACTCGAAGTGGCAGTCAAAGCAGAGTCGATGCCACTCACTCTTCGCTGGCCTAAAGGTAAAAAAATTAAGCTCAGCCAGCCCTTAAGTGGCGAACAAATTCAGCTAGGTGTTAGCAAAAAGAACGAGTGGTTTGACATTTCGGGTGAACTACAAATAAACAATGAAGAGGTCATCGAACTGCGCAAATTGCTCTCGCTTGTCGCTAGCAGCAATGGTCGGTTTGTCAAACTCGATGCTGAACATGTTTTGTCTCTGAGTCATGATTTACGCCAAAAACTCGAACACTTGCAGCAAGTGACTGATGATGGAAAATTCCACCCTTTAGCCAGCTTGCAAGTACAAGAAGCCACCTCTGGCATGCGCATGAAAACAATTCACGCTTGGGATAAACAAACTAAGCGCATGCACGAAGCCAATGCTATTTCGCCCCTTATACCGTCAACCTTGCAAGCAGAATTGAGAGACTATCAACACGAAGGCTTTGATTGGGCGATGCGCTTGGCACATTGGGGAGCCGGTGCATGTTTAGCCGATGACATGGGCTTAGGTAAAACAATGCAAGCTTTGGGTATTTTAGTCGCGAGAGCACAAGGCGGACCAAGCCTAGTGATCGCACCGACATCTGTTTGCTTTAACTGGCAACAAGAAGCGCAAAAGTTTGCCCCTACACTCAACATTAAGGTCTTTTCTGAAGCTACGACGTCATCTCAACGTGCCACTTTGTTGCAGGAGCTAGCGGCATTTGATTGCGTGATCTTGAGTTATGGTTTATTGCAACGCGAAAGTGAGCTGCTGGCTAAAGTCAAATGGCACACTATGATTGCAGATGAAGCACAAGCGCTAAAAAACCCTTTAGCTAAGCGCACAAAGGCGGCCTATGCCCTAAATGCAGACTTTAAGATGATTACTACTGGCACGCCAATCGAAAACGATTTAACAGAGTTGTGGAGCCTTTTCCGGCTGATTAACCCTGGACTACTTGGCAATTTAAAGCAATTTACCAAACGCTATATTCAAGCAATAGAAAATGCGAAAGAAGATAAGCTTGCTGCAAGGAAGGCTCGCCAAGGTTTAAAAACACTGATTCAACCATTTATATTAAGACGTTTAAAGAGTCAGGTACTAACCGAACTGCCTGCGCGCACCAATATCAACATCAGTGTTAGTTTGAGCGAACAAGAACAAGCGTTTTATGAGGCACTGCGCTTAAATGCTATCGACAATATCAGTCAAGCTACAAATACTGCCAATGCAGGAGAGCAGCGAATAAAAATGCTGGCTGAGCTGACTAAACTGAGACAAGCCTGCTGCCACCCCAAGCTTGTGCTTGAAGAAAGCCAGTTACCCAGCGCCAAGTTAGCAGCTTTAGACGAGCTACTTGATGAACTGACTGTGAATAAGCACAAAGCGCTGATTTTTAGCCAGTTTGTTGGGCATTTGCAAATCATCAAGCAACATATCGAAGCAAAGGGGTTTAGTTATCAGTACTTAGACGGGTCAACGCCGCAAAAAGAACGTCAGCGCAGGGTAAATGATTTTCAAAGCGGCGACGGCGAGGTATTTTTAATTAGCTTAAAAGCCGGTGGGTTTGGTTTAAACCTGACCGCAGCGGATTACGTCATCCATATGGATCCTTGGTGGAATCCCGCCGTTGAAGATCAAGCGTCTGATCGTGCGCACCGTATGGGACAAACCCGCCCAGTCACGATTTATCGCTTGATAGCCAAAAACACGATCGAAGAAAAAATTGTTTCTTTGCATCAGCACAAGCGAGACTTAGCAGACAAGTTACTATCAGGCAACGAGCATGCTACAAAGCTCTCCGTAGAGGATATGCTGATTTTGTTAAAAGACACGTTTTAATACTTAATAATCTTAAAAAGGAACGATTAAGCATGAACATAAAGACGAAAGTGAAACAACTAATGTTGTGTGGATTGTGGCTATTTTTTGCTTCATGCTCAAGCGACAACATTGTCCAAACAGAAAATACGGATAAACCTGCTATCGAAGTCAAAGTAGTCGTTGTGACGATGTTCGAAATTGGGGAAGACGAAGGCGATCGGCCTGGGGAATTTCAGCTGTGGAAAGCGGGGCAAAAACTGACTAAACGTTACACTTTCGAACATTCTCATCACGACCTTTACATGAATCCAGAGACAGGTGTTTTAGGTATGGTAACCGGTATGGGTACTGCCAAAGCCGCCTCTGCAGTCATGGCCTTAGGTTTAGATGAACGCTTTGATTTGTCAAATGCATACTGGTTAGTGGCGGGTATTGCGGGCGTTGATCCAGAAGACGCCTCAATTGGCTCAGCTGTGTGGGCAAAGTGGTTAGTAGACGGCGACCTCGCACACCATATCGATGCGCGTGAAATACCAGCCAATTGGTCCAGTCCTTACTTTCCTCTTTTTAGCCAAGCACCCAACTACAACGTTGCCGACGGCGAATACCCTACGCCCTACAATGGCGAAGCTTACCCACTAAACGTGGCACTCGTTGATTGGGCGTTCTCATTGACAAAAGATTTACCCCTTAATGACTACCCCAAAATGCAAGCACTCAGAACAAAATATACAGGCTACCCAAATGCACAAAAACCGCCATTTGTGTTAGTGGGTGATCAGCTAGCTGCATCTACATTTTGGCACGGTAAGTTGCTGACGCAATGGGCGAACGACTGGACGCAATATTGGACACAAGGAAAAGGAAACTTTGTTACCTCGGGTATGGAAGATACAGGTAGTTACCAGTCAATAAGCTATTTACACAATATTGGTAAAGTAGATAAGCATCGATTTATGGTACTTCGCACAGCAAGCAATTATTCGATGCAACCCAAAGGCATCAGTGCGTCGCAAAACCTCAGTATGGAAATGGGGGAAGATGGTTTTGCAGGTATGCAATCTGCGCTGGAAAGTGCGTACATTGTCGGAAGTAAAGTAGTTGATACAATTGTTGAAGACTGGGATCAGTTTAAACTGGCTACGCCGTCAAACGAGTAACGAATATAGGAGAGTACGCCATAGCATACTCTCCTTAGGTGTTGACTAGATACCTTATCCAGTAAGACTATAATCTCGCTATGTGCTGCGCTTCGTTGAAAGACTTATTGGTTAACAACCCGTATATTTTGTCGGGATTTTTTCCGTTTTCAGTAATAAAATCGATGATATTTTGACCGTTACAAGTCACTTTTTCAACCACATACTTTTTGTCAACATGTGCTGTTTTAATTGCCTTGATCGTCTTTAACTTGCTGCCTGACACGGCTGCGACACAGATTTTAGTGCCAGCTTCCGTATCTGCTGCTACAAACTCGTGTGAGGCGCTAGCCTGAAAAGCAAATGCTGCAACTAAGGATAAACTGGTGATAACTTTAGTGAAATTTTTCATATTAACTACCTTTTGTACTATTTGAGCGAAAGTACTTTAGTGATAGCAATGGTGATGCCAAAATAAATTATTTATAATTTTCAATAGCTTAATAAAATTAACCCAAACTTTATATATTCCACACAAAATGCAAACCTGACAAATTAGTTATTTTGACCAATTTTTAGTTTTTTTATAAACAGCCTCTAAGTACTATTCTATTACTTTCGAAACATGTGTCAGTATTCTTTACAATAAATATAGATAAATGATCGCTCATTTATTAAACAACTGATTGCTATGTATTTTTTCTCAATGGTATATTTAATGCTTGTGGAACACGTCTACTTTTGACTAGACGCCATAGGAGAATCATTGTGAAATACCTTCGTAATACTTTCGCAATGTGGCTATTTGTTGTACTGGTCACGCCGTATGCTCAAGCTGTACCTATAACATCTGACCTTACCATTAATGGTGAAGTCAGCTTCGATATTACCTCCTCATTAGCTGAGGGAAATGCAATTCAAACCGCTACCCTATTTAGTGTGTTGGGTGGCACAAACACAAACTCGACAGTGAGTAACACGACCGTGACCGGGGACAATCCCAAGGGAGGTCAACTAACCGACATTGGCGATGGTATTGGACTCAGCTCATCGCTTGAGAGCAGTGGTATTGGTTTTTCTGATGTGTTTGCTTTTGATTATGCGTTTCAAATCACGAATAACTCGTTAAGCCAAGATTACACTATTTCTTTTTTGGCAGAATTTGAAAACTCAGTAAATTCCGAACTAGACGCCTTCGTTGAGAGTCGTTTTATCTTAGAAGACAGTAGCAATACTGAATTCTTCTTCACAGATTTAAGTTCAGACACATTGGTTGGAAACGAAAAAAATGGCAATCCAACTGGCAATACTGGCGGCGTAGAGTCTGATTTTGGCACATTTGGTTTTGACATAGTCGTCGCTGCAGGTCAAATGCTTACCTTTACAGGGGAAGTAAAGCTTGATGGCGAGTCATTTGTTAATGATAGTTTCATGCTCTCATCTAACGATTCATTTATTTCTATTCTCTCAGTCAGTGGTTCTGGCGGGTCTACAAATCCACCTAACCCTGTGCCCTCACCCTATCCAGCACTGTTGTTTTTGGCTGGTTGTGTTGGCGTAGTAGTACGTCGAGTTAAATAACATAGAACCCATAAAACAACGGACACAACAATATGAATATAAAAAAACACTTAACATGTGCTTCCATTTTTACCATTGCACTCACAACCATACTCCTTTCAAGCAAGTCTTACGCTTGCTCCTCTAGCCCTTATATAGGTGGCATGTGCGCTTTTGGAGGGAATTATTCCATACGCGGTTGGTTAAAAACTGACGGCCAATTACTGCCAATTTCTTCCAATACCGCGTTGTTCTCCATTCTAGGTACGACCTATGGAGGGGACGGACGTACTACCTTTGCATTACCCGATTTACGCGGGCGCTCAGCTATCGGCAGTGGCAGAGGACCTGGTCTGCTCGACTATAGATTAGGCCAAAAAGGTGGTGCAGAAACACATATACTGACTCAAGCTCAGTTAGCCGGTCATACACATGGTGCAGTGACAACGGTAAGCAGCGTTGCAAATGATTCAGGATCGTCTGCAGTACTTCGAGCTCTGGCAGCTAGCGCCGATACAAATGTTCCTACGGGCGCTGTACTAGCTAACAGCCCAGCTCGCGAAGAAATCTATAGCAGCGGTGTGCCTAATGTGGACATGGATAGTAGTGCCATTGATTTGTCGTTAAATGTGCAAGTGAACTCTACCGCGACGACCACTATCTCAACGACTGGCAATAGCTCAGCCTTTAATGTTAGAGGGCCCTATTTAACCGTTACCTGGCTAATTGCGACCCAAGGCTTGTTCCCACCCAGAAACTAATAAGATGTTGATAACTCGTTTATCTCGTTGCAAACCGAGCCGACACATAGTCGGCTTGTTTGCATTGCTATTGGCGACTTCCCCCTTATCTGTTTATGCCAATGAGGTTGATGATTGGGCTGCACCTATTCAACAAGCTGATCTTCATAAGGCTGCTGGAAGATATGAAGAAGCACTCACCATATACAAAGAATTTGCAAACAAAGAGAATGGACTCGCTCAGTTCAACGTCGCCCTCTTTTATCAGTTAGGACTGAGCACAAAAACCGACAAGGCAGAGGCATGCCATTGGTTTCATCGAGCAGCCATCAATAATATGCCAGGGGCAATGCAGCAGGTAGGCAACTGTTTCGCACATGGGCTTGGAGGACAAATCGATATAAACCAAGCGATACACTGGTATACGAAAGCCTATCAACAAGGTGTCCATGCTACGTATTGTCAAATAGGGCTGTTATACCTTAAAGGAGAAGGCGTTCAAAAAGATACCGGAAAAGCCGTAGATATGTGTTTAAAGGGTGCCGAACTTGGGGCATTCAATGCACAAGTAGTGATGGCAAAATGGTATTTTTATGGCACTCATGTAAAACAGGATTATCAAAAGGCCTTTTTTTGGTTGCAGTACGCCGCCAACAAAAAGTCCCCAGAATCTGCATTTTTAATGGCCTTGTATTACGATCAAGGTATTGGCATGGAGATTGACTTGAAACAAGCGTTGAGATGGTATGAGATCTCAGCAAGTCAGGCTTATGAAGCGGCTTACCTGCCGACCGCCGCATTATATTGGCAAGCATTTTTAGATCATCAGAAAGAGTCGCTGCTTGCAAAATCCTATTTGTGGGCACAAGCGCATTGCCTGAGTAGTCACGCAGTTTCGCAAGATTCATTGCGTCTAAAAAATAAGATTGAAGATGTCATGCCAAATACATGGCAAGATGCATTGGATGAAAAGGTAGTCGCGCATTTAAACAAATTTCAAAAACATCAACACAACAACAATTGTTAAAATACAAACCGCTGTTCAATTAACTGCAAAATTCACAACTAAAAATAAACCGCCTCTAGCTATCAAAGCTTACGAAAATCTGTCGATATAAGAGCATATAGGCTAAACGTCTAATACTTTAGGCTAAACAGAACCTAGCTACATGACAAAATAAAACGACGATAGCAGTAGACGAACAGAGAAAGGCAAGAGCATGTTTTTGAACAAATTATTTGGAAACTCAGATGCGCAAAATGATGCGTTACATCATTCTGCATCAGAAAAAAAAGTAGAACACAACGCTGAACTAAGCGCATTCATGCTCAGCCATACACCACAAGTTATTGTGGATGAACAAGGGTTAATCCTAAAAACAAATCAAGCCTTCAATACATTTACAACGCACAACAAACATCATCTGAACGCCCTGTTTCCGGGTAACTTTGAATCTCCCGCGTTGAACACACCAATAGCCCAACTTTTTGGCCAAGTAGTCAGCCTTGAAAACATGGGCAATGGTCAGACAATCAGTAAAAACGCCCAAAAAGAAGGCTTCAGCCTTACCTTAACCGTAACAAAATTTAAAGAAAATGGTTCTGGTGGTCTAATAGAGTTAATCGAAACGACAGAGGATATGCATAACAAAACGGTATTACATGCTATGCATCGCTCTCAAGCGATTATAGAATTCTCGCCTGATGGCATCATAAAATCAGCCAACGAAAACTTCTTAAAAACAATTGGATATGATCTAAATGAAATAAAAGGGCAACATCACAAGATGTTTGCCCCTCTGGAGTTGAGAGACTCGCCCGAATATCAGCAGTTTTGGCGTAACTTACGAGAGGGTAAATTCTTTACTGCAGAAATAAAAAGATTGGGAAAAGGCGAAAAAGAAATCTGGCTTTCTGCCTCTTATAACCCTCTTTTTAATGAAGCAGGAGAAGTGGTGGGTGTAATTAAATTTGCCACTGACATCACCGAGCAAAAATTAAAAACGATTGACTATCGTGGCCAAATAAAGGCAATTAACCGAGCTCAGGCCGTGATCGAATTTAATATGGATGGCACGATTATAAAAGCAAACGAGCATTTTCTCGCAGCAACTGGCTACTCAATGAGTGAGATAGAAGGTAAACACCATAAGATTTTTGTGACTCCTGAATACGCGAAAAGCCAAGAGTATAAAGCGTTGTGGTCAAACCTAAATGCGGGGACTTTTTTTAGTGACGAAATTGAGCGTGTGGCTAAAGACGGCACGCGCTTGTGGCTGCAAGCCTCTTATAATCCAATTTTTGATTTGAATGGTAAACCCTACAAAGTAGTTAAATATGCTACTGACGTTACGGAGCGCAAACAAACAATAGAACAAATCAAATCGCTAATTTCGAAAATGACAGATGGCGACTTGACTGGCGCGTTGACACTCGAAAAAGAAAACGAATTCTATGACGTCGCGCAGGCACTCAATTCTTTTATCACCAATATCCGTAACGTGATGATCCAGATTATTAGTTCGTCTCAGCGTACCTACGAGTCAGCGTCAGAAATTTCACAAGCCAATAACGACTTGGCGGGTAGAACAGAATTACAGGTCAATAGTCTTAGAGAGGCCGTTGATACAATGCAATCTTTGTCCGACATGATCACAGCCAATAGCGGCAATGCTAATCAAGCGAACCGTCTGTCTACCGACGCATCCTCTATTGCCAGTACGGGCGGAAAATTAATAGCGGAAGTTGTCAGTACAATGGGCTCGATTACCGAATCTGCAAAAAAGATATCAGAAATAATCGACGTTATCGATGGCATTGCATTTCAAACGAACATTCTGGCACTCAATGCCGCAGTTGAAGCGGCGCGTGCAGGAGAACAAGGCAGAGGTTTTGCCGTAGTGGCATCCGAAGTTAGAACGCTAGCTCAACGTTCGGCAAATGCTGCTAAAGACATAGCTGGATTAATCTCCGATTCAGTTTCAAAAATAGAAAATGGGAATGAGTTAGTAACGCAATCTGGCGATACAATGGGTAAAATTGTGAAGTCGATTAAAGAAGTCACGACCGTCATTGCCGAAATCGACTCTGCTTCGGAAGAGCAAGCCAAAGGTATCCAAAATATTTCTGCGTCAATAAAGGAAATCGACAACATGACCCACAAAAATGTCACTATGACAGAAGAGGCGGCCGTTACATCCGACAACATGAAAGGCCAATCTCAGGCTTTGAACGACTTGGTTACAGGATTTAAACTATCATAAAGTATTGGGATTTGCTTAATACCCCCCCACTATCTTAATATATATCAAACAAGGACTTATTTATAATCAAGCATTTAATGTCACCTACGTTGCTTAACATCCCAGGTACTAAAATGACATCTAGGCTTTCGTTGTGTTGCTTTTTTCTGTTTGCAACTTTTGCCTTCGGTGAGACTCAGGAAGCAGATGAAGCGGATATCGCGACACTCATATTTGCCGCCGACATGCAGGAAATCGACGATCCGGCGACAGGCTATTATGCTGAATTAGACTACCTTGTTCGTTCAATAAAAAGCAAAAACCGTTTTTTTGTTTTTGGCGGAGGATCAATTGGCCCAAGCGCCATGTCAGCTTTCGATCGCGGCAGTCACATCATCGATATTTTAAATTCAATCGAACCTGATGCGATGGGCGTAACAAAACGCGAGTTTAGTTATTTTGAAGATGAGTTATCTCTTAGAGCTTACGAGAGTGCTTTTCCTTTGGTAACAAGTAACGTTATCGACACACGTACCGGAGAAATCATTTCCGGATTAGAGCCTTACGTGACGATTGATAAAGAAAACATCCGCCTTGGTATTATTTCCCTTGTAAACCAGCGAGTGATAGAAGAGTACCTATTAACAAAGGTCAAAATATTAGACCCGCTAGAAACTGTACACAAGCTGTCCAAAATACTGAAAGATGAAGGCGCAGACCTAGTCCTTTTGCATATCAGTTATCCCTTTGAGTTCATAGAAAACTTGCTAAAGAGCAATATTGTTGATCTGGTATTTTTGTCAGATACTCGGCTAAGCCAAAGGTTTCAAAATGAACAGTTTTCCCATCCATCTATTGTGTTGCTAGAAGGTGCTGGTTCCGCAAAAGTCGTCAAAATCAATACACAAGACCAATCTATATCTCAACAAACTATTCAATTGTCATCTCTCCCCGGTGTAAGCGCCACTAATATGCAACTAGACAAGTACAACATGCGCTTGGATCGGCTATTAGATGAAGAGATTGGTACTTGGCAAAATAACACCACTACTCGAAGAGCGAGTGTTAGAAGTGAAGAAAACGCATTCGCTAACTTTATTACCGATGCGCTAAGAGACGCAACGAATACCGATATTGCCTTTATTAATGGAGGTAACATCAGAGGCGATCGCGAATATGTATCGGGCAATATCATCACGCGTAAAGATATCGCGACCGAGCTACCATTTAGAGTTCAAGTTACCGTGTTAACCTTAAAAGGCGAGTATATACTTGAGGCGCTAGAACAAGGTTTAGCCAAGGTTGAGAATTACAAAGGTAGCTACCCACATGTTTCTGGAATGACATTCACATATGATAGTGAAAAAGTGCCAGGCGAAAGGGTCATATCTGCCAAAATAAATGGCACGGCAATAGAACTCACTGGAACTTATCGCGTCGCTACAACGGATTATTTATCACAGGGTGGAGATGGATTGACGGCATTTAAGAAAGGTATTATCGAACGCTCAAGTGAATCGGAAATACCACTCTCTGACATCGTTATTCGAAAAATTCGTGCCTCGCAATCATTTACCTCAACTGTTGATGGGCGTGCCGCGGATCTTGCTAAGCAAAGGACTGAATAAGATGTATAAACAACGAATACTGCGTCAATTCAGCTTTTCAATCCTCTTAACTATGGGCTTGTTCACTGCGGTCATCTCTCTTACTTTAAACTCTTTGTGGGAACTAAAAAACTCGTACAATAATCTATCAAATGAGAGATTGCCGCGTTTAAGTAAAACCAATACTTTGCACCATCAAATCGAACGCCTTATCACATTATCCAAATCCTTGACTGAATCAAAAAATGAACCTGAACGTCAAATTACCATGTCAGAGATAGAAGGTGTACTCCTCGGTATTAATAGGAATGTGGATACTGCGTCGAATGCGTTTTTAAGCAGACAAATGTCAGTTTTGTCGAGGGAAGTGAACGAACTCAATGCACTTATTATCGATAAAATACAAAGTACTGGACGCCTATTTGAACAGGAACAACACTTAGTCGAGACAATCTCAATAGCCACAACTGAGAGAAAGCTGTCAGCACTCGAACAAAAAAAATTAACTGAGCTACTACTGCATATTACGCAAATTCATCAACAAACCCGTATTAACAAAATTAGAAAGATACAAAGCGACATTAGTACCTTGCTAAAAACTTTTCCCTCTTCCAGCGCCAACAATCAAGTATTTGATGTTCTCGGCGAGCATTTACTGGAAGATACTGGGTACATTCAGAACAAAATTGAATCTTTACGCATAATCGGTAGAGCACGGGGACGAGGTAATTTTGTCGCTAACCTAGTGAAAGATGTAGCGAATACCTTAGAATTTCAATCCCGTAAAACGATGTCAGAATCTTTAAAGGAGTCGGCTGAGGTCTCCAGAGCCATAGAGAGCATTACTCACACCAATACAATTATTGTTCTCGTTTCTATCGTCATCTCGCTCTTAGCTATTTACTTGCTCTACAAACGAATAGTGTTACGCTTAGTAGACCTGTCGAAAGATGTAGAACTCGCCTCAAACGACGAAATAGACGAAGTCGCATCGTCGGGTAATGACGAGATCACAAAACTGGCAGACAATGTAAATAATTTCCTGAACAAAGTGAAAGAACAAGAAAAAACCCTATTAGCCTTAAGCAGAAAAGATCCCTTAACAGGCATAGCTAATCGACGCGCATTTGAAAGTACCTTTGAATCGATGATGGCACAAGCCAAACGGCAAGAATGGAACCTGTCGCTTGTATTAGTGGATGTTGACTATTTCAAAAAATACAATGATGAATATGGGCACGCTGAGGGGGACGCCTGTTTACGACTCGTTGCCAATCAACTCAACGAAACCTTGACTCGTTCAACCGACTTTACTGCAAGATATGGCGGTGAAGAATTTGTTTGTTTATTACCTAACACAAATATTGATACCGCAAAGAAAAAAACCGAAGACTTGATTCAAGCTATACTGCAACTGGATATTCCCCATTCACAGTCTCCACATGGCCGCGTGACGGTAAGCGCAGGTGTGGCGACCTTCCCTTTCAACAAAACTAGCAATTGGCCTCCAGAAACCATTATTGAGCAAGCGGACAAGGCTCTTTACCGCGCCAAAGACAAGGGTAGGAACACAATGGACGCTTTTAAGATTTAACATCGCTTAAGACATCCTTTACGTGCTTCAAATCCAATACTTCAATCTCTAAAGCCATTTGGATATAGAGAAACAGTTGCGCCCCCATAGACGCATTGTTTACTTTTGAGCGCAAGGTGCTCTCTGTTTGCGACACGCCAAGTGCCGCTAGCTTTTCCATCAACTGCTTATAGTTGACGCCTTTTTCTATCATTTGAGCGCGAACGATACGCCGTATTGTCTCTTTCATCTCTGGGGAATTAAATTGTGCCATAAAATACCTCTACACTTATTTTGTCCAACATAATAGACAAATATTGACAAATATCAACAAATACTATAAATTGTCTCGAATAAAAGACGTATGTCTTTTATTACAGTTAAATACACCTTGTTATTCCGGTAAATTTATGGAGAAATTGCATATGAATGATCATGTAGAAAAGATGAAACTAAATACAAAGAAGTTTGCTTCAATTGGCATCATGGGTCTTTTGGGGCTTGTTGTCATATTTGGTTCTGTTTATACAGTTGAAGAAGGACACATAGGTATTGTAAAGCGATTTAATGAAGCCAAGTCCCAAGTTAACCCAGGCCTTCATTTCAAAGTTCCGTTTGTTGACTCGGTTGAGTCGATTGAAGTAAGAACCCGTAAAAACGAAGAAAAAATGTCGTCAAGTACAAAAGAGCAAATGCCGGTTACGGTGCACGTGTCTGTGAACTGGACGGTAGATAAATCCTCTGCGCTTGATTTGTTTAGGCAGTATGGTGGTCTGACGCAATTTGAGCAGCGTATACTTGACCCTCGCTTTAGGTCGGCAACAAAGGATGTGATTCCTCGCTTTGAAGCTGAACAATTAATACAAGATCGCGCCACCTCAATTCAGTTAATAGAAAACAACTTAATTGAAGAGATGAAAAGCTTTCCTGTCGTGGTAGACAATATCCAAATTGAGAACATTATACTTCCTCCAAAATATATTCAGTCGATAGAAACCAAGCAAACTGAAAAAAACTTAGCCGCGGCAGAAGAGCACAAACTTGAAAGGCAACGGCTAGAAGCACTTCGAGAAGTAAATACTGCTGACGCAAAAGCACAAGGGATTGTCAAAGTTGCCGAAGCAGAAGCGAATGCAATCCGATTAAAAGGTGAAGCAGAGGCCGCCGCTATAGCTGCGAAAGCAAAAGCACTGAAGGACAACCCCTTAATCGTCACCTTAACGGAGGCACAAAATTGGAATGGTCAACTTCCACAAACCGTACTTGGCGAAAGTGGCATGCCAATCCTAGACCTTAGGAATAAACAAAACTAAGGCTCGAAGCAATAGACTTAGTTGTTTAGTAGCCATGTAAATATATGAAAAAGATGAAGCTCTGTTATTGATTAGCAGGGCTTTTTCATGGTTGCTACATACCACAGTCGGTCGGCATCAACTTGAAGGACAGGACAAAATAGATTTTCTATGGGAGCTATCTGATCATTGTGCGTTGTATGGCGAAGTAGAGTAGATTGATTAGCCTGACGTAGCAGCTCTCATCTGAAGGCAACTGTGACGCACTAAAATTTAAAATGGCGGAGAGAGAGGGATTCGAACCCTCGATACGCTACAAACGTATACACACTTTCCAGGCGTGCGCCTTCAGCCACTCAGCCATCTCTCCGTTATTTTGTAGCGCGCGTATACTAGGTAAAACTTCGACAGGTTGCAAGTCAGAATTTAGTATTACGCGCATAAACGCGGAAGATTTGCGCTATCCTTTCATTTCTGCAGCAAAACTCAACATGCGATTCAATGGGATCATGGCTTTGTCGCGTAAATCCGCATCCACGAATATTTCACGTCCTGCCGGATGAGTTAACGCTTCTTTTAAAGCAACCAAGCCGTTCATTGCCATCCACGGGCAATGTGCACAACTTTTACAGCTTGCACCTTGTCCGGCAGTGGGCGCTTCTATGAACTCCTTATTGGGTTCGAGTTGCTGCATTTTGTAAAAGATGCCTTTGTCAGTTGCCACAATAAATTTTTTGTTGTCCATTGTTTGCGCAGCTTTAATTAGCTGTGAAGTAGAGCCAACTGCATCGGCCATATCAACAACACTTGCCGGTGACTCAGGGTGGACTAAAATTGCGGCATCTGGGTGCAAGTGTTTCGCCTTTTTTAATGCCTGTGAAGAAAACTCATCGTGTACAATACACTCGCCATTCCACATCAACATGTCGGCACCCGTTTGCTTCTGGATGTACGCCCCTAAATGCCGATCGGGTCCCCAAATTATTTTTTTGCCTAAGCTATCTAAGTGTTCGACTATTTCTAACGCAATACTCGATGTTACTACCCAATCTGCGCGGGCTTTAACCGCTGCAGAGGTATTAGCATAAACAACAACGGTGCGCTCAGGATGAGCGTCACAAAATTCCGTAAACTCTTTTTCGGGGCATCCAAGATCAAGTGAGCAAGTAGCCTCCAGTGTTGGCATGAATACACGCTTTTCAGGGCTAAGAATTTTAGCTGTCTCGCCCATAAACTTCACACCCGCAACGACTAAGGTTTGCTCCTTTGCATCGCGCCCAAATCGAGCCATTTCTAAAGAATCTGCTACGCATCCACCAGTATCTTCTGCCAAGGCTTGAATAATGGGGTCAGTGTAATAATGCGCTACCAATGTCGCCTGTTTCTGTTTCAGCAACAATTTGATGTCGCTAATTAATGCTTGCTCGCGATCAAAACTGAGTTTTACGGGCTTGTCAGGAAAAGGATAGTCAATCGGCGCAATTCGCGTGGCTAAAGTCATAGTCAAAATAATGAGTTGATGATGCACTAATTATACACTTAGGTAATAAAAAGTTCATTTTGTTGATGTAAAAATAGAACGATAAGGGAAAAAGTGTGTATCAACGTGGTGGGTCGTGCTGGATTCGAACCAGCGACCAATTGATTAAAAGTCAACTGCTCTACCAACTGAGCTAACGACCCCCATCGATTAATATTTTAGATTGCCTTTGTCGAAAAACTAGTTTTTAAAAGCAAACCAGCTTGAAGCCTCTCTAAAGCGGCGTGCATATTAATGTTAGAACAACAACAATGCAAGCTTGAATCCTAATTTTTTGAGATTTTTGCTTTGAATGCCTAAATATCAGTCAGCTACACTGGCAAACATACTCATTTTGTTACACCGTAAATATGACACACCAGTGTGCAGCTTTTAAAATGGCCTCAGTCGAAACCAACAAATTTGTTATCATCGGCAATGATCACATTATCGCTGTGCTTGACCCTGAAAAAGGGTTCTGTCGTCAGTTCTCTCTCAGGAAATGCGGTCGTTTTATTTATCGTGTTATTAGTAAAACGAAGGTTTTCGACAGAAAAAATATCTAATATCAAACGTTCATCAAATACATTAAAAGTATTGTTTTCAATGAGGATGTTTTTGTTATAGCGTACCTCAGCCTGAAACGCCTTTTCGATACCGGCATCGACATCAATGATTGCCTTTCCCCAAACACTAAACAAGCTGTTATCAAAGACATTATTGCGAATGGTCACGTCAGTCACACCGCCTTGTTCGTACCAATTGACCGCATCACCTTCAAACAATAGGGCTGCGCCGGGAACGTGGAAATAGTTGTCTTCCACTATGGTTTTACCGCGACAATTGAGTAACATGCCTCGCGCCCTATTCCTGCGGATCGTATTACCTTTAATATGTACGAAAGGATAATCTCTAATCTCTGAAATTGAGTCACCGGGTTTAATACGACTATCGATAGGCTTATCAAAGCGTACTAAATTGATTTCTTTGTTGATGCGAGTAACACTTTGTATTGTATTAGTGCCATATGTTCTGAGGCTTTTTCCGTGCACAAGCTCCATTTCATCACCCACATCAATAAAATCAAAGCCCCATTGCTGAGGATGCATCGTTTTAATATAAGCAGTGTGTTCGTCTAGTAGCTCATAAAACATGGCATATATACCATGTATATTTGTGGCGTCATCTTGTTGATTCTCAAATAGGTTATTAATCAAGGCTACTTTGCCAGTGCAGTTGTTAAAATGCGTGGCGTCTGCGGTTGCGCTAATGATCCTGCCCTCTGATGGCGTCACTTTACTATTTTGCATCGTGAAATTGTGACAACGTTGGCCAAGTACCCCCATGCCACCAGCATGATAAATCGTAATATTGTCAAGCAGTACCTCACTACTGTCTGACACAACAAAGCCCGGAAACCTGCGGTATTTTGAACTAAATGTCATAATATTGCCGACTGTGCCTTTTAACACGGGATGAAAAATTCTTATATTTCGATGCCCTTCTAATTTTTTAGCACTTAACCAATGCCCACTGTGTAAGTCTCCGGCCATGTAGGGCGTGGCTCTGGTTTCTGGGTCATATTCAAGCATGCGCTTGAATGCATACTCTTCTGCTTTTTTAGTCGTCAGTCGCCTTTCCAACTTTATGTTTTTTTCAATTTTAGACGGTCGAATATCGTCCGCAGCCAAAAATTCAAGTATTCCCGCTGCGTTGATACGAAAAGGAAAGATTTCAGGAATATGTAAATCCATGTAACCATCACCTACCGCTAGTATTTTTCCTTCGCTGTGAAACGCGCGATAAAAATCAATACTAAAATTGCGTAAGGTGATATTGGCAGAATCTTGTAAAATAAAAGGGTTAATCCCGCCGTGAAAAACGAAGTCAGCGCCCTGCCCGTCAATTTCTATGTTATTTGCGCCAAATAAGGGGAATACCACTCGTTTAAGGCCTTCATCGTTGTTGCTAATGAAAGTATAAGCTTCATGCGCCATTTCAGGATAAAAATGGTAGGTGCCTGGAGCAAAGACAATTTTTTTATTTCCACTTCGCACTGCTTTCTCGATAAGCTCGACGACGGCTCGCGTGCTATCTTGCTTTGTATTTGGCACAATACCGTGCTCTTTTGTGTATAGCACCTCTACATCTGCGCCTTGTAAAGCATAGACGGAACTAGAGAAGACCAAGGAAAAAAACAAAACAACAGCAAGTATTCGAATACTATCACTAGTTGAAAAGACGTTTGTAAATCTACAAGACATGAGCAAATTCCGTTGAACGCTGCCTCACTCGAGCACACAGTGGTCGGCACTACAGCATAGTTGAACAAGGTTATATTGAATTTCTTAGGGAAAGCACTTTCGTGCCTACTCTATTTATCCTGTCTATTAAATCAATTTTCATAACAGCTTCAATTGTTAAAATTTGTTTAACAATTAATTTAATTGTGTAATATTTTAGACACCCAAAGGAGAGCGCTCTCCCGCTTATAAAATATAACTTTACTAGAAGGACTCAACATGGCACATGCAAACATGAAAAGAGTAAATTTTTTGTTATTTTTTGTCTTGTTTGTAACGAGCTGTGGCCAGCATGATGTGCAGACAACAATCGCAACAGACAAACCATCCGCGCCCCCCAACATCATTTGGGTAGTTTTGGAAGATATATCAACCGACCTCGGCACTTATGGACATCCGATTGTTAAAACCCCGAATTTGGATAAAATTGCGTCACAAGGAATAGTATTCGAGAATGCCTTTTCGACATCGTCGGTGTGCTCACCCTCGCGCTCAGCGTTTTTTACCGGTATGCATCAAACTAGCATTGGTGCTCATCATCATCGCAGTCATCTCGACGATGGCTATGCGTTGCCGGAACACGTAAAAATGCTTTCAGAGTATCTACGTGAAGCCGACTATTTCAGCCTACTACTTGGCCCAAAACAGAAAACTGACTTTAACTTTAGTCATGTTACTCAAGCCTTCGACGCCACTGACGGCGAAATTAAGTATTCTGGCGGCGCTTACACACACGCACCGACCGAAACAAAATATTTAGACGGATCCGCATGGCAAGCATACAAACAACAAGCTAAAAATAAGCCTTTTTTCGCTCAAATTAATTTTACCGAGTCACATCGCACATTTGTTGCAGATAGAACCCAGCCCATTAATATTGAGGATGTGTCTCCACCATCGTATTACCCTGATCACAATATCGTTAAACGAGACTGGGCGCTTTATTTAGAGACTATCCAAATGGTTGATAAAAAGGTGGGCAATCTTTTTGCAGAACTAAAAGCGCAAAACGCGCTAGACAATACCATAGTCTTCATTTTTGGTGATCATGGTCGCGCCATGTTGCGCGATAAACAATGGCTATATGACGGTGGTCTGCATGTGCCATTTATTGTATGGGGCAAAGGTATTGAGCAAGGTCAACGGTCAACAGACATGCTTAGCTTGATAGATGTGGCTCCCTCGACATTGGCTTTGGCAGGGATAGACGTACCAGAACATATGGAAGGCAAAGTTATCGTTGGTAAACAAAAACAGAGTGTTGAATATGTTTATGCGCAGCGTGACCGCTGTGATGAAACAGATGATCGCATTAGAGCAGTTATTGGCAAAGATTTTCACTACATAAGAAACTTCATGCCTGACAAGCCTTACACTCAATTTAATGCTTACAAAAAACTTCAATATCCCGTATTAACGCTAATGCAAAAGATGCACGAAGAAAACACGCTGAACAGTGTACAAGCGGCATTTTTTGCTGCAAGAAAACCACTAGAAGAACTGTATGATCGTCACAATGATCCAGAGCAAATCAATAACCTCGCAAACGATCCCAAATATGCCAATGTCTTGTCGCAATATCGAATAGCCTTAGTAAAATGGCAAGAACAAAGTGGTGATATGGGTATGGTCGAAGAGGCACAAAGTGTAAAAGATTATTGGGATAACTTTTTCGAAGAGCACTACGCTGCACAAATGGCCAAACGCGGATTATCGACAGACATTGATCATGACAGCTACCTTGCTTGGTGGGATACATTTTTACTTGAACTAGGCAAATAGTTAGCGAATTGAGTGAAGTACAAGGCTTCCTTGCCTGTACTACTCTCAGATTTATTTTTTGGCTAAATACCTCAGTCGAGTATTTAGCCAGTAACTCACATTAAATTGTTGATCGTAATTGTCATCCCCTTTCTTCGGCTTTTGCCAAGCCTCTCTTGTAGGGATATCGAAATAAAACCCTTTGGCCTCATGCAGTACAGCCGCTATGTTCATGATTTCTAAAACAAGTATTTTGTCATCTGTCGCGTTGATATAGCTAAGTAGAGGAGCTACAGGATCGAAGTCAGAAGTAAGCGTTAAAAATTCGATTGCTCGGGCTTTTACCAAGATATTGGGTTCGGTTGACAACATTTGCTTTACTGTCGTTTGCAGGGAGATTGCTTTATCACCAAAAGCTGACAAGTTAATCAGTGCCCAGTATCTCTCCCACGGCCTGTCTGATTTCAAGGCATTGAGTAGTTGGCTTTTTACTTGTTCAAAATCTTTCAATTGCAAGTTAGCAATGTCCATTAGTGTCTGCATTTCCGCACGATTCTTTTTAGCAAAAGCCATGGGGTCGTTCGCGGCATACTTAACAAGCCAATACTCAGGGTAAAAACCAAGGTCTCCTTTATCTAGCATATGCGCAAACAAAGCGGTTCTCATGTCATTCGCGACTGTAGAAAGGTCTGCTTGATCGATTAGATTTTTGGTTTCGTGGGGATCTGTTTTCAAGTCATATAACGCTTCTGCTGGCTTTTTCTCAAAAAAACTGGATTGAATGCTATTTAACTTTCCAGCTTCAAACAGTGCTTTCCACTCTCTAAATGCATATTGTTTGTAGCGATATTCGTTGAAAAGGCCGTCTGTGTTCATGGGTGTAAAATGACGAACATATTTGTAACGCCCCTTTCTATACGCACGTACAAAGTCGTACTTTTCATCAAACCTATCCGCATACGACCAACTACTATCGCGGCTTGACACGTCTTTTTCTGTCACCCCTTTACCCAAAAACGGCTTGCCATCATAAGAGTCGAGTAGTGGCAATCCAGCCAAATTTGCCAATGTTGGCGCAAAATCGACAAAATTTAGCACACCGTGTTGACGAGTATCTGTGTTAACTTGTTTATCCTCATAGACCAGATGTTTAAAGTTTTCTGGGATCCTCACGACTAGAGGAACGTGTAAGCCCCTCTGATTGATATAGCCTTTACTGCCAGGTAAAACACCACCGTGATCGCCGAAATAAAAAATAAAGGTATCTTCTAATAAATCATCTGCTTTTAACTTTGCAATAACTTCAGCTATCTCTTTATCAACCGCCGTGTGTCTATCCAAATACCTTGCATAAGTGTAGCGAAACACCTCGGTGTCTGGGTAATAGGGCGGTAATGTCACCTCGTCTACTGAATGCGCCGTTGCTTTTGTACCCACATCAGACTCAGGGAAATGTAAGTTTTTCTCATGTGTGGTAGACCAACTTTGCATATAGAAAAACGCTTGCCCTGGTTTACGTTTACGCCAAGTTGCCGATGTGCCACTTTCATTCCAAATTGACGATGGTGCTGTAGTGACAAAATTAAAATCCGTTTTAAAGTTGTTAGCCGTGTAGTAGCCGTTATCCATTAAATATTTGCTTATTGGTACAACTGACTCTGGCAAGGGCACAGGTGAAAATTTCCGATGATAGTTCAACATTAACTTGGGAGTTTCTATGCCAGTAGCCAAAGTCGTGCGGGCGGTGGAGCATACAGGCGTGTTTGAAAAAACCTGATGATAACTTATTCCGTCTTTTGCCAAGGCTTCCACAGAGGGCATGGCTGCGCCGGTGGGATTAAATAGTTTGATATATTGAGGGGAGTTGTCCTCGCTGACTAGCCACACGAAATTTGGTTTCTTTTCCACTGCTGCTACAGATATACTAAAAGCGTTTGCTGCAACAATACATAATAGTTGAAAGCAGACAATCCATTTCTTCATCATAACGTTCTCTACACTTTGCAATTCCTGACTCAGCGCGGCATTCGACGAAGCTTCGGCGCGGTATGGAACGAGTGAAGGTATAAGGCTAGGTTGAGCAATTTGTAAAATCAAAATTTGTTTTTCAGGGATGAAAAACCAAAGCATATATGGATATACTCGCCGCGTTTTTGATTTTACAAATTGCTCAACCTAGCCTTATACCTTCACTCGTTCCATACCGCGCTTGAGCTCGTATTTAATGCATTAAGCACAAATAAATGATAGCGCTATACCAACAAATATATTAACATTTGTGTTAATTTTTATTTTATCTTTTATCACATTTCCTTTGCTTTTCCTGATTACGCCTGTTTTAAAACAACCTCGAAGAAATGTCGATTTCCCTCTAACTTTTAGGAGATGTTATGGTTCGACTCAGTGATGTAGCCGAGAAAGCTGGCGTATCTGCTGCGACTGTATCGCGAGTAGTAAGAGGGGAAGGAAAAGTCGGGGACAAATGTAGAGCGCATGTTAAACAAGTTATCGCCGAAATGGGCTATCGTCCTAATATAAATGCGAGAGCGCTAGCTTCGAAAAAGAACGAAATTATCGGCGTGATCACGCCGAATGTCACACAAGCTTTCTACGGTGCTTTAGTCACAGGCGCCGAAAACGCTGCTCAACAAGTCAACTACCGAGTAATGCTTAACAACTCACACAATCAAATTGATACCGAGTTAGATGCCATTTCTTCATTTAGAGAAAACGGCTCACAAAACATTGTTTATCACAGCAATGTCGCCAGCAATGAGCAGCTTATAAATCTGGCGAAAGAAATACAAGGTCTTGTAGTATTAAACCGATATATTCCAGAGATTGCCCATCGGTGCGTGTGGTTAGACAACACTGCAGGAGGACGGTTATCGGTAAAACACCTGATAGACAAAGGGCATAGAAAATTTGTGTTCTTGGCCTCAAATCAAGATTTGCAAGACCCAGTAGATAGGCTAAAAGGCGCCAAGGGAGCGCTACTGGAAGCCGGCATACCTTGGCTAGAAGAAAATGTCGGTTATATCATGCCTAGCATCGATAACGGCATGAAAGGGATCAGCCAATTACTGGAGCGTAAGTGCGAGTTTACCGCTGTGGTGGCCTTCAATGATTCGCTTGCCATTGGCGCGATGAATCGTTTGCAAGATTTAGGTGTCAAGATCCCTGAAGATGTGTCGGTAATTGGCTTTGACAATACAGATATTTGTAAAGCCTGTCGGCCACAATTAACGACGACTCACTACCCTATTGCAGAGATGGCAAAATATGCCACAGAGTTGTCTTTAAAGCTCACTACGACAGACGAGATTGACTCAACAAAAACCCACCTGTATTTACCTCACGTATATGAGCGCGATTCGGTGGCAACGCGCTCTGCTTGCTGATACCTATTGCACAATAGTATGCCAACCAATGATGATATCACAGTACCAATTGACAGCAGTATTCGCATGCACAGAATACTTGTCTCATCTTGCGTACTTCCCTGCCCCGCGTCAAATCCGAAGATATTTAATGATAGACCGGATAAAACCAAAGCAAGTGCCAAGGCAATTTGAACGAGCCAATTTTTACAACTTAAGATGATGCCTTCTCGTTTAATACCATTTTTCCTGTAGTCAAGCTCAATCTGATCAGCCAGCATTGAAGCGCCTAATACCCCTACTCCAAGCCAAACTAGCGAACCCATTGCCGCGTCAAGCACTAGCCAAAGTTGCGCTCCTGGTACAAAGATAAACCACTTTGCCAATCCTCCCAAACATGCCAGAGCAAACAAAGCTCTGAATGTCTGGACTTTACCGAAAAGAATTGAGCAGCGCGTGATTAGCCATATGCCTAAAATAGCGACGACAGCATACGATGTCGACAATACTCCCTTCCACTTTGCGCCTTGTGAGATATCGCCATCGAACATGTAATAAACAATTAAATAGTAGTCCATGGATGCTGCGTAGACCCCCAACAAGGTCTGAAAAAAAATGATCGCCATTATCAGCCGCAGACCTCGTACTTTGAATGCAGAGCGGATATTGGTAAAAACATTTAGTTTATTGGTGGGCATTTTTTGCTGGCAAGGCTCGACGGCTCTCGTCCGCACAAACGTCGCAGGTACCATAGCCAACAGCGCTATTAGGCAGATTGCTACTCCCAAACCCACGTATTTGATGCCTATACTAAGCCCGCCAAACACACTTAGCTGGGCAAGCGGAATCAGCCATTGACTGAAAAGAGAAGCGGCTTTTGTAAAATACGTAATACTGCCATACACTCTGGTTCGTTCGTGCTTGTCGTTAGTCACCTCGTAAGCCATACAATTTAAGGGCACTATCCAACAGGTTGCCAATAGGTAAAATAGTTGCGTCGCAATAAAAAAATATATTAATTGCTGAGTGCTGTCCCAAGCGGGCGGCACTAGCCAAATACATGCATAAAAGATCGCACTTAGCCAAGGGAACACATAAATAAACGGTCGTCTCCGTCCAAGCTTTCCTTGGTGGTTGTCCGACATTTTTCCAATCCACGGGCCAAATGAACAAGCAACAATGACTGGGATAGTCATCGCTAAGCCGAGCCAAAAAGGGTCAACTCCCAATGTCATTTGATAATAAGGAATAGCAAGCGTATTTACAGTTTGATGAGAGAAAAAAACGGCGATAAAACCCAAGCCTAAAGCATACTTTTCACGCCTTAAGCTCAGGTTAGAAGTTGACGACATACTTGATTAAGTTAAACGATTTGTTAGTTATTTGTTAACTTACCAGTTCACTTTATCAAGCTCAACCGCATCTAGCGGTATTTGTGAGATAATACTCGGTTATTCCGGCGCATCTACTTCATAAATAGACACATTGTCAATCAGTACGTTGGAGTCTGCCGGATTGCCCGCAGGGAAACCATATTCCAACCAGATCACTGAATTATCCAGCCAATTCTGTGAGTTCCAGTTAAGTCCTGAAAACACACTTAAGCCTTCAGGGCTATCATCCGTAATTTGTTTTAATTGAACCAATTGCCAATCATCAGAAACCGCAATATCTCCCGTGATTGTTAGAGTCTCAGGATGCCATCCCCCATCGAAAGCTCTCGCAAAGATAAAAAATTGTGTTGGCTCTGTGCCTAAATTTTTAGCCCAAATGTAGGCGCTAAAATAGTTATCAGAACCCAAACCAATTTCTCGAACCATTGGCTCATCACCACTCCAAACCACAGCGCGGAAACTGGACGGAGTAGAACTTGCGGTCATTTGTAGTGCATGAGTGTTGTCCAAACCTTCCGCAGAGTCAGCGACACTCAATCCACTGCCTCCGTTCCAAGGCCAAGAACCTGCAGGCTGAAAATCGAAATCGCTGTTTGCTGCCATATTACAAGCTATGTTGTCTGTTAACGTAATATTTATTTGCGCTGACAACCCGACATCGTTTTCTGCAATAACAGATATTGGGTTTAAAACCACAGCCCCTTCCCGGTGTATCGTCAAGTAACCATCTTGCACGGTAACAACTGACTCATCCGAGCTTGTCCATGTGACAGGATTGGTAAATCCACTTGCGATGGGCAATTGATTTACTGAGAGCGGGAACGTTGTGCAATCAGGCAGAACGATGTTTTGTGGCAATACCTCACCATCAAAATCGACGATTTGCATACCAATCGGATTTGGAATATCAAAAGTAACGGACAATGGCACTCTTACCTGTACATCAGGATTGTCAACAGACGTAACCACAAGCTCGGTAACCCCTTCTGATAAGCCGGTCACTAATCCTTGCGCATCAACTTGAGCGATACTGGTGTCTTGCACCACCCATTCAAGTGTTTGGTCAGTAGCAAAAACAGGGGCAACATTTGCGACTATATTCAAACCAAAATCAGGTGGCAGTAGAATTTCGTTATGGCTTAAAGAAATTGACTCAACCGGATCCTTTATTCCGTTTACCGTTACCGATATACGGCGAGGTATTTCGTTTCCGTCCGCATCTGTTCTTGTACCTGCGCCGTTATCAATAATATAAGTATAGTCATAAGTAAGACTTTCACCGAAAGCGATTTCACGAGCAAACACGTCAGTATCAATAAACATGCTATTGCCACGCACCACAATTGAATTCAACGGTGGCTCGAGTGAGTCATCTGTACGGTATACATTTCGCAATACGACATTTTCGTTTTCGCCGACTTGCGCACCTTGCAGTAAGTCTTGTTCAACAATGCCCGTTTCTTCGTCTACTATAACCGATAGAGGGCCATCAAATTGTATAGGCTCCCCACCTGCTAAGCCGTTGGAAATCCCTTCTTCCGGACCACCACTACAGCCTGTAAGCAAAATGGTAAATAGACTGAATGCTGTAAATGTTAATTTGTAATTTTTCATCCCATTTCTCCTTTGAGAAAACTGTTTCAAGATGTCCTGCTCGCATTTCCCGAGCAATACACAAGCTGCTCACTAAAAGGTTACGCGAACACTCAAGCGATACTGCCTACCCGTCTTGAATTCGTTATATACTTTACTTGTGTCCACACTGCTGTCTTTTTGTGGATTACCTTCATCAAGCAAAACTCGCTCGCCATTTGCATCCAACTCGCCAAAAAACAAGGCTTTTGAAGTGATGAATGAGCGCGTGGTATCGTCAGTCAGATTGAGCGCATGGAAGCTAAAACTGAGATGTTCGTTAAAATCATAGTTGGCACTGAAGTCAAGTCTATTGGTTTCATCTCTCCATCTCGCAATAGTGCGCGATTCAGAAACAAATTGAATTCCCGTATACCGGTTAGCTAAGCGCAGCTCAATACCATCTTTTTCCCAAAATACGGTAGCGTTCGCACTGTGCCGTGGCGTAAACGCTTGTGGCAGGGGTGCGAGGAAAGTACCAGTATTCTCAATAAATTCAGGGTCATTTTCAGAATCTTGGAAGGTATAATTGAGCTGCACACCCAAACCAGAAAAGGCACCCGGTAGTTCCGAGAAGGTATCAACGTAACTCAGCTCAAAACCTTGTGTAACGGTCTTTTTACCATTTCTTTCTACGCCAATATCTACCTCATGGCAGCCAAAACGCCAGATACCCGTATTTTGCCTAGATATAAAGCGTTCAGGACTACAACCGTCTGCCGGTGTTTGCCCATTTGGCGCAATCAACAAATCACTGACTTCTATGCTTTCAATGTCATATTGTTCACGTATATCTTTGTAATAAAACACATCGTTTACGCGCTGCAAAAAGTCTTTCATATCTTTTCTGAAAAGCGCAATCGACGCTAGGCCAGTATCGTCAAAATACCACTCAAAAGAGAAATCCAAATTATTTGATTTAAGCGGAACCAACTCAGCACTTCCGGCACTACCTCGGCCTCTTTCACCCCAAATATTTTCACTGATGAACGCACCTGGTACTACAGCGTTGAAGCGCGGTCGAGCCATTGTCCGAGAAGCAGCAAAGCGCAGAATAACTTCATCGTTTAAGGCGTAATTGACATTTAAGCTAGGAAGCAGCACAGAATTATCTGAAGCTCCAGACGTCGCAAAGTTACGTTGCCAGTTTTGCGCAATTTCAGCGCCGGTAAACTTATTTAAGAAAGGCACATCGACACGGTTAGTGGTATTGTCAGTCCACGCTCGAAGTCGCCATTCGCTTCGCGGCCCAGAATAGTTATCAAAATCTGGGTGCGTATTTAGTGGATCATTGCGGTCAATACTAACCACATTGCCGGCATCGTCATACGTCACTTGAAGCAGGTGTTCATCACTAAAGGGGTTTTGTAGTATGCCGTTTTCATCGTATACCGGCTGCCAATTATCAGGGAAATCTGGCAACATGCGTCCATCGAACAAATGCGTGACCAATGGCTGATAACATCCCCCAGTTTGCACCGGCAGCTCTGGGAAGGTATTACAATTTGGTAACGAAGTATTCGCTAATTGTTTGCGATACACCAAATCATATGGCACTAACACGTTGTTACTATTGTTATAGTTAACAGTCGTAAAAGAGCGAGACTCGATGTCTGTCTCCACGTAGCGCAAACCCACGTTACCCGTCAATCTAGAATCCATTAAGGAAAAGTTGAATTTTAAGTAGGCCGACTGATTGTCTTGTTTAACGTAGTTAGAACCTGCTGGATTAGGGATCAGAGATACATTGTCTAAATTAAATGCAATCGACAAGGCCTTTTCTGGGTCGATCAAGCCCCAACCAGAGCTAAGAGGAAACCCTTCGGCAGTAACGCCATTTAAAAAATTATTTACAGGAAACGCGTCCGAACTCAAAAACTCCGTGACACGAATAGTCTGTGGCTCACTGCCACCAAATACTTCTTGTCCTTCTTCATTAAATACGGGTACTGCTGTACCGGTAAGACTTTGCCTATCGATTAACACATCTTTTTCACGGGCAGAGGCTTTATAACCAAACTCAATCGTTGTTACTGGTCCCCAATCGACATCCCAATCAAAATCCACGAACAATGACTTGTTAATGTCAGTATTGTCATTGTTATACATGTTCAAACCACTCAAGTGGTGAATATGCAGATCGAAAGGGTTAAAAGAGGTCTCAGTCAAAAATATTGCACGCTCCGAGCTTGTGCCTGGCGGCAAAGAAGCAATGGCATCCCCAAACACAATCGTACAAGGCCCGCCAGAACAATCATAACCTGCAGGCTGAACATCGGCACCATCTACATGGCTAATGTCCCCAGGTAAGGTAAACCATGTGCCGGTACCTGCATCAATGTTGCGCACGGTATTGTCGGTCGTCTTAGAATACCCTGCGGTTAAGTCCATTCTAAAAGTATCACTAAAATCTTGCGTGATCTTTAAGGTTGCCACATTGGTTTCTAGATCTTTTCCTCCAATACCTCTGTTCATACTACCACGGACACGCCTACTCGTATTTTTAACCAGAACGTTGGTGTCTGTGTTAATCGTATACCAATCTACAAATGGGTCTCCATCTTGTCCCTCGGGTCCCCCGTCTGCGAGATTCGTGTTGAATCTTAAACCATGCCGATCCTCCCGAATCTCCTGTTTGGTATGGCTCAAGTCAAGTTGAATATTGGTATTCTCGAAAGGAATATACTCGATTCCCAAGGTAGCCGTTTTTCTGTCTCTTTGGTTTAAATTCAAGAAATAGTTATTATTGGTACGCGTGAATACATGATAGTCTTGAGTGGTCGGTTGCCCTGTTTTTAAATTTCTGGCTTCACCTGCTCTGAATAGGGGTTGCACCTCATCTTCATTATATGATGCAAACAGCGTATCGTTGCGCGTTGATTGAGTTTCAGTCGCAGCCGTTACCAATATACCGACTGTGTCATCAAGAAATTTTTCAGAAAATGAAAAACTTATTTTTTCATCACTTTCTTCAGAAAAATCATTGTATCGGCCTTGAATGGTGATTGATCGAATCGGCTTTTTAACCGAAAGAGGTTTGGCTGTCCTCAAAATCACGTTTGCCCCCAACGACCCTTCATCATGGTCTGCAGAGGGTGTTTTAATTACATCAATAGATGAGAGAATATCTGAAGAAAACGAACTTAAGTCTACCGATTGATCAAATCCGGCATCGCCATTACTTCCTGTCAATCCACTGGTAAGCGCCACTCCATTTAAAGATATTTGATTTTTATCTGCACCGGCTCCTCTCACCGATATCCGCGTTCCCTCGCCATCGGCCTCTTGGATGGATACGCCGGTAATCCGAGACAAGGCATCACCAATATTTTGGTCTGTTGATTTACCAATGTCTTCAGCGTGGATTGAATCCACAATGCTACTAGAAAACCTCTTTTGATTAATCGCTTTCTTTAAGCTGCCTTTGAAACCTTTTACGTTAATGACTTCAATGTCAGCATTTTCTTTGTCTTCTTCATTTGCATCCGTAGCTTCTTGTGCATAAGCATGAAACGAAGAAAGTATAGCAATAGCAACTAAGCTTAATTTGCATTTACTTATCATGGAACAATTCCTCATCCTCGCAATTATTTAAGTGGTTCCAAAAACTAATACAGACTAAATACCTCATGTGTGCGTAATTTAGTCTGCTAGACCCATTGGAACTTCCCACCTCAGAGAGTTTGGCTGCAGGCCTTTAAAAGTAAGAAGGATTGCGCTTACCCTTTTTCTATAGTAGCTAAGTTAATTTACAAAGATCAATATGATTATTAACATAAAACACACAATTAACTTACGTTAATTCGTAAGTTACATTACGCATACAAGGCTAAAAGCGCGGATGGTGGTAAGTGGTTTGAGGCATGCAGAATACGCATTGCCGGATGATTTTCGCATGTAGTGACGATCTCTTTGCTTAACAAGCCAGTCAAGTCCAAGAAATTTATGGCTGTTAGCAGGTGTGGTTTGTTTTTTTAGTCTGGCTACAGACAGTAGGGTTTGTAACAATTTGCATTTAGCACTATATACTGGCTTCGAGTTTATCAATGCGTTTTTTGATTCGGCTTAAAGCAACAGGTGTGATGCCGAGATAAAGCGCAATATCGCGCTGCGTCAACGATGCTAATAGCTGAGGTGATGTGTTACAGAACGATTTGTAACGCTCTTCAGCTGATAAAGAAAGAAACTCATACTCACGTCGCTCTTTTTTAACAGACAATCCCATTAGTATCGTAATCACCTTTTGAGCCACTTCGTGAGAGTTTTTCACCGCATCGATAAGTTGGCTGAATGGCAATTGGATCAGTTGTGAGTCTTGTAAAGCAATGACATTAAAGGTGCAAGCCTCGTGAGTATGCATCGCGCCTAAATTACCTATAACATTGCCAGATTGAATAAAAGATTTAATCGTTTCCTTGCCGTCACTGCCAATGTAGTAAGCCTTAAGTAAACCTTGTTTCAAGAAATATAGACTGTCATCGTTGTCGCCTTGACGAAAAACATAGTTATATTTGGGGCAAACAATCGGCTTACCAGCCTTATTAACAAGATCTTCAAAGTTCATGTTTTATCCAAATTATTAACCTAGGTTAATGCACTCATCAGCAACTTCACCATAATGATGCCATCGAAAACACAAAATTAGTAATTGTTAAGCAGGTATCATTATGTTCTCCACAAATTTGAAAACACTTGAAAATAAAGTGATTATTATTACTGGAGGAACGTCTGGCATTGGCTATGAAATAGTACGTTTATTGGCACCTAAGAATACCGTTATGGTTATTGCCCGCGCAAGTACACGGTTAGATAAACTGAAAAGTGAATTCTCTTCCGTAGAGGTATTCGCCGCAGACTTATCTAAACCAGAGCAGTATGAGAACCTTGCTGCCCAAATTTTACATCGCGTAAACACGATTGACGTATTAGTCAATAATGCCGCCGTTCAATATACACCCACTTTTTTAGACGAGCATTTTTCTTACCATAGCATAGAAAGCGAAATTAACCTGAATTTTAGGTCAATATGCGCACTTAGTTATCTATTATTGCCCGCTTTGCAACATGACGAGCCAAATATACGAGAATCAGCCATAGTCAATATCAATTCTGGCTTGGCATTAGCACCTAAATCAAGCTCTGCAATTTATTGCGCAACCAAAGCCGCTCTAGACGTCTTTTCACAAAGTTTGGCTTATCAGTTAGCACATTCCAACGTGAAAGTAATGCAGGCCTTTTTACCCATAGTTGATACACCCATGACCCGAGGCAGAGGGGAAAATAAGCTCTCTGCAAACCTTGCTGCCCAAGCCATTGTTAGTGGTATTGAAAAAGGTCAACTCGTCAATGATGTTGGCAAGGTGGCCTTATTGCGAGTGTTATTGCGTGTTGCGCCTAGTATCGCCAAAAAAATAATGAAGAGAGCTTAAGCCATGAAACCAAACATTTTTCAAAGATTAATGATGACTTTACTGTTACCTGTGCTGTCTGCACCGACTTTATCTAAATCTACAGCAAGCGCGATACCAGCGAAAGAGGTGACGGTTCGTATTACTAATATTGACGTGAAACGCTCTGGCAGCATTACCCTTATGCTATTTAGCAACACAGGCTTTCCAAAAGACCATAATAAAGCGGTAATGATTGATAAGAAAACCGCCTTACAATCAACGCTCGAATTCCCCGTTAAAATCAACTTAGAGACATTCGCTCTAAAAGTACTACATGACGAAAATGATGACGGCCAAGTTACCAAAAACTGGACAGGCATCTTACCTGCCGAAGGACTAGGCTTTTCAAATGGCGCCAAGATACGATTTGGTCCGCCTTCGTTTAAAAAAGCCAAGTTACGTTTAAACAATATTACTGACACGATCAATATCGCTCTCATCTACCCATAGGATCCAGATATGAAGTCTTTATTAAAAGCCATGCTTGCTTTGGCGCTCTGTTTTGCTAGCACATTTGTTCTACTTAACTTTTCTGGCCTTGTTACGGTCGAAAAAATCGAATCATGGCTAGCCCATGCCCAAACAGTGAATCCAATATTTGTTGCAAGCTTGGTGAGTTTTTTGCTGTTTATCGATTTGTTTATTGCCATGCCGACGCTTACTGTCATGATAATCGGAGGCTATTTTCTTGGATGGCAGCTAGGCGCTTTCTCGGCGATTTCTGGTATCTTATTAGCGGGCATTTGTGGGTATGGATTGAGTGCAAAATATGGAGACAGAATAATTGCACTTATAATTAAAGATCCCCTTAAACGAACGGAGGTGACCAAAACATACCAGCAGCACGGCCCAGTCATCATATTGCTATCTAGGGCTGTGCCTATTCTGCCTGAAGTGTCAGCTTGTATGGCAGGGATGACAAAAATGCCGTTTGGAAAATTTTTAGTATTTTGGCTGATTAGCACCGTCCCTTACGGTCTCATTGCAACGTACGCAGGCTCTATCAGCACGCTAGAAAATCCCAAACCAGCTATACTAGCCGCCGTAGGGCTTACCAGTGCAGCTTGGTTTGGCTGGTTTATGTTCAAGCAGCTCAATCGACAAAAGTAGGCCTATGGCGGTGTTTTTTTACCCTAGCGCGTCTAGTAGAAATTAAGAACAACATCATAAACCAAGGTAAAAACATGCTCCCCCCAGAAGCATTCCCTTCTGCTTGTGGTGTCGCTTGAGTAGATGGCGGTTCAGGCGGTGTGGGTGCCGTGGTTGGTTCAGGAGGTGTTGGCTGAGCATTACCAAAATCAATCACCGGAATTTCCCCACTAAAGGTAATATCTAAAAATCTAAACATACCCGCTTTAATATCGATCGTTAGAGGCATAGCCTGATTGACGCTGTAGGTCTCTTTGCTCAGCAAGTCACTTACTTCCGCAGGACTTATCGTATTGAAGTGCACAATCGCTTGCTTGTCAGAAGGGTTGATAAAACCACTATCAATCAGTGTCAATCGTATATTCTGAGGGCCACTTTGAGCTGCTACCCATGCGACATTTCCAGAAACATTAATGGGCAAAAGTGAGGCAGCATTTTCAATTTCATCTTTAATCGTATTTGCATATGTAGTTGCAGCAAAAGTTTGCGTACCATCAGCAGAGTAATAATGCCGTCCATCGGTATAATATTCTTTCAAACCTTTTTGATACATTGGATGCATCAGATCTGTAAGCTCAAGACGAAACGTTGATTTTTGGGCAAATGCGCCGGTTTGAGGTGGCGTGATCAATACCAAGCCATTGGGATAAGGCGGTAAGAAATTCAATCGCCGTTCGCTGACACCTGCAGCATAAGTAGAGAAGTCCCACGTTGTTGTCGGAGAGCCAGGCCAGCTGCCATTTAAACGCGAAAACACCATGGGATTGTCACGTTCCTCTTGAGCATTATAGTAACTCGTCCATTTCACATCGTTGCCCTCTTCTAGGTAGCGCTGGTCAGGCGGAGCCATGCTCAAATGAACAGGCGATAAACTAATGAGTTCTTCTCGACGAGGCAGGTAAATAAGACCTTTTGCAAGCATACTCCAGAACAAAGACATGTAATTTTGATCAATAGGAAAATTGTCAAAACTTCTCGCGCCCAATGAGGCCGCATAGATCATTTGTCTTAAATAACCATTTGGTAGCATTTGGTGCGAAAACTGCCGAGTACGGTCAAAACTTGTGCTATCACGGGCCACTCTTGCGCCCCATTCGTCTACCACCCCGCTCACCCAAATACCTGTTCTGGCGGCAACGCTTAATTCCATAGATTTGTCTGTTGTTTCTTCCATTGCAGGAATAAACACATCCCTAAACTCACCCGACATCAGACGTGACCATGCTGGTTGATAGACGATCGACTGCCAAAACGTATGTTTGTTTCGCAAAAAGAATTTGGTATTACGACTTCTGCCATATACAGCATGAGGATAGATAAGATCATTGACCATCCATTCGGCATCTTCGTCATAAGCTTCTAGCTCAGGGTAAATCAGAATACTCTTTTTGCCATTTGCGCGATCCATTACTTTCTGGATAGTGTCAGGTGAAAACATGTAGGGGTCATTGCCGTGTCCTGCCCAAAATGATACACCATTTGGGAATGTATAATTTGGTGCCACGATATCGTCTAAAAATTCCTTTTGACTTAAATCGTATTTACGGCGTCCATCTCGTCTATCTCGATACGCCTTATTTTGCATACCTGAGCGATCCCAGTCCTCTGCCCGAGAAGTCCAAAATGATTTTAAAAATATCGGTGAATCATAGTTTTCCTCAATGTCTACATAAACGTCCCGCGCCACACCTGACAAAGAACTAGTGTTCTCAGACATCAACCAAACGGCTTGTGCTTGTTGCTCCCAATCTGGTTTAGAAAAAGTCATCAGTTGCTGTCGAGTCATGCTTGAATTTGCGAGTATTTGTGAGATGTTTCCAGGGGGTACCAGCGCATGATATTCATCCTTCCACGCTGGATCTTCAATGTCTAAAACATGAATTGCCGAACCTCCACTCTGTGCACTTGCTAGTACAAACTTATTTTGCCCCGCAAACTTCCACATATCGTTATAAGAGTATCTAGAGCTAATAACTTCCACTTTACTGGGATCAAGTGACTGTGGGGTAATCAGTACTCTTGAGCCATACAGCGTAAAGAAATGGGGAGTACCGTCTATATCAACCATTTCTGTTTGACTTACTCGATAGCCAAAACGATCAATGCCACTTCGAATTTCAGATATTTTAAAAATATTCTCAGACTGAGAATTGAGATCAAAGACGTTAAAACCCGCATTGTCGATTAGCGAAGAACTCCCCATCATTGCCTTATATTCACCAACTAGGCTTACAACTCGCAAATCCCCTACCACTTTATTGCTTAGTGATTTACTGCGAATCGGCGTGGTTGCATTTGGCAAAAATTCATACAGTGCGCCAGAACCAGCAAGCGTATGGATAACTCCATGTAACAGTAGGCGATCAGTGCCATCTGACTGCGGGAATGGTCGCAAAAAGTTGACTGTATGGCGGTTGTTATCGGGTTTTCGTCCTTGTCCCCAAGGCCGCAAAGTTGAATAGCTAGAAGAGGGTACTTCAGTCAACAGGTTTCCATCGGCATTTAACCAATAAAAACTTAAGTCATAGCCACCAGCTGCAATGTATGCTTGCTCTTGCCCTCTAATAACGGTGACTGCATTCATTGGGACGTCGTTGGGTTTGAATGTCCATTGCGTTTTTCCCGCACTATTCAGGGCGAAGATACTCCCATCAGCATTAGCGATATAAATTTCGCTTTTGCCGTCATTATCGATATCTTGTACCCATATGTCGTGGTTCATAAAGCCCGACAAGGCATTCTTCCATATGATTTCACCCCGAGTATTTAGGGCTAGTATCGCGCCTTCATAAGTACTTGCAATTATGCGGTCTTCACCATCATGCAAAGTGTGTCGAACTTTTGTTATTGTGTGACCAACATCGAAACTTTTAATTGCCCGCTGAGCATAGACATGATTAACAGCAAAAAAAACATAACAAATAAACGCAAAGCTAAAGTAAACCTGCTTCATGCTATATCCTTATATTTGTGCAACCAGTAAACATGCGTTTATTGGTTTGTGTGTTGTGTGCAATCTCACCAGTGTAAATATCTAAATTGAACGAAGTAAATACCTCAAAAACACTTTTTGACTTGTGTTTTTTCGTTGCGTGTTTTGCTTTGTCTGTTTGACAAAGCGATGACAGCGCGATGGATATTATTTGGCTATACTTGCTCGAATAATATACTCTGACTGGCTATAGTATTGAAAATTCAGGTATTCATTGGAGCCGTATCATGCCGATAAAGATGAAGTTATCACTATTCTTTGTACTCTGTAGCCTTAGTTTACTGATGCTGGGAGCTTGTCATGTAAAAACACCACATGAATCAGTTTTAGCAAATAAATTTACAAAGCCTAACATCGTTATTTTTTACGTGGATGATTTAGGTTTTGGTGATCTCAGCGCTTATGGCGCAACCGCTGTATCAACACCAAATATCGATAATTTAGCTAAAAATGGGCTGCGCTTCACAGATGCACATAGTACCGCTGCAACCTGTACACCTTCACGATATTCACTGCTCACAGGTGAATATGCTTTCAGGAAAGGAATAAGAATATTGAGAGGTGATGCGGCAATGGCAATTGATCCGACGCAAGCAACCCTACCCAAGTTACTGCAAAAAAACGGTTACCAAACTGCTGTCGTGGGCAAGTGGCATTTGGGCTTAGGAGATGGCAAAGGACAAATAGACTGGAACAAAGCGATTACTCCTGGACCACTTGAAATTGGTTTTGACTATAGTTTCCTTATCCCTTCAACTGGCGATAGAGTTCCTTCCGTTTACCTCGAAAACCGTCATGTTGTCAATTTAGATCCGAGTGACCCCCTTTACGTCAACTACACAAAAAAAATTGGCAGCAGACCAACCGGCTATGAAAACCCAGAGCTACTCAGACAAGGCGCTGATATGCAACATGACAAAACAATCATCAACGGCATTAGTCGAATAGGTTGGATGCAAGGTGGAAAAAGTGCAGAGTGGGTAGATGAAGATTTTCATACAATAAAAACTGACAAAGCCAAGACCTTTATAAGCGACAATGCCGACAATCCGTTTTTTTTGTATTTCTCATTTCATGATATTCATGTGCCACGTTTACCCAATAAAATGTTCCAAGGAGCAACGGACATGGGTATGCGTGGAGACGCGATAGTCCAAGTAGACTGGATGACTGGTCAAATTGTAGACCATCTAAAAGCGCTAGGATTACTTGAGAATACGCTAATTATTTTTAGTTCTGACAATGGTGCAGTCCTGACCGATGGGTATGACGACGACGCCCTAGAATTAGTTGGTTCGCACAAACCCAATGGGCCTTTTCGAGGCGGCAAATACAGTGCTTTTGAAGCAGGTACTCGTGTTCCCTTTATTGTTCACTACCCCAAAAAGGTTAAGCCTGGGGTGAGTGATGCTTTGTTCGGACAAATAGACTTGTATGCTTCTATTGCTACCTTGCTAACTAGTGAATTGGCGAGCACTGAGGCTATTGATAGTGAAAATCACTTGGCTACTCTTTTTAGCGCCAATAGTGAGGGCAGGCAAACCTTAATAGAAGAAACACCATTTAACCTCTCACTTCGCGATCGGCATTGGAAATATATCCAAGCAACAAACAATCGAGCTAGCTTCGTCAAAGAAAATAAAAACATAGAGGCAGGTGTAGCAGTATTCCCTCAACTATACGACCTTAATTCTGACATTGGGGAGCTAAACAATTTGGCACCCATGATGCCAGCCCGCATCGCGGAAATGGAAAGTAAACTCCTAGCCATTAAATCTAAAACATCTAGGTAAATAAATAGCTTAATGAGCACTGAATAGTGCTCAGTTTTATAGTGCTTTAGTAATGCGTAACTTTTAAACCTGAAAAGTGAGCCAAGGTACCAGGGCCTATCCATAAACCAATGTTTCCACTCACATCGCCTAGTTTCAAGTCATTCACTATGAGACTAGGTTGTTGCTGACCATTCACATATAGCTTAGCAGTCTTACCTTTTACGACAAGCCGGTATTTAGTCCACTCGCCAGGAACAAGATCGGTGTAAGCTTCATATTGACCTGGGTTTTCCTGCCTCAATTTAAACCATGGATAGTTTGGTGAAGAGATGTACTGAATGGTTCTGTTTCTGCGTAATTGATCATTTGCACGCGCATTGGTAGGACGTAAATATATGGCTTCGAATTTGGTCTTATCTGGAGATATTCGAAACGCAAAACCAACAAACCCTCTTGCCATGGCGTGAGCGTCTTTACGAGGCTGGCCTGACAACCATAGCTCTATCTCTCCATCTTTAAATTTCACTCCTTTCAAAATTGCGAATTTGTCATCCTTGTTGTCCGCAACCATAGAGGACTTAACGACTTGAATTGATTGTTTGGCCTTGTAGTTTACCTTCGAAATTGAGGTCTTGTTTGGCCTTGTAGTTTACCTTCGAAATTGAGGTCTTGTTTGGCTCCAAGTCGTCAATGTCAATAGTCTGCGCAAATGGTGATGTAGTCATGCATAACCAATATAAAAATCCGATCAAATAAGCTGCCCTCATGTTTTTTCCTTTTGTCGTATAACGAACTCTGTTGTGATGTAAAATCGGCCTCAATGAGCATTGAGGCCGAAGCAAAATACCTCAAGCCCACTCATAGTGGCTTCAGAAAAACCGTTTGATTTTTCTGTATTTTTTTGTACCAGTTCTTTCTCAAGATATTGCCTTGCTAGTCAAACGACTTAGCAAGCCATAAGCCAATATTTTCACTCATAAAAACAAACACTTAAAAAAATCAAAATGAGCACATGTATCGTTTTAAAGGACTAACGTGCGTTTATGAACAATAAGCAATCCCATTTATTACTAAATTTGTAATAATAAATTATATTATTAGCCAATTATTTCTTAAATAACTTAACCTAGAATCATCTCAGACCTTAAAACACAAACAAACGAGGAAAAGAGATGCGAATTTCACACTACAAAACAATTGTATTTAGTTTTTTGACCGCGATATTAGCGATGAGTGGAGTAAGCCAAGCAACGGAAGATTTTGACCGTGTTCGCTATGGCTATGAAAAAGTTGATGGTTTAGATATTTTCTATCGCGAAGCAGGTGATCCATCAACAACAAAACCTGCTCTTGTGCTATTACACGGGTTTCCATCGTCGTCACATCAATACCGAGAACTTTTGGCAAACTTAGGTGATGATTTTTATTTGATCGCACCTGATTATCCGGGATATGGAGACAGCAGCTTTCCCAGTAAGGAAGAATATACCTATACCTTTGACAATATTGCAGAGACGATGGATAAATTCTTGATCCAACGTGGATTGAATCGCTATGTGTTGATGATCCAAGATTTCGGCGCCCCCATGGGTTTGCGTATAGCAAGCAAACACCCGAATAGGGTTGCGGGATTAGTCGTGATGAATGGTAATGCCTACGAAGAAGGGATCGATAGAAAAGGTTGGGGAAAAGTGGTCGATTATTGGCAAGAAAGAACCCCAGAATTGGAAAAACACATCATTGACAACGTATTTTCATTGGAAGGTTTTAAGTGGCAATATACTCATGGTACACGCAAGCCAGAGGCTATTTTACCCGACAACTGGAACTTGGATTACATGAAGATGTCTCGCCCTGGTCAACACGAAATTCAGCTTGGTATGTTTTATGATTATCAAAACAACATAAAAAAATACCCTGAATGGCAGCAATATTTAAAAACCAATCAACCACCTACGTTGCTAGTTTGGGGGAAAAATGACGCGTTCTTCCCAGTGGCGGGTGCCGAAGGTTACAAGCGTGATTTAAAAGATATCGACTACAATATTCTTGATACTGGGCATTTTGCACTTGAAGAAGAGGCGCCTTTTATAACCAAGAAGATACGCGAGTTTATGAATAAGAAATTTAACTAAAGAATGATAAAGATGGTGGGTCGTGCTGGATTCGAACCAGCGACCAATTGATTAAAAGTCAACTGCTCTACCAACTGAGCTAACGACCCATCATTGAACATTGCGCTTGCAACGGCGGCATATAATACTCATATAAGTGCGCAGTGCAAGTCTTTAATCTGTTTTTTTACAAAAATAAATTTAATTGCTTGGAAACTATACAACTAAGCATACCGGCAGGTCTAATTACCCGCCAGTTGCTCATTAGCTAGGCGAGCGGGTGTACTGTCTGGGTACTCGGCTACGACCTTTTGGAATTGCTGATTAGCGGTAGATAAGTCACCTGATTGTTTGGCTATCATACCTAACTTTAATATAGAATCGGCGCGTTTAGGCGATTGAGTAAAGTTATTGACGACTTGCTCAAATGCATTCTTTGCCTCTGACCACTCTTTTTTGTTGTACAAGAGTTGTCCCAGCCAATAGTAAGCATTATCGGTGTATTCGGAATTTGGGAACTGCGTTAAAAACGTTCTAAACGCCGGAATAGCCGCTTCGTAATCGCGTTGCTTTAAAATTAAGTTTACTGCATTTTGGTAGGCACTTTGTTCGTTGCCAGCCACAGGTGAACTCGGCAATTGAGTAGCCGTAGTGCCACTATTATTATTAATCCCCGAAGGAAACTGACTGGCTACTTGCTGACTTTGTGTTTGCAGCGCAGAGAAGCGATTGTCAATTTCTAAAAACAACTCGCGCTGTCTCTCGAGAATTTTTTCTAACTGATGATTATGCAGTTCAATTGAGCCTCGTATACCATCGACATCACTTTGCAAAATATCTAGCTGTTCTTGCATGCGTTGTTGATTTGAGGTTCGAGACTCTACAATGCGTTCCAATACTGCTAGCCTCTCTTCCACAGCTGATACATCTACATCACTCAACGAAGAAGTTGAAGTGCTGGGGGTAGTTGTATCACTTATATCCACAACGGGTGCTTGCGCTAGGCAAACACCCGACATGATAGACAGGACCAGTGTACTTACAAGTTTTCTATGCATAAGTGACTATTGATAAACAACCACTGCACGACGGTTTTGAGCAAACGCGTACTCAGAAGCACCCATAACCGCAGGCTTTTCTTCACCGTAAGAAACGACAGACATTTGTGAGCTGCTCACACCGGCATTTAAGAAAAAGGTTTCTACGGCTTTAGCACGACGTTCGCCAAGTGCAATATTATAATCAGGCGTACCACGACTATCTGTGTGACCTTCGATTACAATTTCTTGACTTGGGTTTTTCACTAAGAAATCTGCGTGTTTTCTTAACACTGATTGGAACTCAGCTTTAATTGTAGAACGGTCAAAATCAAAATAAACCGTTTGTTGAGCTTCAAGCGCTGCTTTTTCTTTTTCCATTAACGCTTTTGCCTTGCGGAGCTTATCTGCCGCAGCAGCTTCAGCACGCGCTTTTTCAGCTTCGGCTGCTTTCTTCGCTGCTTCAGCTTCTTGCGCAGCAATGGCTGCTTCGTTTGCTTCGGAAGCTTGCTCTTCATCAGGAGAAGCACAGGCCAGCAACGTAAGTGCAGGTAAAGCAATTAATAGAGATTTTAGTTTGTTATTAGTAAGCATGCTTATTAGTCCTTATTTTGGTAATTACTACTTATAATAAAAATGGTGACCAACTCGGCGATTTCACCTGCCCATCTGTTGCAGGTAATAAAGCCTTGAATCTGCCATCGAGTGAAACAAGTGATAGCACTTGTTTACCCTCATGCAACGTACTGTATATAATCATACTTCCGTTTGGTGCAATACTTGGCGATTCATCCAAAAACGTTTTTGTTAACACCAGCATGTTACCCGTCGATAACTGCTGCCTAGCAATATGATAATTACCTTGAGTGCGATTGACCACTACTAAATTTTGATTATCGGGGGTCACCGACGCTCCTAGGTTCATATCACCTTCAAAAGTCAGGCGTCTTGGACGCTTAGTTGCTAAATCTACGCGATAAATCTGCGGTTTACCACCCCGCTCCGAACTAAATATGATACTTTTTCCATCTGGCGTCCAAGATGGCTCAGTATCAATTGTTCGGTTTCGTGTGATTCGTTCTAACTTTCGAGTGGCCAATTCCATGACATAAAGTTCTGGATTACCGTCTTTAGACAGCACCATAGCAAGCTTTTTGCCGTCAGGTGAAAATACGGGTGAACTGTTAATTCCTGGAAAATCCGTGATGAGTGTTCGCTCAGTCGTGTAAATATCTTGAATATATATTTGCGATCGCTTGTTTTCAAAACTCACGTAGGCCAACTTGTTGCCGTCAGGCGACCATGAGGGAGACATCAAGGGTTCTGGCGAAGACAATAAACGCGTTTCGTTAGCACCATCGTAATCTGCAATTACGAGTTGGTAAGGTAGAGGATTCGTCGCGCGATCACGCACCACTACGTATGCTATACGTGTAAGGAAAGCCCCTCTCTCTCCCGTCAAGCGTTCGTATATAATATCGCTCATTATATGCGCGTACTGACGAAAGTCCTCGCTTTGGATATTTTTTTCTCTTCCTTCAATGATGTGGTCTTTGCTGAGTACCAATTTACCATTTACTAGTGCTCTCGATTCACCGCCAGTGATTTGCGCTCTGAGCACATCGACGAGTTCAAAGCTAACCTTGTATGTGTCTGCTCCGGCCGGTTCGATACTGCCAACGACCACTGTATCAATGCCTCGGTTTGCCCAAGCATCGTAATCAACTTCTTCGTCAGTGCTCGGAAATTGCGGCATATCTGACAAGCTGATGGGATTAAATTTACCACTTCTAAGGAGGTTATTCTTGATCACATCACTTAGGTTTTCTGGCAGTACAGTATCACCTGTCCATTTAAATGGCACAATAGCAATAGGGCGCGCGTTGTTAACGCCCTCAGTAATCACAATCTCTAGTTCTGCAGCTCCCCTTGCGCTAATAGCTAACAAAAAGAAAATAAAAAAGTATGAAAAATAGTTAGCGCGTCGTATCATCGTTTAAAGTTTTACCGTTAATTTTAAAGTTTTCATTTGTTCAAATACCTGCGGGTCTTTCGACACAGGTAGAGTCTCGGGTCTCAATACAGCTGATTGTGATGCTCGGCACAAGGCTGCGTCACCACCTTCAATTCTAGTGTCAATAACTAAGCCATTAGACGCCAGTTTCACCGTAATTCTGCACTCTTTACCTTTAGCGCTGTCGTCCACAAATAAGTTCTGATAAATGGTTTGGTATATCAGCGCTCGGTATTTGTCTAATTCGCTCATCACCCTTTTTTGCTGAGCTTCAGCGATCGCGGCCTGCTCTTTTGCCAGCTGCTCTGCCATTTCTTTTTCTAAGGCTTCTTGTTGCGCTTTCTCTTCTGCTACTCTGCGCTGAAACTCGGCTTCTTCTCGTTTAGCTCGTTCCAGTGCACGCTGTTCTTCTTGTCGCTTTTTTTCTTGTTCAGCTTTTTTTCGCGCATCAGCCTCACGCTTTTTTCGCACCGCTTCTTCTTTTCGTTTACGTTCCTGTTCTAGTTTGCGCTTGCGCTCTTTCTCTTGCTGTTGTTTTTTTATTCTATCTAAACGCGCTTGTTCTTTTTTGCGTGCCTGCGCCTCGGCTTCCTGCTGTTTCTTTTTCTTATCCGCTATCGCTTGGGCATCAATAAATACAGCTTTTATCGGTTGCGCTTGCGCACTTGACACCAATGTCTGTTGCTTATCAAACGACACGCTCACAACAAGTGCTAAAACTAGCACAACATGCAAACCAAACGATATCCACAGTGCCTTTTTTTCTTTCACGCCTACCCCTGATTAGGATCAGTCATTAAGCCGACAGACTCTGCACCGGAGTTTTGTAATAAGACCATCATATCAACCACTTTTTCATAACTGACACTTCTATCACCATTCACCACTACGGGTGTTTGTGGTGCTATTTCAAGTCGAGTCTTTACTAGCGCAGCGACCTCTTGAGCTTGCATTGCTTGCTCAGGATTGTCGCCCACATTCAAAAAGTATTGCCCCTCATTGCTGATCGAAACAATCAATATGGTTTCTTGCTCAGTTTCCAAAGTCTGCGCTTCAGCTTTTGGCAAATCGACTGTGACTCCTTGCGTGACCACTTGCGCCGTAGCCATAAATATCACTAACAACACCAACATCACGTCGATATACGGCACCACATTAATTTCAGATACGCGTTTCCGGCGGCGACGAATATACATTTCTAACCTCGTTTAGCGATGCTCTGACGATGCAAAATGGAAGAAAACTCTTCCATAAAATTACCATATGCATTTTCTATTTTTTCGACTTTGGTGCTAAACCGATTGTAAGCGACCACGGCGGGGATAGCGGCGAACAAGCCAATTGCTGTAGCAATCAAGGCTTCCGCAATACCTGGTGCAACCATCTGCAAGGTCGCTTGTTTGACTTGTCCTAATGCAATAAATGCATTCATGATTCCCCACACCGTGCCTAACAAACCGATGTAAGGGGAAATTGACCCAACCGTGGCTAAAAAAGGTAATCTGGCCTCTAACCCGTCGACTTCTCGCGACATGGCAACTCGCATTGCTCGATAGGTACCGTCCATTATAGATTCGTGCACCGTACCAGCGGCTTTATGCAAGCGCACATATTCCTTAAAGCCTGAGCAAAAAATGAGAGAGCAGCCAGACAAACCCTCTTGTTGGCTGTATTCACCGAATAATTGGTTTAAGTCGGCTCCCGACCAAAATTCGTCTTCAAACGCATGCACTTCTTTTTCTGCTTGCGAAAGTGCGCTGTTTCGCTGAAAAATAAAAGCCCAACTAACAACAGAAGTACCAAGTAGCAACAGCATTATTAACTGCACCACTGGGCTAGCCTGTAAAAACAAGCCTATGATTGACATATCATGAGTCACTGCGCATTTCCCTCAATATATTACTTGGGATTTTTACTGGTTTTTGCAAATACGGATCGATACAAGCAATCTTGACTGAACCACTTACCAGTATTTCATCATTATTATTATAAATTTGTTGTTCTATATTAACACTCGCGTTGCCAATTTTCACGGGCTTACACGTTATTGTTAACATTTCATCAAGCTTAGCACTTTTCTTATATGCTAAGCTAATGTCTTTGACGACAAAAGCAATAGATTGTTCCAACAGTTGTTTTTGGCTTACACCGAGCTCCCTTATCCAGTCCGTACGCGCGCGCTCCATGTATTTTAGATAATTTGCATGGTATACAATGCCACCTGCATCAGTGTCTTCAAAATAAACTCGTGCTTCTATAGTATAACTTTTCATTACCACAACAATTTAATTACATTAATAACAAGTATTTAAACCTCGTCCCTGTAAAGTACCCACAAGTCATTCGGATTAGTTTAACTTATCTGAAATCGCAATAATTTTGAATTGTTAGATCAGAAAAAAGCTATAAACTACGACTTAACTTGAAGCAAAGACATGGCTTCTGGTTTTATGAGGATTCCCTTCCGTTAAGTTTTTTGCCCGCTTATTTAGCGGGCTTTTTTGTGCCCCAATGTAATGGGAACATAAGCTTATTTTTTTTCAAAGCCAAAATGTAAGTATGCGCGATCGGTTACCATGCGTCCTCTTGGCGTGCGCTGTAAAAAGCCCTGCTGAATCAAAAATGGTTCAATCACGTCTTCTATTGTTTCTTTTTCTTCACCGATTGCAGCCGCAACATTTTCAAGGCCTACAGGCCCGCCTGCGAACTTTTCAATAATGGAACAAAGTAGCTTTCGATCCATAAAATCAAAACCTTCAACATCCACGTCTAACATTGACAAAGCCGATGACGCAACGGCTTTGGTAATATTGCCATCTGCTTTTATATCAGCATAATCCCTCACTCGGCGTAGCAGGCGATTGGCAATTCTGGGGGTGCCTCTTGAACGTTTGGCAATTTCAATGGCGCCTTCTAGTTGCATATTCATGTTGAGATACTGCGCGCTGCGCATGACGATGTCGGTCAGATCTTTTACATTATAAAACTCAAGACGTTGAACAATACCAAAACGGTCGCGCAAAGGTGAGGTTAAAGAACCCGCCCTTGTTGTCGCGCCTATCAGTGTAAAAGGCGGCAACTCGAGTTTGATTGAACGGGCTGCTGGCCCCTCTCCGATCATAATATCTAACTGATAGTCCTCCATGGCAGGATAAAGCACTTCCTCAACCACTGGGCTCAGACGGTGTATTTCGTCAATGAATAGGACGTCATTCTCTTCCAAGTTTGTAAGCAGTGCGGCTAAATCGCCGGCTTTTTCAAGTACAGGGCCAGATGTTGTCTTTATACTGACGCCCATTTCGTTGGCGACAATATTCGCCAGGGTTGTTTTACCCAATCCAGGTGGACCGAAAATAAGCAAGTGATCAAGGGCGTCATTGCGTTTTCGCGCCGCCTGAATGAATATATCCATTTGCTCACAAACATGATCTTGCCCCGCATAATCACCAAGTAATTTGGGACGAATGGCACGATCAATTTGCTCATCATCGCTTTGCGCTTGTGGGGTGAGTATTCTATCTGCTTCAATCATAACTGTTTACACCATGGATTTTAGTGCTTCACGAATCAGTGTTTCACTGCTGGCATGTTCATCATATATTGCATTGATCGCTTTTTCTGCTTGTGCTTTTTTATACCCCAAGGCCAAAAGCGCACTAGTTGCTTCTTCCTTTGCTAAATTTACAGGTATCAATAATTCTGCCTTATTGATTGAAGGGTTAAGTACATCAACAGCACTCGATACCTCATCGATGTTGGCGACTTTATCTTTTAACTCAACAACTAAACGCTCTGCCGTTTTTTTCCCCACACCGGGCATTTTTACTAGTGCCGTAATGTCTTCTTCCAGTACTGCCTGAATAAATTGAGAAGCCGACATGCCTGATAAAATAGTGCAAGCCAGTTTTGGCCCTACCCCATTTGCTTTAATCAATACGCGAAACAAACCTCGCTCGTATTTATCAATAAAACCAAACAACAGCTGGGCGTCTTCGCGCACGACAAAATGGGTATAAATGGTGGCGGATTCACCGACTTCCGGTAAGTGATAAAAGCTTGTCATCGGTAACTGCACCTCGTAAGCCACACCATTAATGTCCAGCAATATTTCTGGCGGTTGTTTCTCTAGTAGCTTACCGTGTAGTCTTCCAATCATTCCAATGTATACTCTTTTGTTGTGTAATGGCAGCAGAAAAATTTACTGCAACCGACCTCTAACAGTCTTCTTTGCCTGTCCAGACATGCGAATTAAACTTTGTTCAGTATGAAGGTGGCAAAGTGCCACGGCCAACGCATCAGCCGCATCCGCTTGTGGCGCTTTATTAAGTTTTAATATATGCGAAACCATATGTTGCACCTGTGTTTTATCAGCGTTTCCTTTGCCGACAACCGATTGCTTGATTTGACGGGCAGAATATTCAAAAACGGGCATATCTGCATTTGTTGCTGCAACGATGGCAGCGCCCCTTGCTTGTCCAAGTTTAAGTGCTGAGTCAGGATTTTTAGCCATAAAGACTTGTTCAATAGCAAAATGTGTGGGCGAATACTGACGAATAATCTCACTTACGCCGGTGAATACCTTGTGAAGTCGATTAGCCAATATATCATCAGCAACTCGTATACACCCGCTGCCGATATACTCAGTTTTATTTCCCAAGCTTTTTATTACGCCATAACCCGTTACTCTAGACCCCGGGTCAATTCCTAATATAACACTCATTGCTGACCTATGGCATATGCTTTAATGGCAGCTTTATTTGTTTGTGACCACGCGAGCGCAATAGCTTCTTCTTTGCTTAACCAGAGGTAGTCGAGGTGTTCTGTCAATACAATGGGTGATTGCTCGGGTATACATACACTGAATACATGTTCGGTATTTTTTGTGGTGCCTTTGGGATAGCGGTGCAACCAACAATCTCTTATCTTGTACTGGTTAGTTTGCTGGCAATCTTTGATTTGCCCTTTTTTTACATCAAGTACAACACCCAGTTCCTCAGCAATTTCTCGATAAGCTGTTTGTATGGGGGTTTCACCGATTTCCATTGTGCCCGTAACAGACTGCCAAAATTCTGGGTCGTCCTCGCGTTGCAACATCAAGACCCGACCTTGTTCACTGAAAATAACGACCAGAACAGACTCTGGTCTTTTTAAGCCCATGTTAGATGATTACTCGTCTTTAGCTTTAATGTCGATAGCTAGTTCTTTCAATTGTTCTGGATTAGCTCTACCCGGTGCGCTCGTCAAGGGACAAGCCGCAGTAGTTGTTTTTGGAAAAGCCATGACATCGCGTATAGAATCCGCACCTAACATCAACATCACCAACCTATCCAAACCAAATGCTAATCCAGCATGTGGTGGCGTACCATAACGCAAGGCTTCAAGTAAAAAGCCAAATTTCTCTTTAGCTTCTTGCTCAGAAATACCCAGCAACTCAAACACTGTTGCTTGCATATCCATATTATGAATACGTACCGACCCGCCGCCGAGTTCAACACCATTTAACACCATGTCATAGGCATTTGATAAGGCTTTCTCAGGTTCCGCTTTTAAAGCTTCGATACTGTTATCTCGAGGAGCAGTAAATGGGTGATGCAAGGCATGTAAACGATCATCAACACGCTCAAACATAGGAAAATCAATGACCCATAGTGGTTTCCACTCAGCGCTCACCAACTCAAAATCATTACCCAATTTCAAGCGCAGCGCTCCCAATGCTTCCGTGACTGTTGTATTGTCACCCGCACCAAAGAGCAAAATATCCCCATCTTTAGCCTCTGTAGCAGCCATAAGCTTGTTAATGCTTTCTTCATTGAAGAACTTCAATACTGGTGATTGTATGCCCTCTATCCCTTTGCCAAGGTCATTTACTTTCATCCACGCTAGGCCTTTAGCGCCATATATGCCAACAAATTCGCCATATTGATCAATCTGTTTGCGAGACAAACTTGCGCCTCCGGGCACGCAAATACATGCCACGCGTCCATTTTCGTCGTTTGCGGGGCCACTGAATACTTTAAAATCGAGATCCTTGACAATTTCGGCAATATCAACAATTTCTAAGGGGTTGCGTAAGTCGGGTTTGTCGCTGCCATAACGCTGCATTGCCTCTGCATACGTCATTCTTGGAAATTCACCTAAATCAACGTTTAGCAACTGCCTAAACAGCGATGTTATTAGCCCCTGTGTGATTGCCATCACACCATCTGCGTCTAAAAATGAGGTTTCAATATCAATCTGCGTAAATTCAGGTTGGCGATCCGCACGCAAATCTTCATCACGGAAACATTTTACTATTTGATAATATTTATCCATACCACTCATCATCAACAACTGTTTATACAATTGTGGCGATTGTGGCAGTGCAAAAAATTGGCCTTTATAGGTTCGACTGGGAACCAAATAGTCTCGCGCACCTTCTGGCGTGGCGGCAGTAAGAATGGGCGTTTCGATATCCAAAAAATCGGCCTCTTCAAGATAGCGTCTTACCGCAGCTGTCACTTTCGAGCGGAACACCAAACGCTCTGTCATCAGTGGGCGGCGTAGGTCAAGATATCGATACTTTAAGCGCTGTTCTTCAGAGTTTTCTTGATTCCAATCTAAAGGTAAGGCCGGTGCGCGGTTGATAATAGAGAGAGAAGTTGCCAGTACTTCAACACCACCTGTCCGCATAGTTTTGTTTACTTGGCTTTCAGGGCGCGCCCTGACTTTACCGCTAAGTTCAACGCAGAATTCGTTGCGCAACTCATTGGCGGGGGCAAATGCCTGTTCAGCATCAGGCTCTATAACGACTTGAATCACACCTTCCCGATCGCGTAAATCGATAAATATTAGGCCACCCAAATCACGGCGCTTATGCACCCAACCTACTAAGGTCACCTGTTGATCTACAAATTTTTCGTCAATTCGACCGCAATAATCAGTGCGCATTCCAAAACCTTTTTCATTGTAATTTTATTTTGCTGAGTGTAGCCCACTCAATAGACGGCGCATTATAGACCATGCTTGATGTAGGACAAAGTCTGTGAATGGACTTTTTAGGAAAAAACAACCATATGCTGAACATCCAACTGAATCCCAAAGGCTTCACCTACTTGATGATCATGGTGGCTTGGCGCTAAACAAAGTACTTCCTCGCTGTTTGCTAATGCGAGTGTATACATGATATGCGCCCCTCTAAACTGACGCTGGACAACAATGGCTTTGTGTTCACTATGGTCGCGGTGCAGGATATCATCGGGTCTCACCAGCACCTTTACTGGTTGACCATGTTTCAGCTTTTCGTTCTTTTCGGATGAGCTTTCAGGTATCGCTAGGCGCGCTAAAGCCGTTTCGACAAGCTTTTGGCCATCATTGTTCACCACTTTGCCTTGCAAGAATGCCCCTTCACCAATGAAACTGGCGACCTCTATATTTGCGGGCTGATGATACAACTCATAAGCGCTCCCCCATTGCTGGCAAACCCCCTCAGAAAACACGGCAATTTTGTCTGCCATTGCAAATGCTTCTTGTTGATCATGCGTGACAATCAAGGCGGTAATACCAAGCTTTTTAAGCAAAACGCGTAAGTCAAAAGCGAGTTGTTCACGTAAACTCGGATCCAAACTAGAAAACGGCTCATCCATTAATAAGACTTCTGACTGTGGTGCAACCGCTCTGGCTATAGCAACACGCTGCTGTTGCCCGCCTGATAGCTCGTAGGGGTAACGATGCGCCAAGCTGTCTAATTCAACCAAAGACAATACTTCAGATACGCGTTGCGCTTGCTCGGCTTTTGACAAAGTGTGTAATCCATAGGCAACATTTTGTTGCACCGTCATATGGGGAAACAAGCTCAAGTCTTGAAACACCATGGCTATTTTTCTGTCAGCGCTAGCTACATTTTTTTGCTGATCAAACACTTTTCCTTGCTTGAGCTCAACACATCCTGACACTGGCGTATGCAAACCACATAAGGCATGCAAAAAGCTTGATTTTCCGCTACCCGAAGGCCCTAGGATACACGCAATCTCACCGGTTTTTAGATGCAGTTCGTTAACACGGAGTACCGGATCATTGTTATAGGCTATACATAAATCTCGTACTGCTAACACTAAGTTTTACTCCGCTCTAACTGATAAATAAGTAAGCATACTGGTAACAAGCCAATACCGACAATAGCGATCGCGGGTAAAGCGGCATCTATCAAACGCTCATCGCTGGCAAGCTCATGTGCTTTTACCGCTAGAGTATTAAAATTGAAAGGCCTAAGTACTAATGTGGCCGGTAGCTCCTTTAGCACATCAACAAATACAAGGAGTAATGCACTCAACACACTCGACTGCATTAAGGGTAAATGAATACGAGTGAATAAAGCGCTGCGTTTATGGTGTAGACTCAGCGCTGCAGTATCCATTTGCCTAGGCATTCTGGCATAGCCAGTTTCGGTGTTTTGTAGGGCAACACTCAAATATCTGACAGCATAGGCAAAAACCAAAATAGTGATACTACCAGAAATGACAAGTCCCGGTCGCGTATCTAACCACGCCATAGAAAATATATTTATCTGCCTATCTAACCAGCCTGACACACTGATTACTCCTACCGCTACAACCAAGCCAGGTAAGGCATAGCCAAGAGACAGAACTTGTATAATCCTATTGTAGAAAGACTTGTTGGCGTAGCGCGCCAGGGTCGAAAACAACATTGCCAATGCCACTATGATGATAGCCGCGACAAGAGACACGTATAGTGTGTTCCCCAATAAACTGGCAAAGCCCGTTGTATCGGCGTTGGAGTTAAAGAAAGCCCAAATGAACAATTGGCTCGTTGGTATAAAAAACCCAAATAATGGTGGCAACATACAAACTGCGGTTACTAACACAACAGCCTTACCTGTTAACTGTTTAGCTGTATGTTTGCTTTTGGTATTGTTTTGGTATCGCCTAGCGTCTTTTCTGGCGTGTTTTTCTAAGAACAACACTAAAAACACAAAAAGGCACAAGGCAGAAGCGAGTTGTGCAGCGACCTCTCGGTTACCCATGCCAAACCATGTTCTATAAATACCTGTGCTAAAGGTATTCACACCAAAGTAAGCCACCGTACCGTAGTCAGCCAAAGCTTCCATCATAACCAATGCGCCACCGGTAAGTATAGCCGGTCGAGCTATCGGCACAGCAATCAGAAAAAAATGCGAGTATTTACTCCGCCCAGCCAGTGTCGATACTTGTTTTAAGCTAGTAGGCTGACTTTTAAAAGCCGCATAACTGAGTAAATAGACATAGGGATACAAAACCAAGGACAACATCACTATCGCCCCAGCTAAATTTCGGATGTCAGGCAGCACTCGCGTATTTTTTGCTAAACCAAAGGTTGCCTGTATAAACTGCTGGAAAGGCGAGCCAAAGTCCATCAACCCTGTATACGTGTATGCAATAATATAGGCAGGCATAGCCAGCGGCAGCAACAGACATATTTGTACTACGACTTTACCCTTAAAACGATAATTTGCCATTATATAGCCAGCGCCACTTCCAATGAATATGGCACCGCTTGCACTGCCAAAGGCTAAACCAATGCTGTTAACAACATAGTCTGCCAGTACTGTATCAATGAGATGTTGCCAAGTCGCTAAATCGGGCGAAAAAAGACTGGATACGACTGACACGAGGGGAAGTACTAACAAACAGGCAAAAAATAGAGCACTTGTTTTTACCCAAAAAAATCCATTCATTAAATGCTGCCGTACCGCTTTGCTTGTAAAATTTTTACTATAGCTATATCTCCTTTACCGCATAAAGCCGGAGACATAGCCGTACTATTTTGTAGCTTGTTTACTGCCAGCCTGCTCTATCCATAATTTTTAAGGCTTCACCGTTTAATTGTCCCATTTTATTAAAGTCAACTAACTGAGTATCAAACCTACCAAGACTTTCGAGTATTTCACTCCAATCAGCATTTTTTAACACGGGGTATTCCTGGTTTACCTGTGCATACCAAGCTTGCTGCTCAGCCGCCAGCATAAATGTGATTAGCTTTTGTGCATCAGATTTATTAGGAGCGTGCTTTGCAATAGAGATACCAGAAATATTGATATGCGTGCCTCCTTTAGCGGCAGGTGTCCAAGCAATTGCCACCTGCTCTGCTACTTTGCGGGTACTTTCATCTGATGAACTTAGCATTCCCCCTAAGTAATAGGTATTAGCGATCGCATAATCACATTCGCCTGCAATCATAGCCTTGATCTGGTCTCGATCTCCCCCTTTCGGTTTTCTTGCCATGTTTGCTGCAATGCCGCTCGCCCAATCGGCAGTGCGCGCTGCACCATGCTCAATCAACATCGCGGCGGTCATCGATTGATTGTAAATATTACTCGATGAACGCACGCAAATTTTACCTCTGTACTTATCATTTGCGAGTGCCAACATAGATTCAGGCAAGTCATTTGCCGCGCCCTTTTTATACATGATAGCTCTGGCTCGGGTGGTCAAGGCTACCCAGTGCCCCTCTGGGTCAACAAATGAAGTAGAAAGCGTTGGTAGGTCAACATCCAGAGTTTGCGTTAAGCCCATATTTTTAGCACGGACAAGGCGCCCAGCATCCGCCATCACAAGCAAATCAACTGGGGAAAATTCGCCTTCTGACGCTGCTCGACTGATAAGCGCGTCTGCTTTGCCCGTGACCAAATTAACTTTTATCCCTGTTTGCTCAGTAAATTTATCTAGCAAAGGTTTGATAAGTGCTTCTTTTCGTCCAGAATACACGTTGATTTCTGCGGCCACACTTTGACCAACAAAACAAAGAATAAACAATAAGGCTAAAGATTTGATAAGGCCCCCTAAGGATTCCATTTTGTTTTAATGCTAAAGGCTCGGTGGCTTTCAAGTAATCGCCGATATGCGCGAACCTTGCCACCCTCTACGTTATTGATAATAAGTCTCAATTACATTTTAAAAGAAAACAGCGCCTAGTCAACAACAAACTTTACTGCATAATTTGTGTATCTTAGGGTCAGTAGCGCTATACTTATTTGTTCGCTCGTACTTAAAATCGAAAAAACAAACAACTCCATAAGACTGGCACTTATTTTGTATAGCGCATTAACAAAGGACAATTTTATGACAAATTCCAGACTCGTTTATTCCACAGATAGTGGGCGAATAAAAGAAAGTGTGGCACAGGAAGATGTGCCTAAAGGTGATGGTATTGTGCGTCTGCAGCGAATTACCAAAGGCAAAAAAGGTAAAGGTGTGTCACTCATCACTGGATTGGGTTTGTCGGGACAAGACTTGAAAAAACTGTGCAGTGACTTAAAAAAGCAATGCGGATGCGGTGGTGCAATAAAACAGTATGATATTGAAATTCAAGGAGATGTCAGAGAAAAGTTGAAACAGATTCTTGAAACAAAAGGATATAAAGTAAAGCTAGCTGGCGGCTAAAATTGGTCAATTTTAGCGTCATGTTCTCCTTAACTTAAAAAATTTGAGAGCACGCCTTAAAGGCTGTAGACAATATAGAAGGTATGAATGCATAAATTAGACATCACTGACTTACATATACTGTTGGTTGAGCCCTCTGATACCCAGGCAAAAATAATCAGCAAGTTGTTAAAAAGCGCGGACGTAAACAGTGTAGACATAGTCAAAAATGTGACGCAAGCTAAACATGAAATTGCCAAACACGCAGCAGATGTGATTGTGAGTGCCATGTATTTGTCAGACGGTACTGGCTTGGATATCTTACAACACCTCAAAGCAGACGATAGTGCCAACTCAATTCCATTTATGCTGGTATCGAGTGAAACAAGTATATCCAAGCTTGAACAATTCAAACAATCCGGCGTGGCCGCTATACTCCCCAAGCCATTTGAACCAATCCATCTGGAACGCGGTTTAAACGCTAGCTTACAGCTAATGAACACCGAAGAGCTTGATCTAGAAAGCTTTGATATTGAAGAAGTCCGAGTGCTGTTAGTTGATGATAGTAAGCTGGCGAGAAATCATATAAAACGCGTTTTGCAGAACATGGGTATTCAACGTATCACCGAGGCTGAAAACGGCGCACATGCCTTGACTTACTTAAAGGATCTCGAATTTGATCTAGTCGTTACTGACTACAATATGCCTGAAATGGATGGACGCGAACTATCCGAGTTTGTCAGATTTAATCCAGCGACCACGCACATACCAATCATCATGGTCACATCAGAAAATACCCAAAGCGCACATATGAGTAACATACAACAAACGGGCGTAAACGCTTTGTGCGATAAACCCTTTGAGTCTGATGAAGTCAGAGCGATACTCTCTCGATTGCTAGACAATTAAGTCATAGCCCTGAATAATTCTTAGTTAAAACAAAAACTGCATTGACAGGGCGACAGGTGTTTTTTACAGTCCACATATCCAATTGCGGTGTGAAAATTAAAAGTCATGCCGCCTGTAAAAACAAGTATAGGACTCAAGCAAATTGGCAAATGAGGAATTAGCAGCGCTACGTGTCGCAATCACCGAAACAGACAATGAACTACTGTCAATCATTGCAAAGCGTCAACAACTGACCAATCAAGTAGCCGAAACCAAAATAAAGCACCAAATTCAAGTTCGCGATCAAGCACGAGAAGAACAACTGCTCATTAGGTTAATTAAAAAAGGTCAAGAAATAGGTTTAGATCCGCACTTTGTGACCAAATTATTTCACGTAATAATTGAAGATTCGGTACTAAATCAACAATCTTTACTGGCACAACGCGCTAACCCTGATGCGAGCCTCCCGATTAATCGCGTGGCGTTTTTGGGTGAAAAGGGTTCATACAGCTATTTAGCCACGCAGAAATACTTTGCCCGCCGCAGCGGTAAACTTGTTGAAATGGGCTGCAAAAGTTTTGCGGACATCATCGCAACTGTAGAAAGCAGCGAGGCAGATTTTGCCGTATTACCCATTGAAAACACCTCATCAGGCAGTATCAACGAAGTCTACGATCAACTTCAACATACGCGACTTAGCATAGTGGGCGAGCTTACTCACGAAATAAACCATGCTTTACTTGTTCATCAAGATGTTGAAGTAGGCAAAATTAAAACCTTGTATGCCCACCCACAAGTATTTGCTCAATGCAGTCACTTTTTAGCAGAACTGGGTAATGTCGAAGTCAAACCTTGTGATAGTACCTCTGCGGCAATGCTAATTGTAAATGAGTTAAAATCGCCTGAAGTCGCTGCAATTGGCTCGGAAGGCGGCGGCAAATTGCACGGTTTACGCGCTATTCAGTCTAAGCTCGCCAATCAAAAAGAAAACCATAGTCGTTTTATTGTTGTAGCCCGAAACCCAATTAAAGTCCCTCTACAAGTCCCTGCAAAAACCACGATGATCATGTCCACTGTACAAACACCCGGTGCATTGGTTGATGCGCTAACAGTGCTAAAAGAAAATGGCATTGCTATGACAAAACTGGAATCTCGCCCTATTAACGGCAACCCTTGGGAAGAAATGTTCTACGTCGATGTCGAAGGCAATATTGAAGATGGCCCGATGCAAAAAGCGCTTGACGCGCTGCGCAGCATGACACGATATTTTAAAGTACTAGGTTGTTATCCCGTTGAAGAAGTATCACCCACCAGAGTATCCGTCGCCTCTACCCTGACGGATAAGTAATCCAATAGCCAAGCGCGACTTTATTGTTGATACTTAAGAAACAAGGTCACCATCATCCGCAGATGTATGGTGACGTTCCTCAAGCACCCTCACCTACTATGTTTTATTCGGCCTGAACTTAAGAACATGATTTTTCTATACTTACATTGATAAGTCTGAGAACTCTTCTACTATTAATCCTAAGGCTATAATTTCGTAGCCTCAATCATGCACTTGTTGGGGGTAAGGCATGAGCCTATCCATGAATACCAAGTTGAGTTTTGGCTTTGGCGCTTTCGGCAAAGACTTTGCCATTCAAATCGTCTATATCTACATCCTCTATTACTACACCGATGTGGTAGGCGTTTCTGCCGCGGTTGTCGGCACCATATTTTTGTTCGCACGCACATGGGATGCATTTAATGACCCTGTCATGGGCTGGATAGTAAACAGCACCCGTTCGCGTTGGGGAAAGTTTAAACCTTGGATCCTTATCGGCGCGATACTAAATTCCATCGTCTTGTTTGCCGTATTCAGCGCACATCACTTCGAGGGCACCACGCTTATTGTTTATATCGCCATTAGTTATGTACTTTGGGGCATGACTTACACATTAATGGATATTCCTTTTTGGTCACTAGTGCCGACCTTAACGCTAGATAAACGAGAGCGAGAAGAGCTGGTACCTTATCCTAGGTTTTTTGCCAGCCTTGCCTATATCGTTACCGCAGCGGTTACGTTAAAATTTGTCGACTATGTTGGTGGTGAAAACCAAGGTTATGGCTTTCAGGTTTTCACTCTGGTAATCATTTTCTTTTTTATGCTGTCTACCATTATTACCTTGCTCAATGTGCAAGAGCGCTATAGCTCGGGTAATAAAATAGACAAAATAGATAGCGAAGAAGAAAAACTAAGTTTAAAAAAGCTTATATCGTTAATTTACCGCAACGACCAACTAACAACCTTATTGGTGATGTCACTGTCCTACAATGTTGCAACAAATGTCATCTTTGCTTTTGGTATTTATTACTTTACATATGTTTCGGGTGACGCCGATCTGTTTTCTTACTATTTAGCCTATGCTGGTATAGCGAACCTCGCGGCACTTATTGCCTTTCCATGGTTAACAAAGTACATTCCCCGCCAAGCAATCTGGGCGGCCGCCTCAGGTCTCCCTATACTGGGAGCAGTTGTTTTGCTGTTAGCAGGCATATTTTCCCCTCAAAGTGTCATTTTAATATCGACCGCTGGCGTACTTTTTAATGCTGGAATGGGCTTTTTTTGGGTATTAATCGTCATTATGGTTGCCGATACCGTCGACTACGGTGAATATAAGTTAGATGTAAGATGCGAGAGTATTGCTTACGCAGTGCAAACAATGGTGGTGAAAGCCGGCTCAGCAATTGGTGGATTTTTTATTGGCGTACTATTAAGCATGGTTGGCTACATTCCCAACGCAGAGCAAAGCGACGAAACAATACTTGGTATGAAATGGATAATGATAGGTGTACCCAGTTTGTTTTTTGCGATAACGCTTCTTTTTTATTTTCGGTTTTATCAGCTAAATGGACAGTTTCACAACAAAATACAAGCACATTTAACTAACAAATACAGCCAGACAAGCTGATAGCCCTTTGTTACTTTTTTCTCAACAAGTGGCTATCATCTGCTTTTAGTAGCATTTGTTTACTATCAGCAAGACATTGTGATGCATAGTCACCGAACCATTCAGAAACAGTCTTAAATTGAGCAATAAATTTTGCCTTGTCAGACTGTTTCAATAGCTCAGTAGAATCAGTATAACGTTCAATGAAACGTTCTAACAATTGCACATTTTCACTATTCTCAAAAATAATGTCCGCATACAACTCTGGCGCCTGCGCAAACAACCGTCCAACCATTGCCAGCTCTAAGCGATAAATAGGTGAGCTGAAGGCCATTAATTCGTTGATGTCAGGGTCTTCGTTACACAAATGTAGGCCATAGACAAAGCTAGAGAAGTGCCGCATGACTTGTATGATACTCATAGCTTTATCATGTGTATCTGCTTGGCTGATATGCAGCGACGCGCCCCACAACTTCATTTGTTCAAGAAACCAAGCATATTGCGTCTGTCCCCTTCCATGACACACCACAACAACCTGTTTTATCATGCCGGGAGCATCAGGCCCAAACATAGGATGAAGCCCCACAACAGGCCCACTATGCTTACGCAACATCGCAGCTAAAGGCTTGGTTTTAACACTGGTAATGTCAGCGAGTATGCAGTTTTTTGGGAGTTTGGGCAGAGTGTCGATAACACTTTCTGTCTTGTTGATTGGCACGGCGATTATCACTAGCTCAGCATCAGCCAACAAACTCTCTGCCTTGTCCCAGTCATCTTTATCTAAAACACTCACGTCATAGCTAGACTGTGCGAACAAGTTCACGAATACCTTCCCCAAGGCACCATTACCACCGACAACCACCACTCTATTTAAGTTGGGATTTACACGCGCATACTCTGCGTGCTGCGAGTGATAGGACTCTCTGAACGTTCTTCTGAGTATATCTTCAATTAAATCAGGGTTGATACCCGCCTGCTCAGCTTGCTCTCGACGCGCTTGAATTAACGCGCGTTCACGTTCGGGCACATAGACAGGTTTGGCATGTTTACTCTTTAATTGCCCTACCTTAGTCGTGATATCCGTGCGGCGCTTTAACAAATCCACAAGCGCAGAATCAACTTCATCAATCTGTTCTCGTAGTGCAGATAAAGAAGCGTCAAGCGAAGGCTGCTGAGAGTCTGTCATATATCTGCTATATCACTTATTAAGGCGGGTAGGCAACACTGAAGCCAGCTTACGGTTAGCTAAACTAATGAGTTCGTCGGTTTTATCCCAATTAATACAGCCGTCCGTGATGGAGACGCCATAGTCTAATTGCTCAACAGATTTTCCCGTCATGCTTTGATTGCCTTCATTTAAATGGCTTTCTAACATAATGCCAATGATAGAAGTGTTGCCTTCGACAATTTGATTAAACACATTTTCTGCTACCAAGGGTTGACGCGTGTAATCTTTTGATGAGTTAGCATGACTACAGTCTACCACTAGTGCTGAAGTCACCTTTGCTTGATTCAAGGCAGTTTCACATTCTGCTACCGCCACGGAGTCGTAATTTGGCTGCTTACCACCGCGCAAAATAATATGCCCATCAGGATTGCCTTCAGTTTTAATAACACTGACCTGACCTTGCTTATTAATGCCCATAAAATTATGTCCAGACGCGGCTGATTTGAGCGCATTTATCGCAATATCTAAACTTCCATCCGTACCGTTTTTAAAACCAACTGGCATTGACAGACCAGAGGCCATCTCGCGGTGCGTCTGAGATTCAGAAGTTCTTGCACCAATCGCTGCCCAACTAAAATATTCAGCGAGGTATTGCGGACTAATCGGATCAAGCGCTTCTGTCGCGACAGGGATTTCGAGCTCAGCCAAATAATTCAAAAGCTCTCTTGCTGTCCTGAGTCCAGTTTCAATATCAAATGAGTCATCCAAATGGGGATCATTGATCAAGCCTTTCCACCCAGTGGTGGTGCGTGGCTTTTCAAAATATACCCGCATAACAATATACAAGGTATCCTTACACAATTTATGAAGGGCTTTTAGTTTTTGTGCGTATTCTTTCGCAGCAACGACATCATGTATAGAACAGGGGCCACACACGATGAGCAAGCGATGATCTTTACGATGAATAATATCGGAAATTGTGCTTCTAGCAGATTCAACAAAAGCTCTCGCTTTATCACTGATGGGCATTTCATTCGCGAGCTGCTCTGGGCTGACTAGTACCCGTTCTCCACTTACATGTAAATTATTAACACTATCTTTATGCATTGTCTCTATACACTTGCTTAATCGTTAGGGTCTAACTGACTCTCTGTCATGTTATTGCCCTAATATTGGGTAAAAAAAAGAGACCGTAATAAGGCTTGCTGAACTTGTAACATTTATTACACAGCGAGCCCTAAGCCACTAGGCTTATTTTCTGTCGATAGTTTTGAGATCCCTATAAAGTGTGCACGTGCTTTGGTTTTATTTTTAACGCGTGGACGTGTGTTTTAACAAAAGCACGGCACGAGGGCAATATTTTTCTGGAATAAGTCATCCCACAGCTGGATAAACGTAACTAGACTGAATACCCAAAGGAATACCTAAAGACCAATACAATAACAAAAATATCGTCCAAGCGATTAAAATGGTTATGCTATAAGGCAGCATTAGAGAGAGCAACGTGCCTATCCCCGTTGATTTTACGTAACGTTGGCAGTAAATCACGACTAAGGGAAAATAAGGCAACAAGGGAGTGATAATATTTGAAGAGGAATCCCCTACTCGGTATGCAATTTGCGTCAGGTCAGGTGAAATACCCAGTTGCATTAACATCGGCACAAATATTGGGCCAAGCAATGCCCACTTTGCTGAACTAGAGCCAACAAACAAATTCACAAATGCGGTTAAAAACACAATACCAACAACCGTCACCATACTCGGTAGACCGAGGGTTTTTAGTACTTCAGCACCCTCGATAGCTAAGAGAGCCCCCAAGTTCGACTTATTAAATGCATCAATGAAGAGTGCACAAAAGAATGCCATGACAATATAATAACTCATGCCTTGCATAGCCTTAGTCATACTGTCAATAATATCCTTCGTCGAAGAATATGCGCCCGACAGGTAGCCATATACAACACCAGGTAATAAAAACAATAAGAAGATAATAGGGACAATGGACTGCATTATTGGTGCAGCAAATGTAGTGAGATTGCCTTTAGGGTCTCGCATAGGGCTTGATTCAGGTAAAGTAACGGCAACCAATACGATAATACCTAAAAGCATCGACAGACTTGCCCATCTAAGTGCTTTTTTCTGTTTCTCGTTTAGCACTTCGAACTTTGGAATTTCGCTGGGGTCGCCATCCACCTCTACATTTTTTAGACGCGGTTCGATGACTTTATCTGTTAAATACCAAGCGATGCTGATAATTAAAATAGATGAAATAGAGTTAAATATATAGTTGTTTAAAGGGTTAACCTCAATAGTGGGGTCAATGATTCTCGCAGCTTCCTGTGTAAAGCTCTGCAACAAAGGATCGATGGCAGATGGGATAAAATTAGCGCAAAAACCACCACTTACCCCTGCAAAGGCTGCGGCAATCCCCGCCAAGGGATGTCTACCCATGGCATAGAAAATAACGCCCGCAAGTGGAATAACCAATACATACCCAGCGTCCGTTGCAGTATGTGATATAAGCGCAACCAATACCACCATTGGCGTTACAAATGTTTTGGGTGTCGCATCAAGCATCTTTTTCAAGCCAGCGCTAATGAAGCCAGAATGCTCTGCAACACCAACACCTAACATTGCCACCAATACGACGCCCAAAGGTGCAAAACCAGTAAATATCTTGACCATACGACTGAGAAAGTCGGCGATGGAGTCGCCGGTCATTAAGTTATTAACAACAATCGCTTCACCCGTTCTAGGGTCAATAGAATCAAAAGATACATGCGAAAGTGCGGCAGAAAATACCCACACGACCAATAAACAAATGAGGAATATAATCGCAGGATCAGGGAGTTTATTCCCTACAACTTCAACACGATCTAAGGCTCGAGTAACCCATGTAGATTGGGCATTTTGCATAAACTTCTCCGTCGTTTTATTGTTGCTAGCGCTCTTTGACCGACTCTAGCTTTTATTATTATATGCATGAACAGGAGTACATCAGCTGCAATCCTATTTTTGGACAGAGTTTATTATGCGAGAAGTAAAAAATAATGCAATGTGAGAATGCTACAAATATGTACCGGAGGTAAAAGGCTGGATGATAGATGCAGTAAAAGAACTGTCTTAGGGTCTGTTGACCTTTGGTGTGCAATTTTGCAGCGATTTGTGCTTCATTTATACAATGCAGAGCGACTGTCGTGTAGTTGTTCTACATAAAGGAGCGATAAAGCAGTAGAAATGAAGCACAAGCCCTGCCCAGAAGGGTTCAATTATAGTCTATCTGCTCCTTGTTGCAGCCTTTTGACTTAACCCATTAGGCCTGCAAGTCTGCGCCGCGATCAGATAGACTATAATTGAACAAAACTTGTACACCAAAGTTCAACGGACCCTAGTTCATAGAACGGTAAAATCACTCAAATAAAAAGTCATTTTCATGTATTAAAAAACCCGCTATAAAGCGGGTTTTTATTGTTAACGATAACGCAGAATTAATATTAATTAAGCTTTTCTTTGATACGTGCAGACTTACCTGAACGTTCACGTAGATAGTATAGTTTAGCTCTACGAACTGCACCGCGACGTTTCACTTCAATAGAATCGACCGCTGGGCTGTGAGTTTGAAACACACGCTCTACACCTTCACCGCTTGAAATTTTACGAACAGTAAAAGCAGAATGTAAACCGCGGTTACGTTTAGCAATGACAACGCCTTCATAAGCCTGTAGACGCTCTTTGTCACCTTCTTTAACTTTAACTCGCACTACTACTGTGTCACCAGGACCAAATTCTGGTAAATCAGTTTTTAGTTGTGCTTGTTCAATCTTCTTGATGATATCTTGATTGACTTTACTCATCTAATCCTCTCATCCTAGAATAACTGTCATCTTGCTGCATCAGGACTGTCGATATTTTTTAACGAGTGCCTGTTGCTCCTCAGTCAGAGCTAGGTCATTTAACAAATCTGGTCGGCGTTGAAGTGTTCTGATTATGGACTCTTCAAGCCGCCACTGTTTAATTTTTTTGTGATCACCACTCAATAGAACTTTAGGTACGGACAAACCATTAAATGTCTCGGGTCGTGTGTAATGTGGGCAGTCCAATAAACCGTGCGAAAATGAATCCTCGCTGGCCGAATCTTTATGTCCCAACACCCCAGGTACTAATCTCGCTATCGCATCCATAAGTACCATGGCGGGTAACTCACCACCACTTAACACGTAATCACCAATGGACCACTCTTCGTCGACTAAAGTAGCGATTACTCTCTCGTCTATACCTTCATAGCGTCCAGCCACAAGTACCATATCTGCATATCGACTCAACTGCTGTACACCACTAAAGTTCAATTGCGTCCCTTGAGGGGACAAGTAAATCACCTTACTGTCTTCTGCCAATAGCGATTTCGCTTTGGCAATGGCATCTGCTAAAGGTTGCACCATCATCAACATACCGGGTCCACCGCCATAAGGTCGGTCATCAACAGTGCGATGTTTATCGTGAGTAAATTCTCGCGGGTTAATTATATCAACCCTCAATATGCCACTCTTTACCGCCCTGCCAAACACACCTTGTTCGATAAAAGGTGTAAATAACTCGGGGAATAAAGTCACAATACAAAAGCGTTGTATTGCGGCCATTAAAACCCTGGATCCCAGTCCACTGTAACAGTGTTATCTGCCTTATTTACCTCTAATACGACTTCATCATAAATAAAAGGCAATAGGCGTTCTGTTTGCCCAAAAGCGTCATTGTCATTCGCTTTTATTGTCATGACATCATTCGCACCCGTCTCAAACATTTGTTTGATCGTGCCCAAGTTATAACCTTTTGAGGTGACAACTTGCATACCGATAAGATCTTTCCAATAAAAACCGTCATCCAACTCTGGTAGCTGAGACTCTTCTACACTTATTTCTAAATTCTTAATAAGTTCAGCGTCGTTTCTGCTATCGATACCCACTAACTTTGCCACTAGTGCTTTGCCGTGAGTACGCCATTGGTCAACCTTTATTTGTCGACTATCTCCCAAAAACCATGGAATGTAGTCAAATATATCTGTTGGATGCTGAGTAAAGCTGTTAATTTTGACCCAACCGAGTACACCATTTGGTGCGCCAATTTTGCCAACAACTAATTTGCCAGATGCAGAACTCATCTTTACTCCATTCAATCACAACTGCTTAAGCAGCTGCTTTTGCATCCTTTACCAAGCGTGAAACGCGATCTGACAAGCCAGCGCCTTTTCCAACCCAATATTCAACGCGCTCTAAGTCAAGACGTAATCTCTCAGCCTGACCTTGTGCTGTTGGGTTAAAGAAGCCGATGTTTTCAATAAACTTGCCGTTGCGTGCACGGCGGCTGTCAGCCACAACTACTTGATAAAATGGGCGCTTTTTCGCACCACCACGCTGTAAACGAATAGTAACCATATATGCCTCAAACTCGTTGTCGCGTTACCGTTAACAAACCTTATTTGCCTAGTACAGACAAAAAGGTGCGCGAATTATACGCAGATGACTGTTGATTGCAAGGTATTTAGTTATCTATCACTTCTAAATCTTAAGGCAGATTTGCACTTTACGGTAAATGGCTCACTAGAGTACAAAAAGTCGCAAGTGTATCCAGAACAATCCGGCCATAAGCTATGTTTAAAAAGAAGAATTAAAGGGCGTAATTTGAGCAGTGAGTAGAGGAAAGAATGCGACAGCTGCCATTCCCCCTTTTTAAACCTGAATTGTTGGATTGTAAAAATAGCAATCCCCTCTAACTTGTTTAGAGGGGATAAAACTAATAATTATTATTTCAAGCTTTGCTAAGCGCAATTGCTTATTCGAGGTCTAGGTAACGCTAAGTATCACTCGAATCATACAAAACTATACCTACCGAAAGTTATACCTTCGCTTTTGTTCGAATAAAGACAGCCACAAATCCTAAGCCAAACAAAAGAAATATATGTGGACTAGGTACAGGATCTGCGCCACCTGTATCAGTCACTATTTGTCCGATTTTTGCAGTGATAGCAGCAGAATAAGCCGCGAAATCAGATACTGGAATAACGAAACCTGTTGTAGCTGCATTAGGAATAGCAGTGATATCATTTACTATAACACCATCTGCTGCGACTCCAGACGTTCCCAAGCCCGCAATTCTCGCCATCCTTGCTAATGAAGTAGCGTTAGTAATACCCGATCCAACAGCTTCAAAACTAATACCATCAACAAAGCTATTGAAGGCTGCCAATGCAGAATTCTCTGCCGCCGATTGACTATTTGGAGAACCATCAGTAGTAATGTTAAATAACGTTAAATCAGAGCTGTAGGCAGAAAATAACGAAGTGAGATTATCAATTGCGCCCGCAGTATTTGTGCCGCCGCCATTGAACGTAGTAGCCCGCAGTTGAGCTTGAAGGGCAGCGAGGTTACTTGAAGTGACAATAGTGGGGGCAATTACACTTGTAAAGCCAGATGCAAAAGTCGTTACAGCAATTCTATACTCTATTGCACCTGTTGTTGGAATAACAGCAAGTGCATCAGCTAAGGCATCTCTGGTAGTGTTAAAGTTTGTCGTACCGACAGAACCGGACTCATCTAAAGAAAAGCCGAGATTTATTACAGAGGCATTGGCGGATGTTACACTTAAGACTAGACAGGCTAATCCCATAACACCTCTCAAAAGAGTTTTGAGCTTAAACATAAAAATCCTTATTTAGTGATTGTTAAAATAAAATAGCGCATTGAGCTACCTCTATAGCACTTGATAAACGCAATGACATTTATCGTGCGGTAATTAAACTCTTTGCTACCACAAGCTAAAATGCATAAATTAAACCAAAAATAAAAAAGCATATAAATCAACAATATAAAACAAATAGCCCTTAAAAAGTTACTGCAATGTAAAAATACATGACAACTCTTTTGGAGCTTCTGATAAAGGAACAGTGTTGACCACCTCATATATCTGGATATTTATAAATTGCCTCTTGCCACTTTTTTACAAAAATTTCACCCCTGCAGACCTCTTCAATCGTCTTATTAGTAAATCAGTATGTTTATCCCATAAAAAAGGAAAATGTATGTCCACACTCAATACATTAAATCAAAATAGCCCGTCGTTTTTTCAACGAATTGCGTTATTAAGCACACAATCGAGCATTGCGTTTATAATAACTTTTGCCCTATTTATCATTATGCACGAGTTAACTGACGCGGAAGCCGAAGCGCCCATTCGTCCATCTGAATACGTGAATCTTACTTTAGTATTTGAAGAACCCGATGAAAAAACCATAGTAAAACAAACTCTCAAGCCTAAGCCAATAACGACGAGCCCCCCTACTCCCATATTGGTGCCTGTGGAAAAAACCATACCTGGTGAAATTAACCCAACACTTTCATTACAAAAACCAATAATACGAACCAATATAAGCCCCACAATTGGCGCAACCAACTCAACATTGCGGCCTTTATTTCGAACAAACCCTAGATATCCCACCACTGCGGCTAGAGATGGTATCGAGGGCTTTGTAGTGTTATCGTTCGATATAAATACAGCAGGTGAAGTTGAAAACATTACTATCGTAGATGCAAAGCCTAAAGGTATGTTTGAAAGAGCAGCAAGGAGCGCACTGAAAAAATGGAAATATCAACCTCAAACAAAAAATGGTCAACCCACTGCCGTCAGCGCCATGCAGGTTCAATTAGATTTCAGTTTGTCAGATTAAGTGCTCGTACTTTTGTATAGGCTATTAAGGAAAAAGTATGCTATCGATAATACTAAAACAAATTGATGGATTGTTTGCGGCTGGAACAACGAGTAATGACAATTGTCATCGAAACAAAACAGCCACGATAAACCGGCACGCTGCTGTCGTCGAAGCTCTCTACAAAAAGCATAGTAACGAAATATATCACTACATACTTACACTGAGCGATCCCACAAGCGCCGAAGACATTTCACATCAGTTATGGCTGAAATTGATTGAGCAACCCGACAAATACAAACATCTAAGTAATTTTAGAGCATATATCTGACATCCCGCACCCATTTTAAGAATAAATTTGTTGATAGTGGTAGCCTAGGCAGTTGACGATA